>NZ_AP023065.1:0-346529 GCF_016593235.1 Nitratiruptor sp. YY09-18
TCTTGCAACATTTTACCTAATTACCTACATTTTCGATACAATATGAATTAAATATTCACATAAATCAAATCTTAATATTCACATAAAGGTTTTTCGTGTTAGGTGATAAGATCCTTGCTATGCTCAAAGATGAGATTTCGCAGATTGAGTATGAACGCTACATAAAAAATCTCTCTTTTGATGAGGAGGCCTCCAAAGTTGATCAAGCAGTCTTCAATGCTCCAAATCTTTTCATAGCAAACTGGGTAAAGACAAAGTACAAAGAGAAGCTTCAGCAACTTTTTGAACTTGAGACCGGTATCGAGACAGAAGTAATAATTCGTTCATCTAAAAAGAGTGTGCAAAAAATCCAAAAACAAATGGCTTCTCAACCCCCATCTAACACGAGCACAAAGATCAATCCTACCTACACTTTTGAAAATTTTGTTGTAGGAAGCTCTAACCAGTTTGCATATAGTGCGGCTGAGAGTGTTGCCAAAAAACCAGGGGTAACATACAATCCTCTCTTTATCTATGGAGGTGTTGGACTTGGAAAAACCCACCTTCTCCATGCTATTGGTAACTATAACATCAAGCAAAACCGCGTAGTTATCTATGCTACAATTGAACAGTTTATGAACGATTTTACCTATCATTTGCGCAATAAAACGATAGAAAAATTTCGTGAAAAGTACAGAGATTGTGATATTTTACTCATTGATGATATACAGTTTCTCAGTGGAAAAGAGCGTACACAAGAGGAGTTTTTCCATACTTTCAATGAGCTCCACAACGAACACAAGCAGATAGTCCTCACAAGCGATAAACCTCCAAAAAAGATTGCCGGACTTGAAGAACGTCTCAAAAGCCGCTTTGAGTGGGGACTCATCGCCGATATCCAGCCACCAGAACTTGAAACAAAAATTGCAATTATCAAAAAAAAGTGTGAGCTCAATGGTATCAATCTTGATGATGAGATAGTTAATTATCTTGCAGCAAACATGGATAGCAATATCAGAGAAATTGAGGGTGTTATCCTCAAACTCAACGCCTATTCCACACTTGTCAACCAACAGATAACTATGGATCTAGCCAAAAATGTCTTGGGTGAGCAAAAAAGAGAACAGCAAAAAAATATCTCTCTCAAAGATATTGTCGATGTGGTATCGAGTGAACTCAATATCAAACCAAGTGAAATTAAAAGTAGAAGCCGCAATCGTCAGATAGTCAATGCAAGGCGCATCGTCATCTATTTAGCTCGTACTCTCACACCAAACTCCATGCCACAACTTGCCCAGTTTTTTGGAATGAAAGATCACACTTCGGTAAGTCATGCAATGAAAAAGGTCAAAGAGATGATAGAACAAGATGAAAATTTCAAACTCAAAATAGAAGAGCTTGCACACAAAATTAAATCACATGCAAGTAGTGAAGAGTGAAAAAAGAAAAAACTTATCGCACCCACAAAAACAGTATAAAGCTCAACTTTTTCACCTTTTCACTCCAAATTACTACTACCACTAAAATATTTTAAATAATATAAAGGAAAATAACTATAAAATATAAAAAATCCCTTAAACGGAGAAAAGTATGAAGATCGAGATCAAAAAATCCCTACTCGAACAGATTCTCTCACAAATGCAACCATTTTTGGAAAAAAAAGACTTAAGCCAAATAACTTCACATATCTATCTTGAAGCAGATGAGAGTGGACTTATAGTTAAAGGGACTGATTATGAAACAGGTCTCAAAACAAAAACAGATAATGTAAGAGTCATACATCCGGGAAAAGCTACTGCAAATGGAAAAAAACTCCTCGACATTATACGAATTCTTAAAGATAGTAATGTGACACTTGCTACCGTAGATGAAACACTCCATATTACGCAAGAACACTCAAAGTTTAAACTTCCTATGTTTGATCCAAATGAATATCCAAAATTTCCAGAAACTGACAATCTTCCAAAGATTGACATCAAAAGCGGAGAGTTTATCAGCTCACTCAAAAAAATCACACCTGCAATTGATACAAACAATCCTAAATATGAACTCAATGGTGCACTCATAGATATCAAAGAGAATAAAATCAACTTTGTAGCAACCGATACAAGACGCCTTGCTATTGTAACGCTTCCACAATCTATGGGAAAAGTGTTCCACCTCATTATTCCCAAAAAAGCAATTATTGAGATCCAAAAGCTTTTCTTCGATGATATTGCGATGCACTATGATGAGACATACCTCATTATCCAAAGTGGGCCATACCTCTTCTTTACAAAACTCATCAACGGTAAATTTCCAGATTATGAACGTATCATTCCAAAATCCCTCAACTACGAATTAACATTACCAAAAGATAGTATGGTAGAGGCGATAAAACAGATCACTATTGTCTCTAATGAGATAAAACTGACATTCTTAAAAGATAGAATAATTTTTAAAAGTCTTAGTGATGAAAATATTGAAGCGCAAACAGAACTCGAAATTGCTACACCATTTGAAGAAAAGTTTGTCATGGCAGTCAATAGCCGCTATATTCTCGATTTTCTCAACAATATCGATGGCAACGAATTTATCATGGGAATTAATGAACCAGAACTTCCATTTGAACTCAAAAACAATAACTTCATAACTATCGTTATGCCAATAGTAATTTAACAGTTTTAAAGGGAGTCTATGAACACTAACCAATACAGTGCAGAAAAAATCAAAGTCCTCAAAGGTCTTGAAGCAGTACGCAAAAGACCAGGGATGTATATCGGAGATACAAGTATAAAAGGATTGCATCACCTTATTTATGAAGTAGTGGACAATGCCATTGATGAAGCTATGGCAGGCTACTGTGACAAAATAGAAGTAACTCTTACAAAAGATGGAAGTGCAAGAATCAGTGACAATGGACGAGGAATCCCAGTAGATATCCATCCTACTGAAAAGATTCCAGCTGCTACTGTAGTTCTCACAGTTTTGCATGCTGGTGGGAAATTTGGCGGTGATAGTGCATACAAAGTAAGTGGTGGTTTGCATGGTGTGGGTGTGAGCGTTGTGAACGCACTATCGAAAAAACTCATTATGACTATTAAACGTGATGGAAAAATTTGGCGCCAAGAATTTGAAAGAGGTATACCTGTAACAGATCTTGTTGTCATAGGAGAGACTAATCGTACTGGAACTACAATAGAGTTCTGGCCAGATGACGAGATATTCGAAACAACGGAATTTAAATTTGACATTCTTGCTAAACGTTTCAAAGAACTTGCATATCTCAATCCAAAAATAACTATCAAATTTACTGATGAAAGAATTGGTAAAAAAGAGGTTTATCACTTTGAAGGCGGTATTTCACAATTTGTTCAGGATCTCAATACCAAAGAGGCAATTACAAGTACTATTACTATCCAAGATAAGATCGATGATGTTGAGGTGGATATAGCACTTCTTTATAACTCAGGATTCGATGAAAAGGTTTTAAGCTTTGTAAATAATATCCGCACACCAGAAGGTGGAACACACGAAAGTGGCTTTCGCGCTGGACTTACGCGTGCGATTTCTAACTATATCGCACAAAACGCGAATCAGCGAGAAAAAAATGTCAAAATAACTGGTGAAGATGTACGTGAAGGTCTTGTGGCAGTTGTGAGTGTAAAAGTACCAGAACCTCAATTTGAAGGACAAACAAAAGGAAAGCTTGGTTCATCTTATGTACGTCCGATCGTCCAGAAACTGACATATGAGAAGCTAACTAAATATTTTGAAGAGAATCCAATAGATGCAAAAGCAATCATGCAAAAAGCTCTTGCAGCTGCAAGGGGAAGAGAGGCAGCAAAAAAAGCTAGAGAGCTAGTACGCCGTAAAGATAGCATGAGTGTTGGAACTCTTCCAGGTAAGCTTGCAGACTGTCAGAGTAAAGACCCATCAATTAGTGAGCTCTTTTTGGTTGAGGGAGACAGTGCAGGTGGTAGTGCTAAACAGGGACGTGATAGAGTTTTTCAAGCAATTTTGCCCTTGAAAGGTAAAATTTTAAATGTTGAAAAAGCACGTCTAGACAAAATTTTAAAATCTGAAGAGATCAAAAATATAATTACTGCACTTGGATGTGGTATCGGTGAAGAGTTTGATGAAAATAAACTGCGCTATCATAAGATTATCATTATGACAGATGCCGATGTAGATGGTAGCCATATTCAGACGCTGCTTCTTACATTCTTTTTCCGCTTTCTCAAGCCAATTGTAGAAAAAGGATATCTCTATATGGCGCAACCACCTCTGTATCGTTATAAAAAAGGCAAAAAAGAGGTATACCTCAAAGATGATACAGAACTTGCACAATTTTTGATCGAAAATGGCGTAGATGCTATTTTGGATCAAGTTAATCTCGGTCGCTATGACCTCATAGATTTTTTGAAAATGGTAGCCCACTATCGTATGGTGCTTAAAGATCTTGAAAAACGCTATGCACTTATTGAAGTAGTACGTTATCTTATAGAAAATCGTGACCTTGCAGCTCTTGATAATCAAAAACTTTATGAAGAGATCAAGAAATTTTTGGATAGTAAAAATTACAATATCTTAAATAAGCAGATAGATGATGAAAAAATTCATCTCTATGTGCAAACTGAAGATGGTTTGGAAGAGATTATTATTGATGATGAGCTCTTTACAAATCCCTACTATGTTGAGGCTGTCTATATTTTTGAAAAGATCGAGGAACGTATTCCACCAGAACTTAAAGACAAAGATATTATAGATATATTGGAAGAGGTAGAAAAAAATGCGAAAAAGGGTGCATATATTCAGCGCTATAAAGGTCTTGGTGAGATGAATCCTGAACAGCTTTGGGAAACAACTATGGATCCAGAAAATAGACGACTTCTTCGTATTACAGTAGATAATGCCGAAGAAGCAAGTGAGATTTTCAATCTCTTTATGGGTGATGAGGTAGAACCTCGCAAACGCTATATTGAAGAGCATGCCAAAGATGTGAAACATCTGGATGTGTAAGTGTATTCAGCAAAGTATGATCGCCAAAGAAAATTTCTCTTAGCACTCCGTACCGCTATACCAATAGTGATTTTAATGTCACTATTGGTTTTGGTAATTACTAATGAGAGTCGATCATTTTTGTATGATACTTTTATACTCCTCTCTGGTATCTTTGCTTCAGTCTATTTCATATTTTTTATGATCTTTTCCTCGCAAAAAGAGAAGATCCTCGATGATATGACCGAGAGTTTTAATAGACGATTTTTTGAAAAATTCTTGCGAAAAAATATCAACCCGCAAAGAAGCATCCTCGTACTCATTTCAATCGATAATATCAAAGATATCAATGAACGCTACGGTATAGAGAATGGCGATAAGGTCTTACAGAAGTTTTCCCATATTATTGATAGCTACTTCTCTACTATTTTCGGAAGTGTTCCAATAGCTCGCATGCGTGCTGGAGATTTTTTACTTTTGATAAATGCACCAGAAAAGAGAGTCAAAGAGGCAGTTGAGAACTTCTTGCTTACTTATGATAATCAATTTATTGACAATATTGAGATAAAACTCTTTGCTACTTACACACAAGCTGATCATAATGATATCAAGCACCTTCTTGATCATCTCTATGAAGAGATATATTACTGCAAAGGAAAATGCAAACTCACATCCAAAAAGAGGCCAAAAAAAGATAGTGATTTTGATGCGATAGTGAGAAGGAGCATTGAAGAGAATAAAATTCTCCTTTTCTATCAACCCCTCTACCATCTCCAAGTCAAAAAGTTTGACTATATCGAGATTCTTGTTAAGCTCTTAGATAGTGAGGGAAATATCATTCACCCTAGCCAATATATACCCGTCATGAATAGACTGGGTTTAGAAAATAGCTATGATCTAGCTGTTGTAACAAAGTTGATAGAAGAGTGTAAAAAGTATCAATTAGATACAAAGAGCCTCTACTCATTCAATCTCTCACCCTATTCAGTGCGTAACCGCCTCTTTAGCAAGAGATTTTTCAAACTTTTTGAAGATTCTGTACTTTCACCGCACAATGCAGTAATAGAGCTCTATGAGCCTACTGTCTATAATGATATTAAGTATTATAAATCGATTTTACAGATGTACAAAGAGCATGGCTTTAAAATTGCATTCAATAATTTTGGAGCTTTCAATGCATCAGTAGAGTATATTAAAAATATCGAGGCCGATTTTGTGTTGTTTGATAAGTTTTTTACGAAAAAAATTGATGAGGACCGCTACCGCGTACTTTTGGAAAACTGGATCGTGATACTCCATAAACTGGGTATAAAAAGTATCATAAAATTTATAGATAAAATTGAACTTTTGGATATTTTTGCTAGGATTGGGGCTGATTATGTAGGCGGTTTTGCAATAGCCAAACCTATGCAAGCCGAAGAGCTCAAAAAGTTTTTAGGAGAGAAGTATGAAATATGGTGAGAAGGAGATCAAGGAGTTTGATCCCCAAAAAGATCTTGAGATTTGGCCAAATAAGCACAAAAAAAACTATCGCATCAAAATAACACTGCCTGAATTTAGCTGTCTGTGCCCACGCAGTGGTTATCCAGACTATGCGACTATCAATCTAGAATATATTCCAGATGAATATGTGGTAGAACTTAAAGCTTTGAAACTCTATATCAACTCCTTTCGAGACCGGTATATTTCCCATGAGGATAGTGCCAATGAGATTTTTGATACTCTCTATGCAAGACTCAAACCAAAATGGATGAAATTGGTTGCTGACTTTAATCCAAGAGGCAATGTCCATACATTGATTGAGATCGATAGCGAGACTATTGAGAGAGAAGCATGAAGTGTGATGTAGTTATTGTAGGAAGTGGGGGTGCAGGGCTTGTTGCTGCAATAAGGGCTGCTGAGCTTGGCAAAGATGTAGTGGTCGTGAGCAAAGGCTACCCAACTGAAGCGCAGACTTCCATGGCACAAGGTGGTATCAATGCAGCTTCAACGCAGCAAGATATCCAGCAGCACATCGAAGATACTCTCCGATCAGGCCAAGGTCTCGCAGACCCTGAAGTAGTGGAATTTGTGTGTACGCAAGCTCCTAAAGCTATCAAGTGGCTCGATAGTATTGGAGTGCCTTTTGATAGAGATGACAAGGAGATTGCAAGGCGAAAGCTTGGTGGAGCGTCAAATCCACGTGCTTGCTATGCGCAAGATTATACAGGCCTTAAAATATTACATACACTCTATGATAACGCTTTGAAACTTGGTGTGCGTTTTGTGCATGAGCACTTTTTACTCAATATTATCAGTGAAGATAATAGAGCTTATGGTGTAACACTTTTAGATAAAAGGAGTACACAAGTCAAGCAGCTCTTGAGTCGTGCAGTCATTCTTGCAACGGGAGGCTTTGCCAAAATTTATGGGCCATTTAGTACAAATGGTGAAGGGAGTTTTGGTGAAGGAATTGCTGCGGCTATGCGAGCTGGAGCAAAGCTCAGTGATCTTGAATTTGTCCAGTTTCACCCAACAGCTCTTGCAAAAAGCGCTATTCTCATTAGTGAAGCTGCAAGAGGACTAGGTGCAAAGATAGTCAATCAAAAGGGTGAACAATTTATCGATGAGCTTGCCACAAGAGACAAAATCTCTCGTGCTATCTATGAGCAGCTAGCAATTGGTAATGAGGTCTTTTTGGATATGCGAGAAATCGGAGAAGAGATTATTCAAAGAGAACTCCCCCAAGAGCGAAAACTTGCTATGATCTATGAAAATGTAGATCCAGCAAAAGAGCTTTTGCCTATAAAACCTGCTGCTCACTATACAATGGGAGGTATAGATACAGAGAGTAATGGTGGTACAAATATTGCGGGTTTTTTTGCAGTGGGAGAGTGCGCCAATGTGAAGCTTCATGGAGCCAATAGACTCGGTGGTAACTCATTACTTGAGCTTGTAGTAATGGGTAAGAGGGTTGGTGAGAGTGCAGCAGCTGTGAGTCTTGAAATAGAAGAGAAAAATTTTGAAAGAACACTTATAGATAGTAATTTTATTAAAGCAGTTTTTACTCTTCCAAACAGTATCGACTTTATGGAGAGAAAAGAGTTTTTGCAAAAGGTACTCTTCCATAATGCTGGAATTGTAAGAGAAGAGCTTGCACTCAAAGGAGTTCTCTCTGTTATTCGTCAGCATCAAAAAGAGCTTGCTTTTATGGGGATCAAAGATAAATCTCCACTTTACAATACCGAACTTATAGCATTTTTGGAGTATGGCAATATGGTAGAACTAACCGAAGCGATGGTAGTAGGAGCAGTGCAGCGCAATGAGAGTCGCGGAGCACACTATCGCAAAGACCATCCAAAAACCAAAGAGGAGTATCATGCACACACTTTTATTTGGAAAGAGGATGGTGTCTTATGTGCAGATTTTGTTAAGCAAAATATAACAAAAAATTAATATAATGGAAATATTATGAAGATTAAAGTACGTCGCTATCATCCCCATTTTGCACCACCTACTATTGAAATGGAGTATGATATACCGCAGGATGTGACCCTCTTACAGGCTCTGAGTCACATCAAACGCCACATTGATAGGACTTTGACATTTTCATTTATGTGTCGCAGTGGTGTGTGTGGCAGTTGTGCTATGCGTGTCAATGGCAAAGAGGTTTTAGCCTGTGAATACAAAGTGCAAGAAAACGATATCATCGAGCCACTGCAGTTTACTCCGACTCTGCGAGATTTAGTTAGTGATAAAAAGAGCGCACTTGAAACTCTTGAGCGATCCAAAGCCTATCCACTTAATATGGAAGAGGTAGAATTGGAGCAAGCTGATATTGCGTTTTTGCAACGTCAAAGTGACTGTATCTTATGTAGCAGCTGCTATAGCAGCTGTCCTGTATATGAAGTCAATGAAGCGTTTCTAGGTCCATTTGCGCTGACACGAGTCTACCGCTATGTGTGTGATAAAAGAGAGCAGAAGAAAAAAGAGCATATCGACGCGATAGTTGAAAATGGTATCTGGGACTGCACTTTGTGTGGCAACTGTACAGAGGTTTGTCCGCAAGGGATCGATCCCAAAAACGATATTTTGATGTTACAGAGCTGGGCTGCCAAATTTGGCTATACAAATCCTCATATGGGATCATTTGGAAGTTTTGGATTGGAGTTTTGATGGATAGACAAGAGTATAATATAGAACTTTTTTCTGCAGTCCCAAATTTTGTCATAGATGATATCAATCGCTACGGCAAAATTGTAGAGTATTATAAAAATATGCCTGCTATGAGTAGCGATGATACTATGCGTTACTTCTATTTTATTATAGAAGGGCGTATCAAGGTGTATCAATTCAACTTTGAAACCTCTAAAGAGCAGACTATTAAGATTCTTTCTCGAGGAGATATGTTTGATGTGATAGTTTTAATGGATGAGAAACCGCATGAAGTGGTGACTGAAGCATATGAAGACTCCAAGGCTTTGCAAGTACCACTTGATATTGTGCGCGAATGGATCAATCAAAATAGTGAATTTCGCAAAATTTTCTTTCGTTATGTAGCAAATGAGATGCGTAATCTCGAAGAGCTTGCGACAGATCTTAGCCTCCTTGATACATCTACACGTTTTATCAAGCTTTTACTTAAGCACTTTGATCCACAAACTGCTAAACTCCGCCTCATCCATGACCTCCCCCATGAAGAGCTTGCCTCGTTGATAGGTACTGTCCGCCACGTGGTCAATCGCCATATTCAAGAGCTCAAAAAAGAAGGAAGCCTCGAAGTTGAGCGTAAAAAGCTCAAACTCACAAATATTGCAAACCTTCTTGATAGATTGCAACTAAAGTAGCAGCATAATTATATAGAATGTACTAAAATCATTTCAACCAAAATAAAATAAGGAGGTTGAAATGAAAAAACTCATTCTGAGTATTGCTACTGCTTCACTTTTGGTAAGTGGTGCTGTTGCTTCTGTAGCAAGTAAGGCAGAATCAAATAAAGCTGTTGCACAAGCAAAAAGTGAAGTGAAAAAAGAGCAAAAAGAGCTCAAAATTGTAAAAGAGGCAGTTGAGGCTGTTGCACTTACAAATAAAGTGTTAGTAGAGCTTGATAAAGGAAACAAAGATCAAGCGATTAAAGATCTGGAAAAGGCTATAGGAAAGCTTGAAGTAGTGTTGAGTGTGCCAAATGCTCCAGCACTTATACCGATTGACAGTTCTATAGAGGTTGTAGATTTTCCTGGAACTCTTGAAGATATCAAAACTGCAATTATTAGTGCAAAAGCGCTTCTAGCAGAAAACAAAATCCAAGAAGCAAGAGCAATTCTAGATACATTACGCAGTGAAATTGTGCTCAAAATTATCAACTTGCCACTTGCATCTTATCCTGCGGCTTTGAAACTTGCTGCAAAATTTTTGCATGAGAACAGAGTTGATGAAGCAAAAAATATTCTCAATCAAGCCCTTGCTACTTTTGTAGAGGTTGATGTTGTTACACCAATTCCACTTCTTCAAGCGATTCATCTTGTAGAAGTAGCAAAGAGTGAGGCGAAAAATGATAAGAAAAAAGCACTCGAGATGCTCACTGAAGCAAAAAAAGCTCTCAAAAAAGCGAAAGCTTTAGGATATACAAGTAGTTCTGATACTACATATAAAATGCTTGATGATTTGATAGAGAAGGTAGAAAAAGAGGTCAAAGGTAAAAATAAAGCAGAAAAACTCTTTGAAGAGTTACTTGCTAAACTCAATGAATTTAAAGATAAAGCTGTAAAGAAAGTAAACAAATAAGGAGGAGAAAATGGCAGTAATGGGGTTTCATCATCTAGAAGAGTTATTTAGAAGAGGAGCAAGCCTTGATATCAAAAAAGGTCATGCAAAAGATGTTACGGATATCGTAGAGCAAAAGCTTTACGATCTTTTGCTCATGGGTCAAAAGGCAGCCAAATATAATGGTCGTGATGTGATCTGGAAATATGATCTTCCTATCACAAAAGGTTTGGAAGAGACAATCAATGAGTTTAAAAAGTTAGAGCAAGAGATTGAAGTAAAAGATATATTAGAGCGTCTTGCAACATATCCACCTCTTTTAGAGCTTGAAGTTGAGCTAGAAAAGAGCTTGCCGGAGATTGTAGGAGGATTGACACTTGTTTTGGCACGTATTATGAAAAAACTTGATGAAGAAAATAGAGCTGTAACACATGAGCTTATCGAAAAAGCCAAAGGTGTTATGGACCTAACACTATAGGAGGTATATTATGGTTGGTTATCAAAATTTTATCGGAGACAAAGAGCTTTTGAAAAACTTTGAAAAACACTCCAAAATTGCTGGAGTAATTTTTCTTCTGTTGGGACTTGTTGGTATATTTTATCCAGTCGTGATGAGTCTCACTACTGCATATTTTGTAGCATTTTTGTTTATTTTTAGTGGTATTACAATAGGTTATCACACATACCAGACAGACAAGAAAGATTGGCTAGGATGGCTCAAAGCCTTTATCTATTTTCTTACAGGGGCACTTGTTATCTTTTTCCCTCTTCCAGGTGTAGCAGCTTTAGGTATTATCTTGTCTATTTACTTCTTTCTAGATGGCTTTGCCTCTTTTGCACTGGCTGGGCAGATGAAGGGAGAAAATAAATACTGGTGGCTCATTCTCATCAATGGTATTCTCTCAATTATTTTAGGAGTGATCTTTTTGGTAGGATGGCCATTTAGCTCTCTCTTTTTGGTTGGACTTTTTGTAGGTATTAGTCTCTTTTTTGATGGTATTGTACTCCTTACAATGAGTTCAGCTGTGAAGAAACTCGAAGAGAGCGATAAGCAAAAGAGTAACTCATAAGAGATTTTTCTCTTATGAGTAAAAACTACTTTTGTAAATGCTCAATTTCTAAAGAGATTTTTGTTGCATTCTTCTTTGCAAAAAAGTATAAGTTTATCTCCAGTTTATCAAGCAACTTTTTCACAATATTCATTCCCAATCCAAAGCCAGGAACATAGAGTGCTTCTCGGTAGTGACGCTCAAAAAGCTTTTGAGGATTTTTAATAGGTTCTCCCGGATTTTCTATACTCAGTTTCCCATTTTCATACATAATCTTAATATCGATTGTAGGAGTACTATATTTCATTGCATTAATCAAGAGATTGTCCAAGATACGAGTAAACATCATCTTATCTGTGTAGAGTTCTAATTTTAAGGGAATATCAACAAAAAAGTTGGCATTTTGGTTCATAGAGTGCAGATATTCAATACGCGAATCTACAAGTTTTTTGAGATTGAACTTTTGTGGATGAAAACTCTTTTGAAAAAGCATAAACTGTTCAAGATTTTGGTAGAGTGCTTTGAGTGTATCAACTGCAATATTGAGGCGCTTCAGACTCTTTTGGTTGGAGCATTGCAGTAGCTCACTATTTAAAGAGATCGTTGTCACGGGAGTTTTCATATCATGAATAATATCTTGAGTAAATCCATAGATAGCACTGTATGCTTCTTTTGCTGGCTTGATGGCATATTTTGCCAAAAAATAACTCACTAGAAGGAAAGGAAAAAAGAGCAGGATATACATAAATGCAATTTTGTAAAGGATTTTCTTTTGCTCATTTTTGATAAAATCTGCTGATGTTTTGACTACAAAGACTTTGTTTGGAAAAAATTTATTGGCACAAGCGACATATTCGATATGCTTGTCTGTTATTGTAAATGCGGGAAAATGGTATTTTTGAGCCTTATCGATATATATATCAAAACCTTTTGGATGAATATTAGGATTTTGACGCAGCTGTGAGACTACTTGCTGCATTTTCATATTGGCTTGTATGAGAATATCTCTTTTTGCATCAAAATAATAAAGTACTGCAATAATTGCAAGGAGGAAAAAGGAAGTAAACATATAGATTGATATAAATTTTAAAAGCATTTTTCTTTCATAATGTTTCCAGTCTATAACCAACCCCTTTGATTGTGCTAATATGCTCTTTTCCCAAAATTTTGCGAAGCTCTTTTATGTAGATCCGAATGATTGCAGGATCTGGAAGCTCTTCATTTTCCCAAAGAGTCTCTTCAATGACTCCTTTTTCTACAGTTACATTTGCATGGCGAGCTAAAATGTACAAAAGTTTCTTGAGTTTTGGTGAAAGATCATACTCTTCATTTTTATAGAGCAGTCTTTTGTGTACAAGATCAAATGAAAAGGTGTCATCTATTGCAATAATCTCACTTTTACCGCTATGCAATCTTTTATAAATGGCTTTAAGTCTTAGAAGAAGTTCGGTAATAGTAAATGGTTTGCGGATATAATCATCCGCTCCTTTTTGAAAACTCTTTTCTAAGTTTGTTGGAGTATCGAGTGCAGTCATAAAGAGAGCACCAATTTTTGGATTGTATTGGTGCGCCTCTTCTAAAATTGTAAAACCATCAGCGTAAGGGATATCGATATCAAGAAGAAGTATCTCATAATGTTTGGTAAAGAGCTTTTCAAAAGCCTCTTTGCCATTATAAGCCGATTCTATTTCTATTCCTTCTGCCGATAAAACATCATAGAGCGTATCACAGAGTGCTTTATCATCCTCAACGAGCAGTATTCTCATATATTTATTATACCTGTTTGATTGTCTTATAAAAAGGCTCTACCGGACCTTGTACCACATGAGCCCCTACAGGTCCTGCAGCTTTTTGAAATCTCACATCTATATGGGAGTTTTCATGATCCCATACACTCTCCCATACCCCATGCATAATGTATGCTCTTTGGTCACCATCTTTAAAAGCATTTTGTAAGATCTCAGTTGTAACTGCTTTGCGATAGTAGTGATTGTCAGGTGATCCTGGTTTTCCATTTGGATATGCTGGATCATAATCACTATCATTGATATCTGGACGGTAAGTTTGCTGTGCTACAGTTAGCAGGGCCTTAACTTTTGTATTAAAATCTTGGAGATCTTCATCGTAGATAGTCACATGGTTCTCTACTGTTATATAATCATTTCCTACCTCATCAGACTGATTTTGCAAGAAATTACGTATCTCTTCATCGCTAGTGTAGATATTGTTGCGATCTCCTGCAGCAACTGTTATGTAGACCCCTTCATAGTAGTCTAATGCAATAGGGGTTTTGACTGGTTGACCATTCTCATTTGTTCTATATGCATAAAGATGCGGTGCGACACTATTTTTGAAAAACTCTTTTGCCTGTGAGTTGAGCATACTATCATAACTATCAAAGCGGATAAAAAGTGTGTAAAAGAGCGGAAGCTTATGTGCCTGAAAACCATCTACATAAGCACTTTTGAGAACCCCTTTGAGATTGTTCGGATAGTTTTTCACCATTGTCGACTCTCCCACCATCTGCTTAAATGAGAGTGAATAAAACCCTTGCTTTTGACTCATTTCATTAGCCAAATCATTTATTGCAGTCATCACAGCAGCATTTGCTGGTCCAGGAACTCTCATCTCATAATAGAGTGTGACAGGGCCCTCAGGTTTTGGTTGCTCGCTAGTATCTGTAGCGTTACTGCTATTACACGCTGATAGCATCATCCCTGCACTAACAATTCCTGTAAAGGTAAAGAAGTCTCTACGCTCCATAATCTCTCCTTTTGTGTTTTGCAATCTCATTATAGAAGAGCAACGTATACTTAACGTATAAAGAGTCATTTTTGTGCTTTGCGATTAAAGTTGCAGACAATATTTTCTTTATTTCTTACAATAGTGCCAAAAATATAAAAGGAGAGATAATGATCATCAAAAAAGAGGCTGCAAAAATACTCCTTGCACTCCATAGAAGTGATGATAAAACTATCAATGTTGAAAAACTCAATAGTGAAGCAGTTGAAGAGCTTAATTTCTCAGGACTTGTTCGCTTTCCAATCCCTGCAAAAATTGAACTTACTTACAGTGGTGCTATAGTGGCTGATGTCCTTGATAGAGTTGAAAAAAATATCGAAAAGATTGAAGATTGGAAAGATAACTTCAAATGGATCAGTTCTGAAGTCATTGCTATGATCGATGGAGCAGTCAAAAACAAAGACAAAACTACTTCAATCACACAAGAAGAGCTTGCAAAAAGAGGTTTTGCCAACGAAAAAGGTGAGCTCACACAAGAGGCAAAAGATATCTATAACGCATATGCTATTACTGAGCCCGAACTTGTCATCGATGCCGTGCTTGCTGAGTATATTAGAAAATCTCCAATGGGTCCTACTGATGCACACTATCTGCCTATTGAAGGAAATAAAAAAGATCTGTTAGAGGCTATGAGACTCATTGCATACTCTATTCCATATGGAGACTTCTTCACATTTACCGAACTTGGTCAAGCAGTCAAAGAGACACTTACCCTTGGTGGATGGGCGAATGAAGGAAGCGTTCTTGATATCTCTATTCTTGAATCAATTGCCCTTGTAGCAGATGGGGAAGATGTAGATGTAGATACTCTCATCAATCTCGAAGCTTTAGGGTATGTAAGCGATGTGGATACGTTGACAAAAGCAGGAGAAAAAGCGTTAGAGGTTTATAGAATTTTTAAAGATAAAACAGAAAAACCACTTTACTCTTTCGCTATTGAAAAAGAGGAGGTTGAAACACTCAAAACTATCGATAAGATCTGGAAGGAAAAATATACTTCCAACCCAGAAGAGACTGCAACATTTGATGAGATCAAAAGAGAACTTGTGGATCGTAAGGTGCGTGAATACAAGAAAATGCTTGAAAAATATGGTCGTAGACTCAATGAGATGCCGAAGAAAAAACAAGAGATTCTCAAAAAATTTGGCGAAGCAAAAGATATGGTCAAATGGTTTGAAGAAAACTTTGATTTGAGAGAATATCTCTA
This sequence comes from Nitratiruptor sp. YY09-18, assembly GCF_016593235.1. NCBI lineage: Bacteria > Pseudomonadati > Campylobacterota > Epsilonproteobacteria > Nautiliales > Nitratiruptoraceae > Nitratiruptor > Nitratiruptor sp. YY09-18. The sequence goes on from NZ_AP023065.1 coordinate 15,760, forward strand.
TAGTCTTGAAGCTTTTGGACTTATAACTGAGGGTATTGATAGTAAAGGAAGAGCTGTCTACTATGTTACTGATGATGGGCAAAAAGTTATAGAAGATCAACGTGATGAGAGAAGTATTCACTCTTGGAGTGTAAAAACCCTCACAATCTCTAATAAAATCTTTAGCTCACCAAATAGAGAATGGGTATTGGAAGCGCGAAAAGAGCGCATACTCGGAACATTTGAGCCGAGCAGCTCAGGATTACTTTATGAAGAGCTTGCAAGTCATGAAAAGCTTCCATTTATGACACGCTATGAAATGGATATTTTCAAAATGATTCCGGACCATGGCATTGCATGCGAAGATGTTCTTAGTGAATCATTGCATGAGGATGAGTATGTTCATCGCAAAGAGGCTCTTGATAAACTTGAAGCAAAAGGTTTTATTGAGATTATGCCTGATGGTCATATTATTGAGACAGAATATGGCAAGATGATGGATGAGGCTTTGAGTGGTGTGCCTGAAGGATTTGGTGCGCCTATTAATCCAACAATTTACAGAGTGGTAAAAGCAATAGCAGAAACTGGAAGTATGTTCGTCAAAGAGCAAAAAGTACGCATTATGCCAGAAAATATCAAAGAGGCGATTAAGCGCAGTGGCCTAAGCAAAGAGAGCTTTGAAAAGGCATATGTGGCTGCTAGAGAAGCAAAATTCCTTGGCAAAAACAGTGTAAACGAAGCAGGTTTGAAAATGCTTGAAGCTGTTGAGGTACTCAATAGCTAAGCTACTTTTGTAGCAGAAAATTTTACTGTTTTGGAGTAAAATGTCCATAAAGCCAAAAAAGGAGGCTAGTATGGGATTCAATGAAAGACTCCAAGAGATTCTCGACTCTCAAGTAGATGTCGTCAAAAAAGTGATGAATTTAGTAAGTGAAAGTATCGATGAGCTCAAAGAAAAAGCAAAAGCTGAGAAACGCTCACTCGAAGATGTGATCGAAGAGATTATGCAAAAAGCAATAAAAACAAAAAAGGAGGGTAGAATGGGAATGCCGCTACTTGGAGATAAATTTCCAAGCCTCAATGTACAAACAACACATGGACCAATGAGTTTGCCAGATGATCTTAAAGGTAAATGGACAGTGCTCTTTAGTCACCCAGCAGATTTTACACCAGTATGTACTACTGAGTTTGTAAGTTTTCAAAAACACAAGAGCGAATTTGATGCAATCAATACACAACTTATAGGTCTTTCAATCGACCAAGTATTTAGCCATATCAAATGGATTGAGTGGATCAAAGAGAAGTTTGATGTAGAGATCGAATTCCCTATCATTGCTGCTACTGACACACTTGCAGCACAAATTGGTATGGTGCATCCAAATAAAGGTACAAACACTGTGCGCGCGGTATTTATCATCGACCCTGAAGGTGTTGTGAGAACAATTCTTTACTATCCACAAGAGATAGGAAGAAATATACCTGAAATCATCAGAGCTGTTAAAGCATTGCAAAAAAGCGATGCTGAAGGTGTTGCAACACCTGCCAACTGGCCAGAGAATGAGCTGATCGGTGATAAAGTTATCATTCCACCAGCCACTGATTGCGAAACTGCAGCAAAAAGACCAAAAGAGTATGAGTGTTTTGACTGGTGGTTCTGCTATAAAGAATCAAAATAATTTTCAGGCCATTTGGCCTGATGGATTGCTAAAGAGTAGATCTTTTGCTATCTAAAATGTACCACTATTTTTTCTACTTCTATTAAAATATTCTCAATCCAACAGTTTCCCCTTATCTTTTTCATATTCACGAGAATGCTCCTTTTTTATAGTAATCGAGTAATTAAATAAAACCTTTACACGAAAATTGCACATTTAATTGTGTATAGTGGAGAGTATAAAACAAAGGGAGACATTATGAAGCGAGTGACAATATTAATTGGTGCAATGACATTATTGGGAATAATGAATTTACAGGCGAGTGAAATGAAGTGTGGTTCTGGCATGATGCAAAAGAGTGAAGGCACAATGATGGAAAAAATGAATAAAAAAGGGATGCATAAATGTGGCCCTGGTATGATGCAGAAGATGCAAGAAAAAAATAGTACAAAAAAAATGAATAAATGTGGTGATGGTATGATGAAAAATAAATTGCAAATAAACAGAAAGGATGAATCTGGAAATAAGATGATGTTAAGAAGTGAGTGCAAAGAAAAAATGCACAAGATGATGAGGCAATGTCAAGAGGAAATGCGAAAGGGTAATATGCAGAAGAATAATAATGATATGACGGAATCAACTATGAGAAAAAAAATAGATAGATGAAAAAAAGAAGAGCCTTTCTGATACTTTGTGGTGCCTCTTTTTTTGTTCCAGTCTCAACACTATTGGCTTCGGATCAAAAAAAGATACTTCAAGCGCTTGTTGAAATTCTCATTCCATATTCTGACAAACAACTACAAGACGCTGCACATAACTATATCATCTATTTTATTTTTACACATCCTACATTAAATAATCAAAAACGAAAATTTTTGAAAAAATCTCTTCTTTGGCTCAATACATTTTCTATAGAAAAAAAGAGAAAAAGTTTTGATGCCCTTGCAAAGAATGAGCAACAATACCTACTCGAAGAGCTCCTTGAGCATGACTGGGGCAAAGAGATGATAGCTCATTACACAACTTTACTTCTGGAAGCAACACTGGGTGATCCGATCTATGGCATAAATCCTAAAGGGCTGGGATGGAAAAGAGTCGGTTTTACGCCAGGATTTCCAAGACCAAAGAGGGTATATCGTGGAAGTTGATGTATGCATTGTAGGTAGTGGTGCCGGAGGAGCTCCCATAGCCTACGTTTTACAGCAAACTGGATTTGATGTGGTGGTAGTAGAAAAAGGTCCCTATATCAAAAGAGAAGATTTCAGTAAAGATGAGATTGCACTTCGAAGAGGAATATACCGGAGCAATATCAATGAAGAGTTTCATGTCATCTATCAAAATGGCAAGCGTTACGTTGGAAAGGAGTGTGGATGGAGTTTCAATAACGGAAGCCTCGTAGGTGGTGCTACCAATTTTATGAGCGGATATTTTCACCAGATGCAGCCTATCGATTTTCGGTTAAAAACGGAATTTGGTGGTATAGAAGAAGCAAATATCGAGGATTGGCCCATAACATATGAGGATTTGAAGTCCTATTATGACAAAGTAGCTCATGTTGTAGGAGTCAGTGGAGAGGGACTGCCCTATCCTCCTTTGAAAGAGAATATTGCTGCACAATGGTTTGATGAAGCATGTAGAAAGTTAGGGATTTATCCCGTAAAAACCTCCAGGGCCATTCTCTCTTTATCTAAAGGAGATAGAAACAGCTGTGTCTATTCTGGATTTTGTGGAAGTTATGGTTGCAGTAGCGGCGCAAAATCGAGTTCACGCGAGGCGCTTTTGCAAGATGTGAAGATTTTAGATAACTCTTTTGCGTATAAGCTTGATAGCGATGCAAAAAGAGTGCATACGCTGTACTATTTTGATCAAAAGAGAAAATCACATAAAATACATGCCTCAATCTTCGTTTTGGCGCTTTCACCTATTGAGACGGTCAGATTGCTTTTCAATTCAAAAAATAGATACTTTCCAGATGGCCTTGCCAACAGCTCATCCCAACTTGGGAAAAACCTCATTTTCAGTGCAGGTGGGGTTGGCGGAGGAGTGATGAAAAAAGAGATGATGCATGAAGATCTCTTTACAGAACTTCAAAATAGAGCTCTCTTTTTGAATAGAAGCTTGAAAGAGTGGTATGTGTATGAGAAAGGTAATCGAAGGCAAAAAGGAGGAGTGATCGATTTTCTGTTTGAACATAGCAATATCATTATGCAGGCGCAAAATAGAATGTGGAGTGGCAATGAGCCCCTTTGGGGTGTGCAGTTGGCGAAACGATTGGAGAAGATCAACAATGAGCGGGTGATACAGTTTGAAGTGTTCAATGACTGGCTTCCTACCGATCGATGCTATGTGAGTATAGAGCAAGGTGTAAAAGATAAATGGGGGATCGATGTCGCAGCTATCTATCTGGATGTCCATCCAACAAACAGAGAAGTTGCAAACTTTTTAGGGAAAAAAGGGATGGAAGTACTGAAAAAAATGGGTGCAACATCGCTCTATTACTCTTTAAGCGACGATCCACCCACCAACCTGGTGGCAGGGGGATGCCGATTTGGAAATGATCCTAGACATTCTCTTCTCGATCCTACGTGCAGATCATGGGATCTAGAGAACCTCTACATCAGTGATGCTTCTTTTATGCCAACTGGTGGAAGCGTCCCTTATACCTGGACCATTTATGCAAACGCCTTTCGAGTGGCGGATAGTATCAAAAAGCAATTACAATAGTCCAAGGAGTGCTACCGTTAAAACAGGAGGTGTTATGACAAGTCCCACTTTCATATACTCTCCCCAGCCGATTTTTACGCCTTTGTTAGCCAAGACATGTAGCCACAAAAGTGTAGCGAGTGAGCCAATAGGCGTCATTTTCGGTCCAAGGTTGCATCCAAGGATATTCGCATAGGCTAGGTGCTGGGCGTTTGCTTGATCCAGTGCTATATCCATCACCATAACTGTTGGCATGTTGTTCATTATTGAGCTTAAAAGTGCAGATAAAAATCCTGTGCCGTATACTGCATAGGTTTGACTCATATCTTGCAAAGCTACAATTATCTTTGCCAACTCATCGGTAAGTCCCACGTTTTTGAGTCCAAAAACCACTACATAAAGCCCTATACTAAACCATACCACCTGCCAAGGGGCGATTTTGAGTGTCATGAGAGGTTTCACAGCCTTGAAGTGCGCTCCAAGCGCCAAAAAGACCAAAGCGCCTCCCAAAGCGAAAATGGAGACTAGAATGTGGTAGATATCTGCTATGAAGTAGCCAACAAGCAAAAGAGCCAAAAAGAGCCAGCTGAGCATAAACATCGTTTGGTTTTTGATGGCACTTGATGGGTTCTTGAGCAGCGTTATATCCACCGTTTTTGGAATACTTTTGCGAAAATAGACGAAAAGAACCAAAATGGATGCAACAATACTGAAAAGATTTGGCAAAAACATCGCTTTTGCATACTCCCAAAAGCCGATACCAAAATAGTCAGCCGTAACGATATTGGTGAGATTGGAGATTATAAGCGGATTGGAAGCGCTGTCTCCTATGAATCCGCCAGCCATAATAAAAGCAAAAAGTGCTTTTTGATCAAGTTTTAGTATTCGCATCTTTGATAGCAAAATAGGCGTCAAAATCAAGGCTGCCCCGTCATTGGCAAAAAGGGCGGCGACTATTGCTCCAAGAATCAAAGAGTAGATAAACATCTTTGTGCCACTTCCGCCACTCAGCTTTGCCATCTTCAGCGCTGCCCACTCAAAAAAGCCGATCTCATCCAAAACCATCGATAAAATGATGATACCAATAAAGGCTAACGTTGCATCCCAAACGATTCTAACAACCTCTATCACATCACCCCAGCTTACAATGCCAAGCAAAAGTGCAACTATCGCTCCAAGCATAGAGGTCGTACCAATCTGCAGCCCCTTTGGCTGCCAGATTATGAGGATTAAAACGACCAAGAAAAGAGTGATTGCTGTAATCATCCCAAAATCCAATTAAAAAGATAGCCAATAACCATAATGCCGATACTGACAACGCCAAAAAAGATAAAAAGCAGTTTTGTACTCATGATCTTTTTTAAAATCATCGCCTCTGGTAAACTCAGAGCCGTAATGGCCATCATAAAGCTTAGTGCCGTTCCAAGACTCATGCCCTTATTCACCAAAACTTCAATCAAAGGCAAAACCCCGGCAGCATTGGAGTACATCGGAACGCCAAGAAGAGTTGCCAAAGGTACGGCATACCATGCGTCTTTCCCGGCAAGCTGGACAATGAAGTCAGTCGGAACATATCCATGGATAAATCCACCAATGGTCACAGCAATGACTACATAAAGCCAAATCTTTTTGAGCAGATCCATTGTATGATACCAAGCCTCTATGGTTCTATCTTTCAATGGAAGGGGTTCAGCCTCGAAAGCCTCGGCATTTATCGGTTTTGGTTTGATCAAAATCTCATCTTCCAGATCCATTTTTCCTATGATGATTCCAGCTACAATTGCAACCAAAAGCCCAAATCCGATATATAGAGCCGTAATCTTCCACCCAAACAGAGCAAACAGCAACGCGATAGCAATCTCGTTGTTCATAGGAGCAGAAATAAGATAGCTAAAGGTGATGCCAAGAGGAATTCTTGCTTGCAAAAATCCCAAAAAAAGCGGAATGGCACTACAGCTGCAAAAGGGTGTAATGATTCCAAAGAGTGCAGCTAATATATGCCCCACTAAGGGATGTTTTGTAGCAAGATAGTCTCGGACTCTTTCAATTGGAAAGTAGCTTCTAATAAGTGTAATCACAAAGATAATAACTACCAATAGAGTAAAAATCTTAACCGTATCATAGATAAAAAAGTCAAGGGCGTCGGCAAGTTTGCCAGAAAGCCCTAGCCAGTGATAGATGAGTGTATCAACGAAGTTTTTCCACATGATCAGCCTAAGAGTTTTTCAATCTGATCAACTGTCAAAAGTTTACCGGTACTTACAACCTTCTCATCGATTACTAGTACGGGAGTGCTCATCACTCCATAATTCATAATTTCTTGAATATCCTCAATCTTTTCAATCTGGGCAAAGATGCCTTTTTTGGCAACTGCTTTTTTGACATTTTCTTCCAGTGCTTTACATTTTGCACAACCAGTTCCAAGTATCTTTATTGTCATGTTAGCTCCTTTTGTATGATAGGGAATAGTCTTTGTTTCATCTCTTTGGCCAAATTTTCAAAGGCTTCATAGGGTTTTCCGTCGGGATCTTCAAATCCGACATGTACAACTTTTGTTCTTTTAGGAAAAACCGGACAGGACTCTTTTGCATTGTCACATACGGTCACTACAAGATCAAAATCCTCATCCATCACCTCATCGATCGATTTTGAATGGTAGCTATCGTTCCAGGCCCCCTCTTTTATCAGCACTTTTTTAGCGTTTTCATTGATTTTGCCGCTTGGCTTGCTTCCAGCACTTTTTGCTTGGATATTTTCAAAATATTTGTTAATCAATCCTTCAGCCAAAATAGATCGGCAACTATTTCTTGTACATAAAATCAAGACCTTTTTCATGTGGAGCACTCCTTACTTTTGTTTGGCAGATCAATTGGCAACTGTTTGATAACCTCTAGGGCGCACTGTTGGAGAGGATCAAGCTCTTTGGATAGATCATAGTAGATCCATTTGCCCTCTCTTTTGCTTGTTAAAAATCCAGCATCTTTTAAGATCTTGAGATGCCTGGAGAGTCTCGATTGGCCAAGATCAAGTGCGCTTTGGATTTCGCAAACGCAACTTGAGCCATGTTCGAGTAAAAAGCGAAGAATCTTTACGCGTGTCTCATCATAGAGTGCTCCGCTTGTTTGTAAAAACTGCTCCATTGCTGCTCCTTTGCGTGGAATAATAACTAAATTATTTCAACAAATCAAGAAATATCGATATGAGAAACGGAATCATTATAAATATAATAAATTATCGTTATACTAATAAAATATAAGTATAACTAATCAAAAGTATAAATCAAATATAAAAATTTCTAATAATAAATTAAGTTGATTGATATTATCATTTTGATTGAGCGATGTTTCTCTTGGAATTTCGCCCCAATGAAGAAACATTATAAAAAGGATGAACCATGGCACTTAGTAGAAGAGATTTGCTAAAACTTGGAGGAGTGGCTGCTGCTGGAGCAGCATTGAGCGGTTGTACAGCAGCAAGCGGTAGTGCAAATACAAGAGGAGCAGCTGCAACGGCTGGTCTACGTATGGCACCAATTCCAAAGGCTAAAGGGCCAAGAGTTGTTGTTGTTGGTGGTGGTTGGTCAGGTCTTTCGATCGCTAAGTATGTAAAACGCTATGCACCAAATGCTGATGTAGTGCTCATCGAAAGACGCGCTTCTTTTATGAGTTGTCCTGTAAGTAACCTTTGGCTTGTTGGCCTTGTAGATCTTGAGTTCTTGACCCATGACTATTTGCAAGCAGCACGTAACAATAATTATACCTTCCTCAATGCAATGGTGCACGATGTAGATCGTGATAGCAAGATGGTTTTTACAAATGAGGGTGCGGTCAAATATGATATTTTGGTTTTAGCCCCTGGAATCGATTATGACTATTCAAGATGGACAAAGGGAGATATAGAGTTAGAGACGAGACTACGCACAGAGTATCCTGCTGGATTTATTCCAGGAAGTGAACATATTTCACTACGCAATAAGGTGCAAGATTTTGAAGGTGGGAATTTTGTTCTGACTGTTCCTGGGGGGAATTATCGCTGTCTTCCAGCTCCATATGAGAGAGCCTGTTTGATAGCTTGGTTTATGAAAAAAGAGCAGATTCCTGGCAAAGTCATCTTGTTGGATGAAAACCCAGATATCACAATCAAAAAAGATGGTTTCCATTCGGCATTTGATAAGCTCTACAAAGACTATATCGAGTATATGCCAGGTACTGCTATTACAAAAATCGATCTATCCAAAAAGCGCTTAGAGACTGAACTTGGTGAGGAGATCAAATTTGCAGATGCGGCACTCTATCCACGTGTACGTGGTGGTAAGATCCTAGAGATTGCAGGTGTTGCAAAAGATAGCGTCTTTAATAAAGCAGAGGCTGATATTGATCCATTTACGTATCAAACAAGAGTAGACCCAAATATCTACTGTGCAGGGGATGTGCGTCCTATGGGATTTAGTAAATCTGGAAATACAGCTAATTCAGAGGGACATATCGTTGCAAGTATGATAGCAACTCGCCTCAAAGGCAAAGAGCCTACATGGAAGTCACCACTTACAGTTTGTTACTCAGCGATTTCTGGCGATCCTGTACGAGCAATTTCAGTCAATGCACAGTATAAATATAACCAGAAGAAAAAAGCGTTTGAATTTTATAAAGCTGCTACAAACGAAAAATGGGATGGTCAAACAGGTGTACAAAATGGAAAACTGCTCTTTGAATGGGCTAAAGGTATGTATAGAGATATGTTCATGTAGCCCCAAGATGGCCTGCAAAGAAGTAGCGTAAATTTAACAATTTAGGATGATACATGAATAGAAGAGGATTTTTCAAAGTTGTGGGTGGCACGCTTCTTGTAGCGGCCAATCCCACACTTATCAATGGATTTTTACGTGCTGATACGGGAGAGCTTTTTAAGGCTTACGAAAAAGTACAGCTTATAGATGCTAAGGGGAAACCTATTAATTATAATAGTCTCAAAAAAGAAACACCCTATATATTTTTCTACCCTTATGCATCAACACCAAACTTTTTGCTCAGAACTCGGACAAAAACGCACAAAAATGTAAAACTGATTGCCGAAGACGGGACAGAGTATATCTGGAAAGGTGGTGTAGGCAAACATGGTGACTTGGTTGCATATAGTGCAATCTGCCCTCACCAGCTCACACACCCCACTCCTGGTGATAGCTTTATTACGTATGTACCTAAGGGTAAGAAGAGTATGGCGTGTAAGTGTGATGGAGAGATCATTGTCTGCTCTTCGCACCTCTCTGCATATGATGTGAAGTCTGGAGCAAAAGTGAAAGCCGGTCCTGCACCGCAACCATTGGCTTCGATAATTCTTGAAGTAGATCCAAAAGGAATGATTTACGCATCAGCGGTACTAGGATCAGATAAATTTCATGACTATTTTCGCTCTTTTAAACCGGAGCTCAAAGAGATCTATGGAAATATACGCAAAGCAAAAAAACAGGTCAAAAAGAGTGCACCTGTGCAGCTGCTCAGCGAATACTCCAAAGAGATCGTGCAATACTAAAGGATGGGTATGAAAAGAAGAGAGTTTTTAAAACTTGGTGGTTTTGCAATTGCAAGCACAATGTTTGTACACATACCACTTAAAGCAGAAGATGATGAGAATGAAGCGATAGAGATACCTTTTGAGGAGGCATACAAAGATGCCACAGAAGGAGCAAAAAAAATAGTCAAAAATGCTAATGAGCTCAAGCTCAATATCCCAGATGCTCCAGAAAATGGTCTTGTAGTGCCTATCGAAGTAGAGGTAGACTATCCTATGGAGACAAAGAGATATATCAAAGAGATTCATGTGCTTCCTACAAAAAATAAAGTAAATAAAGTAGTAACAGCAAACTATACGCCAGCGAATGGCAAAGCGTATCTCTATGTCAACGCAAAGCTTGGTGGTACGCAAGATGTTGTGGTACTTGCAAGAACCAATGATGATGTAGTTTTTGAGGCACGTAAACATGTCAAGGTCGCACTTGGCGGATGTGGATAAGGAGAGAGGATGAAAAAATTTGTTTGGCGAAGAGGTGTTGTAAAGCCTTTGAGTGATGATTACAAAGTAGGTGATGTTGTGATATTTCAAGCTATCACCATACACCCAATGGATACAGGATTTCAAAAAGACAAGCACTCTGGGCAGATAAAACCACGCTTCTTTGTAGAAGAGCTTAAAATCCTCTATAATGGTAAAGAGGTGTGTAGCTTTGATTTTGAGGTGAGTGCAAGTCCCAATCCAAAAGTAAAGTTCCCACTCAAAATCACAGCTCCTGGAGAGGTGAAAGCTATATGGATAGACAATCTTGGTAACAAATTTGAAAAAGTTGCCAAAATTTCGCCAAAATAGGATGCAACATGAAAAAAGTAGCACTATTTTTAGGAGCAATATTTATGGCTTTGTCTGTGCAGGCTGCAGATCATAAGGGAAAGTCAAAGCTGCAGATTGAGATGCAAAAGTTTGCAGCAGCTTTGGATATGCTGCAAAAAGGGATCTTGTATAACTGTAAAGAGTGTATCGATGATGGAGCGGATAGAATTTTGAAGAATGTTAAAGTCTTAGAGAAAGTAGATGTGAAGCATTTCTTACCAGAGAAGCAAAAATATGCCTATAAATTTGCCCAAAAAACAGCTAGACTCATAGAACTCTACGCAAAAGATGCTAAAGAGTCTTTTGCTCAAGGGAATATGGATGATGTGATAAACGACCATTCACAAATCATTCGCCAGTGCAACAGCTGTCACATGCGTATTCGGGGGTGGTAGCTTAGGCTATTCTCCCCTCCTCCCATTAATTTTCTCCTTTATACTCTTGCAAACCTTCCCTTGCTATAGTTAGAGAAAAAGGTTTATCATGCATGATGCATGTCAAAAGTTTATGAATTTAATAAAAGAAGAGAAGTTTTATGATGCCCATGAAGTTTTAGAAGATGTATGGTTTCCTCAAAGAAAAGAGAAGACTCCTCAAGTTTTGGTACTCAAAGGTTTTATCAACGCTTCGGTAGCTTTAGAGCTCAAGCGTCTTAGACGTGATGAGAATGCCAAGAAAGTGTGGCAAAACTATCTCAAATATCGTCCACTTATAAAGAAGTGTAATGAAGAGATTTTTTATGAGATAGAAGAGTTCTTAGATAGTTGCTATGACAAATACCTATCATGAAGCTACAAAGCATTCCTACTGGAGTGTACGGCGCAATCCAAACTATCTTGATTGGTCTAAACAACCCTCCCCTTTTAAGGTATATCCCGAAGATTATCCCTTCATTCCCTTTGATCTATCAAACAGTTTGCATAGATTTTTCTACCTCCTTGGTGGCGTCAATGCCAAAAAGGTCTATCCAGGTGTTGAATACTACCTCCGTATTATTCCCAGTGCAGGAGCTCTCTATCCAACTGAGATCTATCTGCAGATACGAAATGTAGAGGGAATGAAAGATGGAATATACCATTTGAGTATAGCTGAGAATGGTTTGCGGCTGCTCTATGAACTTGATAGCAATGAAGGGGTGGAGTACTATTTTGAGGATAAGAGGCTTGTAGATGGTATCATTGTGCTCTACTCTGCCATCTATTACCGATCAAGTTGGAAGTATAAAAATAGAGCTTTTCGCTACTGCTTGCTTGATGCAGGGCATGCTCTTGGAGCTTTGGAGATGGCAAGTTTGTGGTACGAGCATGCCTATTATATTCTCTACAACTTTGACAAACTTGCCCTCAATGAGAAGTTTGGATTTGCCAATCGTGAGTTTTTTCTCTCAAGCGGTGTTGTGGGAGTACGCACCAAAGAAGTAGCAAAGAATTTTGCTATGGAGTTGCCTTATGTGGAGGGTACCTACACTTTTGAAGAGAACGCTTTGATTTGGCAGGCTTACCTTGATACACTGCAGCTTCATGGATGCAAAAAGGATTTTCGTTTTCCTCATTTGATGTTTGAAAAGAATAGGCTTCATGAAGCAGTTATGCAACGCCGCTCCATTCGTGAGTTTGCAAGTGAGGCTATAAAAAGTGAGCAGCTAGAATTTGTGCTCAAAACGATGCAAGATGCAATTCCAAGCGATTGTGATGAAGAGGTGAAGATTTGGTATGTTGTCAACCGTGTAGAGAACATAACTCCAGGCATTTATCTTGATGGTAAACTTATCAAGGAGGGGGACTTTAGCCAAAAGGTTGGATATTTATGTCTTGAACAGGCTTTGGGAAGCCAGAGTGCAGTGACATTTTTCCTCACAAGTAGCGGTAAGAATTATCAGCCTCTCTACCAAAAAGCAGGCCACATAGGCCACCGCTGCTATATAGCAAGCGAATATCTTGGACTTGGATGTAGTGGGATTGGTGCATACTACGATGATGAAGTAAGAGAATTTTTGGATACCGAAGATATGGTATTATATGCCCTAGCAATTGGAAGCTAAAGGGTGGTTATGCGAGGATTTTTGCTTATAATTTTTACTCTCTCTTTATTTGGAGCAGATAGCAATAAGACAAAAGAGTATTTTCATCTGCTCATGCAGCGACAAAATCCCTATCTCTTTGATAAAAAAGAACGACTTGAGCTCAAAAAAGCACAGATTGCTGCGCAAGTACAGAGAGAAAAAGCCCAACTTGAATATAAAAAAGCAGTTGAGACAGCCAAAATCAAAAAAGAGTCAATCGTCCAGGCAAAAAAGCTTGATGTTGATAAGGAAAAAGTAGCTATAGCGCCACGATTGGAAGAGACAAAAACCAAAAAGAGCATTTTTATATACTTTTTCCTCTTTGGAACTTTGACATTGATACTTCTTTATATTATCTTCAAACGCTACCAGGCGCACAAAGAGAAGATTGCTCTTGAAAAACTACGCATAGAAAAAGAGATCCACGAGAAAGAGCTTGCAATGAGAGAAAAAGAGCTCCAGGCACAAATGGCAGCAAAGCTCATGGATGCACTTGCAAATGGGAAACTTACAAAAGAGCAAGAGGAGCAGCTTGTTAAAATATTGACCGGAAATACAAATCTTTTAGAAGGGAAAAAGTGAGACTTATTATCTTGTTCTTCATCGGAATACTATTTAGCGGTTGTATCAAAGATGTAACAAATACAATTGCATTAACTTTAGATAAGAGAAGTGCTAATAATTTTGATCTGAGTGAATACGGGTATAAAAATGGTAAATATCGCCATTTAGATGTGGGCCATCTTCGCCTAAAAACTGCGCACTCTTTTCACAAAATTATCGCCGATGATGTCAAAGTGTTTCACTATTCTGTCCCAAAAAACTGCCGTTTTATAGGATATATCACGATAGAAAACCCAAAAGGTTTAAAAGATATGGCGGGAAATTATGGAATAGGTCGATTTGATACAGAATCAAATATGATTAAACGACTCAAAAAAAGCTGCTTCACTTCAAGGAGTTAAATGGATTTCAGATATAACAAAGTGGAAACAAAAAGTAACAAAAGTTGGGAAATATTATCTCCTTGATACAGGTGGATTGAAAATGCTTCATGATAGAGAGAATAAATTGGTTCGAGTTAGTGCAAGGGCGTACGAGTGCCGCTAGCATTAGCTCAATATAAAGAGCAAAAGTTGATATATCAAATTATTATAATTTTGTTTGAATTTGACTGCTAAATAAATATTCAAAATCTCGTGCTTCAATAATAGTCAGCGCTCCATTAATTATAGTTAACCTTCTCATTATAATAATTATATTCAGTATTAACCTAAATGATAGTTTTGTGGCATGAGGTGCTCTCTTACATGAATAGTGTGCTATAATACTTATGAATATAAGTATTAAAGGATTTGAGATGAAAGCATTGGGAATTAGAGATTTACAAAAAAATCCATCGGAATTGACAAAGTTTTTGGAGAATAATGAATATACGCTTATCACAAAAAGAAATGCTCCTTTGGGAATAGCCATATCCTTTAACGATAGCATCATTACAAAAGGATTGAAAACCTCTTTACTTGTCAACGCTTACGAGGAAGGATTGATAAGCCTGGGTGAAGTAGCAAAAGCTTTGGATATATCAAAAAAAGAGGCTATGAAGCTGCTATCTATAAATGGAAAAAATGTGATCGATTACGATTTCAAAGAAGATTTGGAAAATTTAAAAGATATTGTGCAATGATCGTAGTAAGTGACAGCACCACATTGATTATTCTGTTCGATTTGGACAGATTGGATCTGCTGCAAAACATTTTTCAAAAAATCTATATTCTAAAAAAAGTATACGAAGAGATTACATATAAAGAAGATTTTTGCATACCAGAGTTCATAGAAACGGTGGAAGTTAACAAGAGTGACATATTGGACTATTTGGAGTATTATCTTGATGAAGGAGAGAGTGAAGCGATAGCTTTGGCTTTGGAGAAAGATCTACCTTTGGTTATTGATGAGAAAAAAGGGAGAAAAATAGCTAAAAATCTTAATATCAAGATATTGGGGCTTCTTGGTATTGTCTATTTGAACATACAAAAGGGTTTCATCACCAAAAAAGAGGCAAAAGAGTTTTTGGAAACGGCCGTGAAAAATGGTTATAGGATTTCTGAAAAATTGATGCAGGAGGTATTGAAATAAAAAAGGATATAGATGGCAAAATTCAAACTCGATATCTATCTTAATCAAAGACGCTGCAAAGATGAGTGTAAAGGTATTAATTGTATGGAAAAGAAGAGTGCCTTACAAGATATGTACTTGATAAAGAGATAAAGCGCTATTTGCACAATACCTAGGCATCAAAAAAGAAAAGTGCGGTATGCACATGTTAAGATATACCCACTCTACCTATTTTATTCGAGAACAAAGGATTCTGTTTTGTTGCAAGAGAGACTTTGGCATATCAATCCGCAGACAACCAGGCGATATATCCATTTAGAGGATGAGAAGATTAAAAGAAGTGTTGATGCGCTGAGATGAGATTGATATACTACTCGCACATCAACTACTCCCCCGCCGAAAGGCGAGAGCTTGAAGGTATGAGCGCTAAAAATGATTGATGAAATATCAATATAAATGAGTTAACTCCAATAGATGTGAAAAATAAAATATATTTTGATGTAAATGGCAACCGTATTACGACAATATAAACAAAAATACATATATTCCGAACAATATCCATTTTGTTGAATAGACATGCGAAAAATATTCGGATATTACAAAAATAAAATTCCCAGATTGTATCTTATTAATGCAAATTAATTTTAAGTAAAATATTCCTCTCTTCCATTAATAATTCAATTTTTTTCAAAACCAGTTCTTGTTTTTCCAGAAAGTTCATATTGTCTCCTTTGTGCTTTTTATATATTCACAATGTATTCAGAATGGCTCATATATTAGTCCATATAAGGTATAGTATATGCCTCTTGACTGTTTGTAGAAATTACTTTATTATGTTATAAATTCTTAGCAAAAGGAGAAAAATGATGAGAGTAACATCAGCAAACTCTTTTAAAACTTGCTATATAGCTGAAGTAAAAGAAGATATGGGACTGCTAACAGGAAGAGTACAAAGAAGAGGGGCCACTAGAAAGATAAAAGCTCCCGAAGAATATAAAAAATATATATCTCAGGCTATTAAAGAATTGCAAGCCAATGGGAAAAAAGCGACTTATAAAGAGATACAGCAAAAAGCTTTTGAGATATACCAGGAAGATAGAAAAAACAGCTTGATACAAAAGTATATGAATACGATAAAACCAAGTAAGGAACTTTCAAATGACAAAATAAAAATGCTTATAGAAGATGAGGAACTCATTTATGAAGATTAAAGTCATGGTTGATACAAATGTTCTCATCTATACCTTTTTAGACATAGATATGCCTCAAAAGCAAAATATAAAAGAACTATTTGAAGCCAGCAACCGATTTCAATACGTAACAACAACGAGAATCATCGACGAAGTAATCTTTAAACTAGTAATTATAAGCAGCGGCAAAAAACTTAAACAACTTAAAAAAGATAGGGAGTTGTTGGAAAAACAGACCTCTATTATTACTATGATAAAAAATTTTTTAAAAGATTTCAACTTTAAAGTATATGAAATAAAAGAGAAACACTATTGGAAAATGATAGATATCATAAAAGAATACGGTTTGTTGGGCAATGATGCTTTAACCATGGCTATCATGAAAGAAAACAATTTAAAATATGTAGCTACGTTTGACAATGACTTTGCAGATACGTATGTTGAGAATGTTCTCATATATGAATGATATACAGAAGCAAAAAAATATAAATCGAAAAGGAGAAAAATGGCAAAACAACATCATGTAGTACCAAATGGAGATAATGGATGGTGTGTAAAAACGGATAACGCTAAAAAAGCTAGTAGATGCTTTCTGCATAAAAAAGATGCTGTAAATTATGCAAGAGAACTTAGCAGAAAACAAAAAACGGAACTAGTGATACATAACAAAGATGGGAAGATCGCACAAAAGGATAGTCATGGCAACGACCCATACCCGCCAAAAGGATGATATACTAGATATTAACTACTGTTTCATTCCTATCTTCAAAGGTTTTAAAAATTGTGATCCTTATAATATTGTAAGTGAGAATACGCCAAAAATTCCGATAATCTATTGCAAGAATCCTCATACAAAATTTGCTGTCAAAGTCGAGGAAAAGTATGAAGATTTTAATATCTCACCAGGAGATATACTGATTTTTAATAAAGCTAATGTAAAGGAAGGTATAGTTCATTTCCTTGATAGAAAAACAAACATTTCTGGTCTCGGGTTGCTTAGTTTTAGAGGCATGGCGAAAATATATCTCGAACCTGGCTCATCTGAATATGCTGTTCCTTATGATGAGAGTGTGTTGATTGCTGGTTGCGTGCAAAAGATCTCTGTTGTTTTTTAAATACTTCAAAAATAAAAACAAAAATAAAATAATTCTATAATCATGTTGAAAATGAAGGAATTCAAATGATTATAAAAGACAAATATTCTAAATTGAAAAATATAAATAGAATACTTGTAACTATCGCATTACAGTCAAGCACCGTTTTGATCCAACTATACAGATGTACGAAGATGTTTATCCTTTCAATTCTGATCAAAAACTTTACCTAATCAATGGAGAGTGGGTAAAAGCTACTTGTGGCGGTCATACCATTATGGGAGAAAACCATGATATTTCTACTTGGGATGGAAAAAAAGAAAATGAGTGTTATATGATTGATAATCCGCCTCAAGAAAAGATAATAGCCAACAGTTATGAATTCAGACCAGGACATAACTATAGTGATTTTTTGTCTGAAGGATTAAAACCGCCTGTAGGTACAATCGATAATAGTACTGGGTGTGCTACGATTCATGTACCAGATGGATATCTAACTTTCTATCGATTGAAACATTCTAGTGGCAATAGCTGTGTACGTGATTACCAGTTTGGGTACAAAGAAGGGCAGATTTATACTTGCCTGCCTGCAAGTTATTTTGAAATGATTGGTTCTATTCGTATATTGGACTTTCTTCAACAGGCAAAATACAATGGTTTAATTGATATTTGTGGAGGAACTAATTCTTCTTGGAGTAGAAAATGAAAGGAATTGTGATGTTAAAAGCTATCATAATGCTTGTAATAATGAGCTTTGCTATTAATGCACAAACCGTTATAGCTCATATATCCAAAGGTGATATAACAGAATATGCTGTTAAATGTGATAATAATGTAACACGATTCATTCAAGAAAAGAATGGTGTCTATTATAGTGGAGGAACCGAGTTTAGCAGTTTACAGAAGGTAGTAAATAATATTTGTAAAAACAAATGAAATTGTTTGTTTGACATTACTCTGATATTTAGTTGGTATTGTTCACTTTTTCCGTACATTCATAATACAATTACAAAAGAGTTGAGAGAGAGTCTATTCCTTGAAACTCTTTTATGATATTGTTTTTATTAATATTTGTAGAGTTGGGGAATCGATTCTTGGCATAGGGGAAGTAAGACTGGCTATCGCTGGCATCTCCGCTTGAAGCCAGAATCCCTGCCTTTTGCCCTCGGACTTTGTCCTGCGGGATTGTCGCTTCGCTCGGATGGCGTGGGGGGGTATGTCAAGGCGGATTTTTGGTAAAGAGAATAAGCAAAAATAAGACAATCTTTTTCATTGCATCTCTCCTAATGTAACGATATCGATATCGCATTTGTCACGAGTAGAGCTCATTATTCCACCACCACCTCCAAGCATATGCCCGCTCAAAGATGCATTAAACTGCCAGTAGGCTTTGACACGATCTTTAGTATTGAATATTTTTGGTTTTATATCTTCAAAAAAATCATTATTTATATAGGCATCTTCGATTTTTGTCCCTTTTTTAATCAGTTTATCTATAAAATATCCTTCACAATCCATAGCTCTGTCAAAAATTTCATAGGTTTTATTTTCATAAGCGTGCTTGGGATCATGTGTGATAATGTATTGAGAAGCTTTGGCATACTGCAAGGCAATTGCTGTTTTGGTTTTTGGGTATTTAGGATCGTTGGCATAGCGATGAATGATCCATCGTTCTACATCGTCTCGAATCCCATTATGGTTAAAGTCAATTCCTTCGATAGTTTCATTGTTTTTTTTGGGGTCTGGTTCTGGTGGAAGTTTGAAGCCATTAATCACTTCCGGGACATAGAAACGATAAACAATAGGCTTAACGATCATCCCTTTTTTTAGTTTTTGTTTCATCAGGTGATGAAATCTTACTTCATAAAAACCTACTGCAAGAGGTTTATTTGGTTTGAACGTTATCGTATGAGTACTTTTGTCATATTTTATACTTCCCTGGACATACTTTTGTTTTATTGTCTTTCCAAAACCAAAAAAACCTTTTGTTTGTGTTAACTTTTTCAAAGTTACACCTCTTTTTGCAAAGAGAGGATAAAGCGGCTCAGTAAAAACTGCCTTGATTGTCACATTTGCATCCACTTGCGTTGATGCAGGGGCTGGTTCGAGTGAAACGATGATGCTTTGATCCGTTCCCTTCTGTTTGGCTATATAGATTTGATCAGCGAAAAGAATTCTGGCAAAAAGCAGTATGATAGGTAACAATTTTTTCATGGTCATGCACTTATCATTTTTAATTCAAATTTCATAGTAAAAACAACCCTCAATGTGTCTTAATTTACTTCATAACGGCATAGGGCATCTTGTATAAAAGAAGGTAACATTTTCAACTTTTTACGTTTTTCAAGAAACTTCTTGCGCCTTTTTTTGGCCTTTTTCTCTAAAAATTCTACAAGATAGGCAAGAGCTTTATTTTTATGCTCTTGCTGTAGTTGCCGCAGATAATCAATTTGCACTACAAAATCTTGATGCTCGCCGAGGATTGTCTGAAACTCTTTGGCTAAAGTTAGTGCTTTTTTAAAATAGCGAGGTTCTAAAATAGTCTGAAAAAGCTCTAATAGATAGCGTAGCTTCTTGGCTTCTATACGCATTTTGTGAAAATCTTTTGGATATGATTTTTTGCTCAGATTTTTGCTCATTTTCTTTATTCTTTTTAGCTCTTTTTTGAGAAGTCTCTTGGCTGCGATAATGGCTGGCAAGTTGGCAATTTCAACTTTTTGGCAAAACTCAGCAAGATCAGCAAGCACTTTCTTAAAAGCTTCACTATGCAAAAACTCATGCAGCTCTTTGTCGCTTTTTGCTTTTTGTTTTTGCAGCTCTTTTATAATCGCGTCCAAATGGTGCTCAAGATTTGGTGGGAGCTCTTTTTTATATTCTTCCATCCAGGCAAGTGCTACATCAATGTCGCGCGCTCTATTTGTCTGCTTCATAACATATGAGAGCTCTTTTTGTAAATCTTTTGGAACTGTATGGATATGTGAAAAAAGTGTTAAGTAGCTGCGTATTTTTCGCATTGCGATGCGAAGCTGATGGAGTCTTTCGCTATCTTGATCGCCAGCAAGGATTGCGTTTTTGTTATTGAGGATAATGTGCAAAAGAGCGTAGATAGTGGCTTTGAGCAGATAGGAGATATCGTGGTAGGGATGGAAATTGAGTATCACTTTTGCTTGGAGTCTATTTACTGCAGCACTCTTTGCATCTTCTAAAAGCTTAGTAAGATCAGCATCTATAATAGGCATTCCGTGAAGGGCCAAAGAAGCATTAGTAAAATTTGGATTTTTGGTTACTTCATCAAGGATTATCTGTGCTATTTTTGGAGGTGGTGTGAACTCTTTTGCTTCTTGAAGGCTTGGAAACTCTACTTCTAAAAAGGCTAAACCTCTAAGCTGATCTTTAAACCAGTCAAACTCATATATTCGTCCTTCAATTGTTGCTAGATAGCGAGTTTTGTGAATGATAGCACCTTGGGCGTGCATGAATGCTTTTGCAAACTCCTCTTTTGTAATGAGATGCTCAATTTCTGTTCTCTCTATTCCCTCACCCTTTTTGATAGTTTTGTAAAAATGGCCATTGCGTTGACGATAGCGGATGTGATCTGGTGTATAAAACTGTACGATTTTGCTCTTCTGATAAGGGATGCCGAGGAATTTGAGGAGTCTTTTAGGATTACATGGAGGCAAGATATATTTGCGCTCGATCTCCTTTGATTCCATTTTGTGCTCTTTTTTTTATATTGTAACACAAAATGGAAAAGGAGTTATACCTCTCCCACCTCCTCTTCAATTTCTCTGTTTGGAAGTAAAAAGGCTATGATTATGAGTGCAATGCCATAAGCAAAGATGAACCAGTCATGTCCTACAAGCTGAGCAAGAGTGAGCTTGCCAAAGTTTGGACCCATGATAGTTTTGAGATCAGGGTAGAGGTATGTAAAGAGTGCACCTGCCAAAAGTCCTCCTATGAGGCCTGTGAATACATCGATATTTCCTTCGCTGACTGCTACAGGTCCCGTTCCAGGGCAAAGACCCAAAATAGCCATACCTATGGCAAATAGTATACCACCAATGATAAGTCCACCTAGAGTAATTGGTTTGATATGATAGTGAGCATAACCAAATTTTATCATGAAATATAGACCGATACTTGCTATACCAATGGTAAAAAAGAGCATTTTTGGTACTTTAAATCCATGAAGCATAGCAAAACCTGCAATTTTGTCGAAGGTGTCTACCCTGCTCCATTGAATGATAACTCCAAATACAATACCGATAGCAATGATGAGCCAAATACTACCGTGATGTTGTGCTGCTACATATGCATATGTTTGGCGGAAAAATTCTATTATGTTGAAATTCATCTATACTCCTTAGAGGTTTTTATAAAAGAGACGGCCGGTAATTAAGAGTACAATAATAACAACGCCCCCAAAAATAAGCCCACTTACAGCTGTCTGGCTTGCTCCACTGAGGAAATGTCCGCTTGTACATCCACCAGCTAAACGTGCACCAAATACAACCAAAAATCCTCCTATAAAACTCCAAAAAAGACGTGAAACAGGAGAATTGTTTTTGTGTTTTTTCCATAGTGGCGGCAGAATACGAAATTTGAATGTTTTGGTGATAAAGATTGATGTCAAAAAACCACCGATAAGTACTCCAATGAGGAAGAAAACTTCCCAACTTCCACTATTTTTTATATGCTTGAAATATTCAGTATCTGTGAGACCAAAAAACCAAGCACCCATATACGCTATGCCTGTAGATGCTCCTATTGGTCTATTGGCTCCGTAGGTAGAAAATGTAAACCACAGAAGGAGTGCAAGTGCAATACCACCTGATATCCAACCAAGTCTTTTTGGTATATTCATAATAAATCCTTATGAAAAAAATTTTACGAAATTATAATAAAAGTGTGTATCAGAAGTAAAATATATGGAGTTTAATGATTAATTCAGTTTGATTGAATGATAGAAGTGAGGTTCTTCGCCCAAGAGGGCGAGTGATTATAGCTGTGGTCCAGCTTGGGAGTAGTCGAAATTTCCGTAACCTTCGTAGCGTTTAAAATTTTCTATAAAAAGTTTTGCTAGGTGCTCTAGCTGCTTATCATAAGCCGCTTTATCTTCCCATGTATTGCGTGGATTGAGAATAGTGCTATCAACACCTTTGACACTTTTTGGAATAGCGAGGTTAAAGATTGGAAGTGTCTCGAACTCGCTCTCATTTATACTTCCATCCAAAATTGCATTGATGCAAGCACGTGTAGCAGGAAGGCTCATACGCTCTCCCACTCCATAAGGTCCACCAGTCCATCCAGTGTTAACAAGATAGACATTCACACCATGTTTATCAATCTTTTCTCCTAGAAGCTTTGCATAGACTGTTGGATGCAGTGGCAAAAACGCTTCACCAAAGCATGCGCTAAAAGTAGCTACCGGCTCAGTAATACCTCGCTCAGTCCCAGCAACTTTTGCTGTATAACCGCTGAGGAAGTAGTACATCGCTTGCTCTTTCGTAAGTTTGCTCACCGGTGGCAGCACACCAAATGCATCGGCACTGAGGAAAATAATATTTTTTGGATGTGGACCTTGGAGATCCTCTTTGTGTTTGCAGATATGGTAGATCGGGTAGCTGACTCTGGTATTTTCTGTTTTGCTCGCATCTTCAAAATCTACCTCGCCACCCTCTTTGACTACCACGTTTTCCAAAAGGGCATCACGCTTGATAGCGTTGTAGATATCTGGTTCTTTCTCTTTGTCAAGTCCTATAACTTTTGCGTAGCAGCCTCCCTCAAAGTTGAAGACCCCTTTATCATCCCATCCATGCTCATCATCGCCAATGAGACGTCTATTTGGATCGGCACTGAGGGTTGTTTTTCCTGTACCACTAAGACCAAAGAAGAGGGCTACATCATCTTTATCACCTATGTTGGCAGAACAGTGCATACTGAGCTTACCCTCCAGTGGCAGCCAGTAGTTCATCATTGAAAAGATTCCCTTTTTAATCTCTCCGCCATACCATGTGCCGCCAATGATCGCTATATTTTCTTCAATATTGAAGATGATAAAGACATCTGAGTTGAGACCATGTTCTTTGTAGCGATCATTCTTGAGGTTTGCTGCTACATAGAGTGTGAAGTCTGGATGAAAATTTTGCAGTTCCTCTTCAGTTGGGCGAATAAACATGTTTTTGACAAAATGAGCCTGCCACGCAATCTCAGTCACTACACGGATAGCTTTTTTACTCTCATCACTCGCACCAGCAAATGCATCCATGATATAGAGCTCTTTGCCGCTCAAATACTCTTTGGTTTTTACAAAGAGCTCATCAAAGATCTCTTTAGATACTGGTTGATTCACATCACCCCATGCGATATATTTTTCGCTTGGCGGCTGTTTGACAAAATATTTATCTTTTGGGCTTCGACCGGTAAAAATTCCTGTATCGACAGCTACTGCACCAAGATTGGTCTCTACACCTTCTTGCTGTTCAAGTTCGTGTCTGAAGAGAGTCTCATAGTCGGGGTTATGGTAGATTTTTTTGATATTTTTAATACCAAGTTTATCTATGTCATTGACTTCCATCGTGACCTTCTTGTTGTAGATTTGTAATGCAATTGTAACAATTAATATCTAAAATATGCAAATTATTTTTTATGTGCTGCTGCATATTCTGGTGTACAAAAAATTCCACAGTGGCACTTGCCCTCTTCTGGAATCTCCTTTTCGATAGCCGGTTTACATGGACAGATGCGGTCATCCGCACTTTTAAACTTCCCATCCTCTTCGATTACCATAAAGCATGGACAAAATCGCTTGCCATACATAAGCTTGTTTCTTGCTAGACCCATGGTCACACCTTCATTTACCTCTTCGTTGGGATTATAGACCCAGCCAAACTGTTTGCATACCTTGTCTGTAAACTTTTTGGTCTTCTCTAATTCATCGAGAAATTCTTGAGAGCTCATATCAATTTCACGTCTTTGGGCCATTTGTACTCCTTTGTTTTTCCAATATTAGCAGTCCTTAAGTTTAAAAATATTTAAAAACTCTTATTCTACTCCACTTTTAGAATCGATAAAGTAACATTTCTCAAGCTCAGTCGCCTTACCATTTTTGTCAAAACGGGTGATTATCTGCTGGTTTCCCTTGATAATTGGTGCGACTATGATCCCGTTGTCGCTGAGTTGGTCAAATATCTGTAGTGGAATTTTGTCGATTGCAGCAGAGAAGAGGATGCGCTCATAAGGCGCAAATTCTCTCCATCCAAGCTTGCCGTCTGCGTAGCGGATATGGACATTATGGATATTGAGTTCTTTAAAGCGTCTCTTTGCTTCAATTACAAGCCTCTCGATACGTTCAACACTAAAGACACGTCTGACAATCTGGCTTAAAATTGCTGCTTGATAGCCACTACCACACCCGATTTCTAAAACACTATCGACACCAAGAGGATCTAAATAGTGTGTCATTTTAGCTACTGTCAAAGGCGAGCTTATCCACTGGCTTGCAGCTATGGGAAGTGCATCGAGCTTGTAAGCATGGTGTTTGAGTCCAGGAGGGACAAAGAGCTCACGAGGAATCTTTGCAAAAGCCTTCTTTATTTGAGGATGGAGTGGAAATGTTGCATCTATATTATGGGCGAGTCGTTCACACTTTTGCATTTCTATTGTATGTGCAAAATTCATAAACCAATATCCATATAGCGACGCATTTTTTTGATAGCAGACAAATCTATCTCTTTATTGAGCAGATGTTTTCTATCATCTCTGTAGGCAACTCCAAAGGGATCAATTATTGCACTACTTTTTGCCATATCCTCATTTGCGCTATCACTGGCAATAACAAAACATTGATGCATAAGCGCAAGAGCTTCTGTAAACTGTTCAAAATGGCGTTTACGTAGTTTCCCCCACATAGCTGGAACAAAAATAATGTCGGCTCCTTTGAGACGCTGCCAAATCTCAATAAAACGCAACTCAAAGCAGATGAGCAGGCCAAATTTTTTGCCTTCTATTTCAAAAAGGTTGATTTCATCAAGATTGCCTGCACTAAAGTACTCTGTCTCACCTCCAAACTTAAAAAGCTTCACTTTTGGCTGTTCATAGACTACTTTTTCTTTGTAAAGTACTTTTGCAATGTTGTAAAACTTACTCCCCCGCTTTTCGATCTGTGTATAGCAGATAATACGATTTTGTGAGAGAGGGAGAAGCTCTTCAAGAGCTTTTTGGCTAAATGTGGCTGCCTCATCAAAGCGGTCATATGCGAAGCCTGTGAGTACTACTTCAGGAGCGACGACAATATCGCCGCTTTTTTTGATGAGCTTTTTTAATGTTTTGAGATTTTTTGCAAAATCAGGTGTAGTTTGAGACTGGACAGCACTAAAAATCATCGAAATCGAGGCTACCTTTCGAGTAGTTTGTTACATTTCCTTCAAAGAAGTTTGTCTTTTGGTCATTAAATTTTGCAAAATCATCTACCCATTTTATAGGGTGCTCTACGTTATACATCGGTTCTAATCCTACTCTTTGGAGACGGTCATCTGCTAAGTATTTAATATACTGTTCAATAATTTCATCAGTAAGCCCGAGAATTTGCCCTTGAGTGATATATTTACCCCAGCTACTCTCCAAGTTCACTGCCCCTTCAAACATTTTGTATACATCATCGATAAGCTCTTTTGTAAAGAGCTCTGGTCGCTCTTTTTTGAGAGTGTTAATCATATTTTGAAAGATAAGCAGGTGTGTTACCTCATCTCTTTGGATAAAGCGTATCATTTGTGCACTTCCAAGCATTTTACCGCTGCGAGCTAGAGTATACATATAGGTAAAACCGCTGTAAAAGTAAATACCCTCCAGTATTTGGTTTGCAAACATTGCTTTTACGATATTCTCATCTGTTGGGTCTGCTGCCAACTCTTCATACACTTGTGCTATATAGTCATTTTTTTGTTTGAGCTTGAGGTCTTCACGCCATAGCTCATATATTTCATCTGTGTTTTGACTGATAGAGTCAACCATTACCGCATAGCTTTGTGAATGAAGCGCTTCTTCAAAAGCTTGTCTAACCAAAATAAGGTTGATCTCAGGAGCTGTGATGTAGGGGTTTACATTGTCTATAAGATTGTTTGTCTGGAGGCTGTCCATAAAGATGAGTTGAGCTAACACTTTATCATACGCAAGCTTTTCTGCATCAGTAAGGAGCTTATAGTCTCTTGCATCTTGTGTCATATCTACTTCTTTTGGAAACCATGTATTTGCAAGCATCATCTCCCATAGATTATATGCCCACTGATATTTGATTTTATTAAGCTCAAAAATCCCCGTAGGATCACCGCCAAAGACTTTTCGCTCGTTAACGCTTTCATGGGATTCGGGATTGTAAATCTTTTTTCTATGGTATGTCATGCTCTGCTCCTTGAGGCATACTGTAAAACATTTGAGAAATATTTTACAATATGACTTTATGTATGAATTTTATTATATAAAGATAGCATTAAAATAAAGTAAAGGAAAAATGTATGAAAGTAGCTACCACATTTGGGGCATCTAAAGCTGCTAAAGATTCTTTAGAATATCTAGAGGGAATGGAGCTTGGTCAATTTCTAGCTCAAAAGGGTTATATTGTTAAGTGTGGTGGATATGGTGGTTTGATGGAAGCAGTGAGCAAGGGGGTTTATGAAGCGGGCGGTATTTGTATTGGCATTGGACTCGAAAAATTTGATAAATTCCGCCCACCAAATCCCTATCTCTCCAAAAAAATCCTTGCAAAAACACTTTATGAAAGATTGGAGCTTTTGATAGAGGGGAGTGAGCTTTTTGTTGCACAAAAAGGAAGTATAGGGACACTTAACGAGATATTTATGGTGGCAGCTTTGAAGTATGGTGGATTAAAACCTGATATTCGTATCATACTTCTTGGCAAAGAGTACAAGGAGTTCAACTGCTTTGATGAGAACTTTTTGCAAAACGTGGAAATCTATGCTACCCTTGCGGAGTTTGAGCAAAATTTATAAGGAAAAAAGATGATAGTAGTCCATACACGTTTGCCAATCAAAGAGGAGTTTCAAGAGCAGTTTTTGAAACATTTACAAAAGAGATCTCATGATGAGTTGAGTGCTATGGAAGGATTTGAAGGGATAAGTATTCTCAAGCCTCTTACAGTTCCTCATATGTTACCAAATAATACTTTTGTAATAGAGACGAAATGGAAAGACTTAGAAAGTTTTCTTGGATACACAAGAAGCGAGGCTTTTAAAAAGTCTCATGAAAACCTTCCACCACAAGAGTGGTTTGCAGGTGCAGCGAGTGTAGAGGTGTTTGAGGCTTAAGACCTCAAACCTTTTGCCCACTCCTCCATTGCTGCATGTGCAGTTGGATTTGGTGCTTCAAGAAAACTTACTACAAACTTCTCTCCCAAATCAGCTACACCGATACTGCGAGGACGAACACCCATTACTTCAGGTTTTGGTAGCTCTTTACCAAAGCAAAAAACAATATTTTTAGCTGCTTGAATATCAGGATTTATCTGTCCATCTGCCAAAGATTTTGTATGCGCATAGTGATCAAAAGTTGCTATGTAGGTCGCTACTGGATGGGCTTCAATCTTCTCTTTAAAATATACGATGATCTCATCAACACTCTTATACTTTGTCTCATTTTTATTGAGTTCGAGTGTAAAGAGTGGATACTTTTCCATGAATGTTATCTGTTTCATATGACTCCTTTTACAAAAAATTTGTGAAATTATAACTATAAAATATGAAAAATATTAAATGTAGTTATGAAAAGTTAATATATTAAATTTTTTGCAAGATTGTATCGAGTATCGTTGTAGGGAGGACCCTTTCGAGCATAGCCAAAATATAGGATGCATTTGTAATATAGTAGCGGGGTTTTGGATGAGATGTTTGCATAATATCCAAAATTTTCTTTGCTGCCTCTTCGCTGGTGAGAGTAAATGGAGGGTTACTAGTGCCTTCCATTCTAGCTAGCTCCTCTTCATAGGCCTTTTTGTAAGGACTCTTTTGCAAATCAATATATTCTAAAAACTTTTGCAAAGCATTCTTGCGAAAACTACTAATAACTGGTCCGGTATTGAGTGTGATTACCTCTATGCCGCTTCCTTGTAGTTCGAGTCTCAGAGTATCGGTATAGCCTTCAAGTGCAAATTTGCTAGCATTATATGCACCACGGTATTTGAGGGCTACAAGTCCCAATATGGAACTATGCTGGATAATGCGACCATGACCTTGTGCACGCATAATGGGAATTATTTTTTGTATAAGGGCATGCCAGCCGAAGAGATTGGTTGCAAACTGCTCTTGCAGTGCTTTTAATGGTAGGTCTTCCAGCGCTCCTGGCTGTCCATATGCAGCATTATTAAAAAGTATATCGATTGTTTTGCTCTTTTGTAAGACTTGTGCAATTGCACTACCTACTGAATCAATATCGCTTAGTTCAAGGAAAACAGGCTCAAGTCCCAATGAGGTAAGATAAGATAGATCAGACTCTTTTCTAGCCGTTGCAAAGACACGAAAGCCCTCTTTTTTGCATAATTTAGCAGTTTCGAGTCCTATCCCGCTACTGCAACCTGTGATGAGAACTGTTTTATGCATGTGGGACAAATTTCAAGCATACTCCATTGATACAGTAGCGTAGACCTGTTGGAGGAGGACCATCAGGAAAAACGTGACCAAGGTGTCCTCTGCACTTGGCACAATGAACTTCTGTGCGTACCATACCATGGCTTGTATCTATCTCTTCTTCTATCACATCTTCTGCAATCGGTGCATAAAAACTTGGCCAGCCTGTACCAGAGTCAAACTTTGCTTCGGAAGAAAACAGAGGTGTATTGCAGCATTTGCACTGATATATACCGTTTCTCTTTTCTGTATAGAGAGGACTTGTAAATGGTGGTTCTGTACCATGATCGAACATTATATGATATTCAAAGGGAGTAAGCTTTTCTTTACAGTTCATAATCGATTCCCAAAGATTTAGCTGTTTCGATGTAAACCCGATAGTCGTGTTCGTTGTGGAGCACGCAGATAATTTCCATGGAATAATAAGCACATTTTTTTAAAAACCAATCGATTGTAGAGAGTGCAATTTTGCTTGCTTTTTCTATAGGATAACCATATATACCTGTACTAATGGACGGAAAAGCAATAGAATGAATTTCATAGCTTCTAGCTATACACAATGAATTTTCATAGCATCTGTGTAAAATTACATCTTCATTATGTTTACCTCCTCGCCATACAGGACCTGGTGTATGGATCACCCATTTTGTTGGGAGGTCGTATCCGTGTGTGATTTTAGCCTGGCCTGGATTTGCTCCACCTAAGGTTTTGCACTCTTCTAAAAGTTTGGGTCCAGCAGCCCTGTGTATTGCTCCGTCAACACCACCTCCACCAAGAAGGCTAGGATTGGCGGCATTGACAATAGCATCAACTGCTAATTGTGTAATGTCACCTTGAATGATTTTTATTGGCACCCGTGACACTCCATACTTCTATCTGCAATATCTTCAGCAACTTCAGGAGATTGACTTCTAAGGTAATAGGTAGATTTAAGTCCCAATTGCCAAGCGAGCATATATATTTCATGAAGATACTTTCCACTTGCTTTATCAAGGCGAATGAAGATATTAACACTCTGTCCTTGGTCGATCCATTTTTGCCGTACAGCAGCAGCTTTGATAAGCAATCGCTGATCAAGGTCATATGCTGGGGTATAGTATTGCCAGGTATCTGGACTGAGATTCGGTACAACGACTGGAATGAGTCCAGAAAGATTCTCTTCAAACCATTTACGTTTATATACCGGTTCAATTGTTTGTGTAGTTCCGGTAAGTATGGATATAGAACTTGTAGGAGCTATTGCCATGAGGTAGCCGTTGCGCATACCATCGCGTTTGACCTTTTCTCTCAGCTCATTCCAATCATAAATATAGCCAAAGAGACCTCCACGATCTGGAGTGAGTTTTTTAGCCTCTTTATTTGCAGTATCGATAGGCAAAATTCCTTTGCTCCACTTTGAACCTTCAAAGAGTGGATATGTGCCTTTTTCTACTGCAAGATTGGATGAAGCACGGATGGCATTGTAGCTGATCATCTCCATGATTTCATCTATTTTTCTAAAGTGCTCATCACTTCCCCACTCTATTTTGTGTTCGGCAAGCATTTGTGCTTCACCCATAACTCCTAGACCAATAGAGCGTGATTGAAGATTTGTTTTTTTAACTTTTTCGAGAGGGTAAAAGTTGAGATCAATTACATTATCGAGCATACGAATGGCAATTGGAACAACTCTTTCAATATCTTCTTTTGTATTGATCTTGCTCAAATTTATACTTGCAAGGTTACATACTGCTGTGAGTCCATCAATTCTTTCTTTTTCAACAATAAAAACTTTTTTGCCTCCTATGCTATCAAGGCTTGAAATCTTTTTGGCTTTTTTTGTAATGCCTATATCGATTGTGACATCCTCTTCTTCATCAAAAAGATCGATAGAGCCATCTTCATATTTGACTTTGACTTTATAGTAGTTTGGCTCGGTATTTTGGAAGATTTCTGTACAGAGGTTGGAGCTGCGGATGATTCCTGCATGATCATTTGGATTGCACTGGTTGGCATTATCTTTGAAGCAGAGGAATGGGTTTCCTGTCTCAAAGTAACTGCGCAGGATCATTTTCCAAAGATCTTTTGCTCTTACACGTTCTTTTGTAATATCATCTCTTTCTTCATACTCTTTGTAGCGCTTTTCAAATTCCTCTCCCCAAAGTTCAGTTAAATCACTAGTTTCATAAGGATCAAAGAGTGTCCAGATGCCATCTTCTGCAACTCTTTTCATAAAAAGGTCATTGATCCAAAGAGCTGGGAAAAGGTCATGCGCACGTCTACGCTCTTCACCACTGTTTTTTTTCAAATCTATGAAATCTTTGATATCTATATGCCAAGGTTCGATATAGACTGCAATCGCTCCTTTGCGTGTACCAAGTTGATCGACTGCAATAGCTATGTCATTGGTGATTTTCAAAAAGGGGATAATTCCTCCCGCTGCATGCTTGTGACCATCAATATAACTTCCCATTCCACGTACTCTACTCCAGTCCCATCCAATACCTCCACCAAATTTGCTCAGCAGTGCCATCTCTTTGTAGCTGTCAAAAATCCCTTCGATATTATCTGGTGTGGAACCTATATAACAGCTGGAGAGCTGATGGCGTGTTGTGCGGGCATTGGAGAGGGTTGGAGTCGCTACCATTACCTCAAACTTGCTAATCACATCATAGAACTTTTTTGCCCAAGTTTGACAGTCGAGTTCATTTTGTGCCAAGAACATAGCAACTGCCATGAAGAGCTGCTGTGGCAGCTCAATTGGATTGCCATTCCTATCTTTGAGAAGATAGCGATCATAGAGTGTGCGGATACCAAGATATGTAAACTGTAAGTCTCTCTCAGGTTTTATGTAGGCATTGAGATCATCAAGGTCATATTTTTCTTTGAGTCCTGGAATTATACGTCCCTCTTTCTCTCCACGTTCAAAATATTCTCTTAGGTGTGTATATCCTGTAAAACCACTAACTTTGTGATAGAGATCATACAAGAAGAGCCTTGCAGCTACAAAAGTCCAGTTTGGTCTGTCTACATCAATTTTATCAACAGCTGTACGGATGAGTGTCTCTTGAATCTCTGCCGTACTAATACCATCACGAAACTGGATTTTTGCATCCACTTCAAGTTCACTTTGGCTTACACCCGCTAGTCCTTCGCAAGCAGCTTTTGTATATTTTTGAATTTTAGTGATGTCAAGAGGCTCGACTCTTCCATTGCGTTTAATTACGCGTATCATTCCTCGCTCCCCTTCTCAAAAACTCTTGCAAATATCCTGTCTACATTTTTTGTATAGTAGCTGTAATCAAAAAAGCTTCTAATCTCCTCTTCCCTAATTTTATCTGTGAGTTCTTTATCTTCTAAGAGGTATTGCAAAAAGAGGCTCTCCCCTTTTTCGTTGATAGGGGCATGTCCTTCTTGAATCTGCTCCCACACTTTCATTGCATTTCTTTGGACGATTTTATATGCATCTTCTCTTGTAACCCCTCGTTTTGTAAGCTCAAGAAGTACTCTTTGACTAAAGACAAGACCACCTGTGAGGTTGAGGTTTTTCATCATATTTTTTGGATAGACTACTAGGTTTGCGATGACGTTATTGAGCCTGTGGAGTGCAAAATCAAGGGTGATAAATCCATCTGGCAAGATAAAGCGCTCTACTGAAGAGTGGCTGATGTCTCGTTCATGCCAAAGTGCTACATTTTCGAGTGCCGGCATAACCATTGAGCGGATTTGACGAGCAAGACCTGTGAGATTTTCGCTGAGAACCGGGTTGCGTTTATGGGGCATTGCAGAGCTTCCCTTTTGTCCCTTACTGAAAAACTCTTCTGCTTCATACACTTCAGTACGTTGAAAGTGGCGAATGTTGACGGCAATTTTTTCTATTGTTGATGCTATCAAAGCCATTGTTGTAAAGAGTCTTGCATATCTGTCACGTTGAATTACTTGATTAGATACTGGAGCTGGTTTGAGGCCGAGCTCTTCGCACACATACTCTTCAAGCTCCATCGGTGCATGGGCAAAGTTTCCCATAGCGCCACTTACTTTCCCCACACTTATTACTTCGAGGGTCTCTTCAAGATTTTTGAGGTGTCTTGCAAATTCGTCATACCATATTGCCAAAACAAGACCGAATGTTATTGGCTCACCATGGATTCCATGGCTGCGGCCGACCATAAGAGTCATCTTATGTTCAAATGCTCTTTTTTTAATAGATTCCATTACTATTTTTACATCTTCAATGATGAGTTTGAGAGAGTCCCGCATCTGCAAAGCTACCGCTGTATCTATTGTATCTGAACTTGTCATTCCGTAATGTATCCAGCGAGATTCTGGTCCCAAAGATTCTGCTACACTTGTCAAAAATGCTATTACGTCATGTTTTGTCTCTTTTTCAATTTCATCTATTCTTTTCACATCAAATTTCGCATTTTTTAAAATCTTTTCCATATCCTCTTTTGGAATAAGCCCTAATCTATTCCAGGCTTTTACTGCAGCCAATTCTACGTCGAGCCAAGCTTGATATTTTGCTTGCTGTGTCCATTTATCAGCCATCTCTTTACGCGCATATCTCTCTACCATTCATTACCCTTTAAACAATATTTTATTTATATATAATTACTCTTATGTTACCCAAAAAAAACTTTGAATTTGCTCAAAGGAAATTCCTTGCCATTTGTTCGAAAGATAGTTAAAACTGATACTCCTATGAAGCTTTTTTTGCTTCTTATGCGTCACTTCCATATCTCGCAAAAAGAGGCACAAAAACTCATAGATACAGGTCGAGTTTACCAAAATGGAGTGTCTGTTACAGATAAGAGTGCAACTGTTTACGGAGAGATAAAGGTAGTAGTTTTTGAGCCACAGTCACGTGGATTGTATCCTCTTTTTGAGACAAAAGACTTTGCGATTTTTGATAAACCCACTGGCATTATGGTACATCCCCGTAATCGTAACACCCAATATTCGCTCATCGATGAGATAAAACACCATTTTGGTCTGCAAGCTAATATAACCCATAGAATCGATAAAGAGACGAGTGGTTTAGTACTTGCCAGTAAACACAAAGAAGCCGAAAAGAGGCTAAAGCAGATGTTTGAGGCAAAAGAGATAAAAAAGAGATATCTTACACTTGTCAAAGGAAGAGTCGCACAAGAACTTTTTATAGACGAACCAATTAAGCTTAATCGTGACTATTCACGTATTAAATTGAAGGTAGTTATTGATACTACAGGAAAGCCTGCACAGACCATAATACGGCCTCTCTATACTTTTGGAGATTATACTCTTGTGGAGGCTGAGCCTCTTACAGGTAGGCAGCATCAAATTCGTATTCATTTGTTTCACGTGAAACATCCAATAGTGGGTGATCCGATATATGGGGTAGACACAGATACAGCTATTCGCTATCTTGATGGAAAGATGGGCGTTCAAGAACGTATTGAAGCAACAGGAGCACCACGGCTAATGCTCCATGCACATACATTGGAGTTTACATGGAAAGAGAGTGTCTATAAAATATTTTCAAAGCAAAACTTTGTGCAAGAGTGTTTTGCTATAGCAAACCAAAAATAAATTCATTTTTTTGCTTTAAATGTGACAAGAATAAACCCTATTAGTCCTATAAGAACTGTGCCTCCTATAATGAGCAGCATTGCATTATCAAGCATTGTCATCTTTGTGCTCCTCATGTTCTATCGTTATTTTTACAAATGCAACAATCATAAATATTACAGCAATGATAAGCACCATAGCCATAATAAGCTCATAATTTTTAAATGGAACAGGCATTACTTTTCTCCTTCAATTGTCCGCATGCTGCACTGATATCTAATCCTTTTGATTCACGTACTGTACAGAGTATTCCATGGTCAAGGAGATACTTTTGGAATCTTTTCACGTCCTCTTCACTTGGTCTTTGGAACGGACTTCCGGGATAGGGATTGAAGTAAATGAGATTTACTTTTGCTTTGATACCATGGAGCAGTTTTACAAGTTTTTTAGCAGATTTTAAATCATCATTGACATCTTTTATGACAAGATATTCAAACATGACACGTTTTCGCTGGTCTATTGGAAACTCTTTGACAGCATTTATTATGCTTTCTATGTTATAAGCTTTATTGATTGGCATCAGTTTTTGACGTAATGCATCATCGACAGCATGAAGACTAATTGCCAAAAGTACTCCAAGATTCATCTCACCAAGCTTTTTGATTTTTGGTGCAAGACCACTTGTAGAAATAGTCTGACGACGAGGGGAAATTGAAAGACCATTCTCATCACTAAATATTTTTATAGCTTTAGCAACATTGTCAAGATTATCCAATGGTTCACCCATACCCATATAGACTATATTAACACGACGATTTGCAGGGATTTTGTTATCTTCTTTGATTGCAAGGACCTGCCCTACTATCTCACCCGGTGTGAGATTGCGTACAAAGCCACCTTTGGCAGTAAGACAAAATGCACATCCCACTTTGCATCCTACCTGACTGGAGACACAAACAGTATATCTTGCCTCTTTTATAATATTTCCCTTTTCATCTCTTTGCTCCTTTTTCATAGGAAGAAGTACTGATTCAATAGTATGTCCATCCTCCAATCCCAAAAGATACTTTTTGCTGCCATCTTTGCTGACTTCGACATTGAGTATTTGAGGAGTAGCGATAGAATATTTTTGCGCTAGATCCTCTCGCATTGCTTTTGGGAGATTGCTCATAACATCAAAGCTCCTAGCTCCTTTTTGATAAACCCATTGATATATCTGCTTGGCGCGAAACTTTGGTGCAATCTCCTCTTCAAGCTCTTGGCGTGTTAAATCGAGTATATTTTTCATAGATTGTAGCGCTCCTTGATAAATTCATACAGTAATTCTAAACCTTTTTTATAGTTTTGCATATATGTTGTGTGTGCATTCTCGTCGCAATAATTTGTGATAACAAATATCCCACCGCACGGAATATTGTGTTCTTTTGCAACTTGCAAAATAGAGAAAAACTCCATATTTTCAGCTACTATCCCGTTTTTGACAAATGCTGGCCAAAACTTTTTGGATGCGGTGATATAGTTTGATGAATTGATCATGCCATCATGATTAATTTCCAATCCTTCGCTCACAAGAGCGTTATCAAGAGGTGTATAGGAGTTGCCTTCAAAAAAAGAGAGCTCTAGCTGTGTAGCACCTCTGCTTTGTACAATATCGAAAATCTTATGCTCTCCATAACTCCCAGCACTACCTACAAAGAGCAAAAACTCTGGTTTGTCAAAGAGTGCAAGTTGTGTTAGATTCATTGCACTCTCAATGAGTCCCACCCCAATCGGATGCGCAAAAGGGAGTGTTTCATTTTTTCCTGCACAAACTATCATAATCTTACCGGTATCCCTTCTTCGTGGAGATAGTGTTTAAGCTCCATGATATCAATCTCTTTGAAGTGGAAGATACTTGCTGCTAGTGCAGCATCTGCATTACCTTCGGTAAAAGCCTCTTTGATATGCTCCATTGTTCCAGCTCCACCGCTTGCTATTACAGGTATACCAACAGCATCGCTTACTGCACGAGTAAGCTCGATATCATATCCAGCTTTTGTGCCATCTGCATCCATGCTTGTGAGCAAAATCTCTCCAGCACCTCTATTATAGACCTCTTTTGCCCATGCTATAGCATCTTTACCGCTATCATATCTGCCCCCAGCTGTAAAAACGTGCCAGCTACCACCCACTCTTTTTGCATCTATAGCGACGACGATGCATTGACTTCCAAATCTTTTGGCCCCGGCATCAATGAAATCTGGGTTTTTTACTGCTGCAGAGTTGATGCTCACTTTATCACATCCTACATCAAGGAGTTTGTATATGTCGTTGAGTTCCCTGATCCCGCCACCAACTGTGAGTGGTATAAAAACCTCTTTTGCTACCTCTTCAACGATGTGAACAATAGTATCGCGCTCTTCATAGGTTGCTGTGATATCGAGAAATGTAATTTCGTCAGCACCTTCATCATTGTAACGTTTGGCTATCTCTACAGGATCGCCTGCGTCGCGTAATCCTATGAAATTGACCCCTTTGACTACACGACCCTTATTTACATCGAGACAGGGGATAATGCGTTTTGCGAAATACTCTTGCATAGTACCCTCAGTTTTTTGCATATATTATACTAAGAATTTCTTACATATATGTTTCACGTGAAACAGGCTTGACATATTCATAGAAAACGGCTATATTTTAGAGAAATTTAACCAACTATAGGTTATGATTAAGGTTACTCGTGGAAGTTGTTGCAAAGAAGAGATTTGGGCAAAACTTTCTCAAAGATAGGGTAGTTTTAGAGAAGATCATCCAATCGATGCCCAAGACAGACAATATAGTTGTAGAGATTGGGCCTGGATTAGGTGATTTGACACAGAAGCTATTAGAGCATAAAGATGTGATAGCTTTTGAGATCGATAAGGATCTATGTCGTCATTTGCAACAAAAATTTGCACAAGAGATCTCATCAGGGCGCTTGAAGCTCATATGTGGGGACGTCATAGATCACTGGAAGCAGCATTTAGTTGAGCAAGATTACGACTTGGTGGCAAATCTACCCTACTATGTAGCAACCAATATAGTGCTCAAAGCATTGAGTGATGAGCGGTGTAAAAATATATTGGTAATGTTGCAAAAAGAGGTAGCGGATAAGTTTAGTGCCAAGCCAGGCGCGAAAGAGTTTTCATCTCTAGCAGTTTTGGCGCAAAGTGTTGGTGAAGTAAAGAGAGCAATAATTGTCAAGCCATCATCTTTTTCACCACCACCTAAAGTCGATTCGGCTGTTTTGGCTATACAAAAGCATACAAATCTAGATGATAAAGATTTTATGGAGTTTTTAAAGATCGCATTTAAGCAGCCACGTAAAATATTGATGAAAAATCTTTCGCAACACTATCCAAAAGAGAAACTTGCAACAATCTTTTCTCAGCTAGGGCTTGCTTCTAATATTCGGCCTCATGAAGCTAGCACATCTATCTATCACCAGTTATATAAGAGATTAAAGGAGAAGATAGATGGAGAAATCGCAGCAAACACAACAACCACAGCAGCCCCAGCAACAAAACCAACAAATTCCACAAAACAGTAGAAATCAACAAAGAAACAATCAGCAAAGGCGTGGACAAAATCAAGGTGGTGGAGTCTATCGCGATATCAAAAAAGCCCTTGCAGCAAATGAGCGTATGCACCAAAGCCGCCTTACTTCACGTGTTAACACTAAAAGCAACGGAAAAGTGCGTATCACGCCTCTTGGAGGTCTTGGAGAGATTGGTGGCAATATCACAGTCTTTGAAACTGAAAAGAGTGCTATAGTAGTGGATGTAGGGATGAGTTTTCCTACTGAAGACATGCATGGAGTCGATATTCTCATACCAGATTTTAGCTATTTGCGTGAGATTAAAGATAAAATCAAAGGTATTGTTATCACGCATGCTCACGAAGACCATATTGGAGCTGTGCCATATCTATTCAAAGAGATGCAGTTTCCTGTCTATGGTACGCCTCTGCCACTTGGAATGATAGGAAACAAATTTGATGAGCATGGATTGCGGCAATATAAGAGTTATTTTCGTTATGTAGAAAAGAGAAAACCGATTAAAATTGGTGATTTTGAAGTAGAGTGGATGCATATCACCCACTCTATTATTGATGCATCTTCACTAGCAATAACTACAGAAGCTGGTACTATTATTCATACAGGTGATTTCAAAATCGATCATACACCAATCGATGGCTATCCAGCAGATTTGCATAGGCTTGCATACTATGGTGAAAAGGGAGTATTGTTGCTTCTATCAGATTCTACCAATTCCCACAACCCTGGGATTACAAAATCTGAAGCGAGTGTGGGTCCAACATTTGACCTGCTCTTTTCACGAGCAAAAGGTCGCGTACTTATGAGCACCTTCTCATCAAATATTCACAGAGTTTACCAAGCAATTGAGCATGGTATCAAATATAACCGTAAAGTCTGCATAATTGGACGTTCAATGGAGAAAAACCTCGATATTGCTATGGAGTTAGGATATGTGAAATTGCCACAAAATATTTTCATAGAACCCCATGAATTAGGCAAATATAAAGATGATGAGATTCTTATAGTGACTACTGGGAGCCAGGGAGAAGCGATGAGTGCGCTCTATCGCATGGCAACAAATGAGCATCGCCATGTCAAAATCAAACCAACTGACACCATTATACTCTCAGCAAAAGCGATTCCTGGGAATGAGAGAAGTGTCTCAAGCCTCATCAACTTTATTCAAAAGTGTGGTGCGACTGTTGCATACCAAGATTTCAGCGAGATTCACGTTTCAGGCCATGCGGCCCAAGAGGAGCAAAAGCTCATGCTGCGCCTCACAAAACCAAAATTCTTCCTCCCTGTGCATGGTGAGTATAATCACCTCATGAAGCATAAAGAGACAGCGGTTAAGTGTGGTATTCCTGAGCGTAATATCTATCTCATGAGTGATGGTGATCAGATAGAAGTTACTCCAAAATATATGAAGAAGGTGCGTACAGTACGTACCGGAAAATCGTATATCGATAATCAGCTCGGAGCCGAAATAGAGAGTGACGTGGTAATCGATAGACAAAAGATGGCTACTGAGGGAATTGTTATTATAGTAGCGCAGATCTCTAAAGATACGAAAAAGTTTATTACCAAGCCAAAAGTGAGTAGCTTCGGTCTTGTAGCTGACAAGCACGACAAAGCTTTTGAAGAAGAGATTAGCGGACTCCTTGAGCAGCTTTTGGTAAACAAACCAGAGCTTGTAGAGGCTCCTAAAAAACTTGAAAATGATTTTCGGCAAGTAGTACGTAAACATATTTTTAGAAAATATAAGAAGTATCCAACAATTGTTCCCACTATTTTTATCATGTAGGATAGATGATGGACTTTACTCAAATTGCGAAGGACGTTCTGGATATTGAGGCAGATGCTTTGAAGCAAGCAAAGAATCGTATCGGTGAGAATATCAACAAGGCAGTAGATGTTATCTATAATCTCAAAGGTAAACTTGTCGTCACTGGTGTTGGCAAAAGCGGACTTGTAGGCTCTAAAATGGCTGCAACGTTTGCCTCTACCGGGACTCCTAGCTTCTTCATCCA
Source organism: Nitratiruptor sp. YY09-18 (assembly GCF_016593235.1). NCBI lineage: Bacteria > Pseudomonadati > Campylobacterota > Epsilonproteobacteria > Nautiliales > Nitratiruptoraceae > Nitratiruptor > Nitratiruptor sp. YY09-18. Next base: position 55,687 of record NZ_AP023065.1, read on the forward strand.
TCCAACAGAAGCACTTCATGGCGATCTTGGTATGATTGGCAAGGATGATGGGGTTCTAGCAATTAGTTATAGTGGCGAGAGCGAAGAGCTTGTAAAAATTTTGCCCCATATCAAACGTTTTGATATTCCACTCATTGGCATGAGCAGTAATCCAAACTCAACCTTGGGTCGTTATAGCGATGTGTTTATATCGATAGCGGTTGAGCGCGAGGCTTGTCCCTTGCAAGCAGCTCCAACAGCCTCTACTACCCTTACTATGGCTTTGGGGGATGCTTTGGCAGTATGTTTGATGAAAAAGAGAAACTTTCAAGTAAGTGACTTTGCATCTTTTCATCCAGGTGGAAGTCTTGGCAAACGTCTCTTTATCAAAGTCAAAGACCTAGCCCGTACCAAAGATTTGCCAATTATCGATAATGATACAACCCTCAAAGATGCAATAGTGACTATGAGTGAAGGAAAATTAGGGAATGTGCTCATAACCGATAGAGACGGTATGCTCAAAGGAGTGCTTAGTGATGGGGATTTGCGCCGAGCGCTCATGAGTGAGCATTTTGATCTTGGTGCAAAAGCGATAGATTTTGCAAGTAAAAATCCTAAGACTATAGAAGATGAAAATATGCTTGCAAGCGAAGCACTCAAAAAAATCGAAGAGCACAAAATACAGATGCTCGTCATCACAAAAAACGGCAAGGTTTGGGGAGTGCTCCATATTCACGATCTTGTAGAAGCAGGGATTAAATGAGACTCAATAAATATATATCGCATAATACTACTTATTCGCGTAGAGAAGCTGACAAACTTATCCAGGATGGACATGTCAAGGTAAACAGGCAAATTGTCAAAGAGCCCTTTTATGACGTAAAAGAGGGTGATAAGGTCTTTGTAAAGGGCAAGCTTATTAAACCTAAAGCTGGGTATACTGTGATAGTTTACAATAAGCCTAAGGGTGAACTTGTTACTAAAAAAGATGATAGGGGCCGAAAAACCATATATGACTCGTTGCCAGGAAAATTTCGCCACTTTATACCTGTAGGAAGACTCGATTTTGCTAGCGAGGGGTTGTTGCTCCTCACAGACTCTCCTAAAGTAGCCCAGGCTCTCATGGAGGGTGATATTCCTCGTGTATATAATGTAAAAATCCGTGGAAGCGTAACTCCACAGATGGAGCAAGCTATGCGCGAGGGGCTTGAACTTGAAGATGCGAGTGCGGGAGGACATGAAAAGAGTGAAATCAAAAATATGAGGTTTGCTCCCTTTTTTGCTTATCGTATAGATAAAAACTCACCTACCTATTCTAAGCTTAAAGTAGCATTGACTGAAGGAAAAAATAGAGAAATACGCAGATTTTTTGCTCATTATGGCAAAGATGTGGTAGACTTAAAAAGAGTTGAGTATGGTTGGATTAAACTCAATGCCTTGCCAACAGGTAAGACAAGATATCTTACTAAAGATGAGTATAAAAAACTCCATGAATATTTAAAGGAAGTCAATGATAAAAATAAAGATCAAAACACACCACAAAAGTGAAATGATTGAAATTACTGAGATTGTCCAAGAAGAGGTGATCAAAAGTGGTGTGAGCAATGGTACATGTGTAGTCTATTCGCCACATACGACTACAGGGATTTTACTCTTTGAAAATGTCGATCCGAGTTTGCAGCGTGATTTTTTAGGTCATATGAGTCGTTTGGTACCAAAGAGCGATCGCTATGCTCATGGTGAAAATGCAGATGCACACCTAAAATCTGCCCTTACTGGAAATAGTGTAACTATTCCTGTAGTTGATGCAAAACTCATGCTAGGCAAGTGGCAAGGGATATATTTTTGTGAATATGACGGTCCAAGAGAAGAGCGTGAATACTACATTAAAGTGATCAATGGTTGATTTTCGTCCACAAAATATTGAGGAGTTTGTAGGACAGTCGCACCTTGTAGCTCCCGGTGCCCTTTTTCGTAAGCTTCTTGAAAATTCCTCTCTCCCCAACTCCTTTTTCTATGGACCACCCGGAACAGGGAAAACAACGCTGGCTCGTATAGTTGCGAAAATATTAGAAAAAGAGTTTTATGAGCTCAATGCTACAAGTCTTAAAATCGATGATATGCGAAAAATTATAAAGCAGCACGCCTCTACCCTCTTTCGGCCCCTTATTTTTATCGATGAAGTACATAGACTCTCTAAAACTCAGCAAGAAGTACTACTGCCTATTATGGAAAATAACGAAGCACTTATTTTAGGAGCAAGCACAGAAAACCCTTTCTTTTCCCTTACAGCTGCTGTGCGTTCACGCTCGCTTCTTTTTGCTTTTAAACCTTTAAATGATGAAGAGATAAGAACTATAGCTAGGAGAGTATTAGACAAGCTTGAGCTTAAGATTGAAGAGGAAGCTTTAGAGTATCTTGTACGCATAAGTCAAGGTGATGCTCGCAATATTATAAAATTTTTGCAAACACTTTCCGTTGTTTCAAAAAATATCACTTTAAATCTTGTCAAAGAGTTGGCGCCAAGTAGCTATCACGATGGGGTTAGAAGTGCTGATACGCACTACGATTTGGCAAGTGCGTTGATAAAAAGTATGCGGGGAAGTGATGTAGATGCGACTCTTTACTATCTTGCTAGACTTATTGTAGCGGGTGAGCCACCAGAGTTTTTAGCAAGACGTATGGTAATCTTTGCAAGTGAAGATATTGGTAATGCCAATCCTCAAGCATTACTCCTTGCAACAGCTACTATAGAGGCAGTCAAAAATATCGGCTATCCAGAGGCTAGAATTATCCTTGCGCAATGCGCAGTCTATCTTGCAAGTTCCCCCAAATCAAATAGCTCCTACCTTGCAATAAACAAAGCTATCGCAGCAGTTGAAGCTGGAGAGATCCTCCCAGTGCCTGCTCATCTCAAGCCTCCACATTTTAAAGGCTATAAGTATCCTCACGATTTTGGAGGATATGTAGAGCAAGAGTATATGACTAAAAAAATGAAGTTGTATGAGAGCAAAGGTATAGGGTATGAGAAGAGACTGGATGAGTGGATAGCAAAGATTAGAGGCAAAGAGAGCTCTTAGAGCGCCTCTTCATCCTCTTCTGCTGTCCTAATACGCACCGCTTTCTCGATACTACTTATAAATATTTTTCCATCACCGATTTTACCGGTTCTGGCCGATTCGACTATTTTTTGCGTAACAAGAGCTACATCTTCATCTTTGACAACTATCTCGATCTTTACTTTTGGCAAAAAATCCACCACATACTCTGCCCCACGATAGAGCTCACTATGTCCTTGCTGGCGTCCATAACCTTTCACTTCAGTGACTGTCATACCGGTGATTCCTATTTCACTCAGAGCCTCTTTGACATCTTCGAGTTTGAACGGTTTGATCACTGCTTCAATTTTTTTCATATTCTACCCCCTTTATTTTTGGCAAGGTCCAACCTCATTTGAGGTTGAAGCCTCTCTCACCATGTATAGCTTCATCAAGACCCATGATTTCAGTCTCTTCATCTACTCTTGCTCCACCAGTAAGGAGTGATGAGACAAAATAGACAACTACTGTCACAATACCTGTAAAAAGCATTGTCACAGCTACAGACTCAAGCTGCACGAGCATCTGCCCCATTCTATCGCCATGATCTTTAAGTGGACTCCCGTCCCAAGCAAGGTTTTGGAGTGCAAAAAGACCTGTAGCCAGCGCACCCCAAAGACCAGAGAGGAAGTGCACGCCAAAAGCATCAAGACTATCATCATATTTGAATACTTTTTTGAGCCATGCTACACCCCAAAATCCAACGACGCTACCACCAATTCCTATAACTAAAGCCCCCATTACATCCACAAATCCAGCTGCTGGAGTTATCGCAACAAGTCCGGCCACTGCACCGGTTGCTGCTCCAAGGAGTGTAGGTTTTTTATACACAAACCACTCTATTATTAACCATGTCAAAGCTCCTATTGCAGCTGCAAAGTTTGTCATAAGAAGTGCGCTCCCTGCTACTCCATCAGCCGCAAATTCACTCCCTGCATTGAACCCGAACCATCCAAACCAAAGAAGTGCTGCACCAAGAGCTGTGAGAATGATTGATGAAGGGTGCATTGCTTCTTTTGGATACCCTTTTCTTTTACCAAGCATGAGTGCAAGCACAAGGCCAGCAAGACCACCATTCATATGTACAACAGTACCACCTGCAAAATCGAGTGTTCCATCATTGTACAAAAATCCACCACCCCATACCATGTGTGTAATTGGTACATAGACAAAAGTTACCCAAAGGATGCTAAAAATCACCCATGTAGAAAACTTCATTCTCTCAATTGCCGAGCCACTTGCAATTGCCACTGTAATTGCAGCAAATGTTCCCTGGAAGGCTATGAAGACAAATTCGGGATATGTACCACTAAGACTCTCGGCTGTTACACCTTTTAAGAAGATTTTGCCAAGATCTCCTATAATTGCACCATCACCGTTAAATGCGAGCGAATAGCCCCACAAAACCCACACAATTGAGCCAATAACATATGCAATAAAGACCATCATATAGGTATTGAGCACATTCTTTGCACGTGTCATACCACCATAGAAGAGCGCGAGACCCGCTGGTGTCATGAGCATAACAAAAGCGGTTGCAACGATCATCCATGCCGTATTCCCACTATCGAGTTTGTCTTCTGCCATCACCAGCGTTGGCAATAGAGCAAGAAGAGACATTTTCCATCTATTCATAGAGACTCCTTTTAGAATTGATCAAGAAAATTGTAGCTATAAAGAAGGAAAAATATTGTATAATTTTTATACAATTATATGGAGGTTCTATGCAATATTTTATAGCCAAATCGCCCCAAAGCATCAAAGCGCTCAATGTTTTAAGAGCAGCAGCAAATCTACCTGTCAATATTGCTATTATTGGTGAGCGAGGAACGGGTAAAGAGGCATTGGTAAATGAGATCTTCCCTAAAATTACTCACTACAGCATAGCCTCCCTCCCTGAGAATATAGAGGCTAAAGAGCTTTTCATCCGTGATTTTGAGAATGTTGAAAATATGCATCTTTTTATGCAAAAAATGCGAGGAAAACGCCTTGTTGTAGCATCAACTCTCCACAATGATGCAATTGATGAGTTTTTCCCAGTTCAAGTAACACTTCCACCTCTCAAAGAGCGTCCAGAAGACCTTGAAGAGCTCAAAAAAACCTATATGCAAAAGGTCAAAGAGGAGTTTAAATTAGAAAAATTTCCCGAAGATTTCATTCCAGATCTACAAAGCAATGCAATCTCTTTGAAAAAATCTATTTATGAAAAAGCACTTCTTGCATCTTTTGATGAGAAAAAAGTGATGGAGCTTTTAGAGGATTATCTGCAAACGAGAGTAGATGAAGGCTACAAGGAGCTTCTCTATATTTTTGAGGTGCCACTCCTGCGAGCAGCAAAAAAGCGATTTAAGAGTGCACTGGCGATGTCAAAAGCACTAGGACTCAATCGTGCGACTTTAACAAAAAAGTTGCAAAAATATTCCTCTAAGTTATAAATGGCAGCTCTATGCGCAATAGGTTATTCTCAAAAGTGATAATAAGCTGCTCATCTTCTAGATTGCGTAGATTCTTTACCTCTTCACTCTCTATTAAAATCTCCACTACTCTGTAGCGTTTCTGATTTATTTTGATACTCCTCCCTGTAGCGATATGCACTTTGACAGTGAGCTCTTTTGTATTTTTTAATGCTTTGAAGATTTTATTGAGAGTTTTGAGAAAATGGTTGATATCGAGTTTGAACTCAGGGATAGAGACATCATATTCTGCCGCAACTTTTGTCTGCTCAAGATTTGTATTGATTGCTATATCAATGAGAGTAAAAATGTTTGCAGATTGCAGCTCTTTGCTGTTTTTTTGGATTTTAGTGCTGCACATATTCTTGTAGAGCATGAGGCCTAGGGTTTCACTGTCGATGTAGCCAACCAAAATTGCACAAAACTTCGAGTGTCCAATCTGCAGCTCCAAAAAAGTATGCTTGAAACCTGCATGCATAGATGCATGATTGATAGCAAGCTCAAACAGCTCCTCCTTTGCAGCTATGGAGAGGAGGTACTCTCCCTCTTTATTATATTCGAGGATATTACCCTCTGGGCTAAAGAGTATGAAGGGATTGATGCTATTTTCAATAAACTCTTTATAAATATCCATGTTACACCTTTTGCCATCCATGCATCTTTTTTGCACTAAGTACCACGCTATTGCGATTATGTATAGGATTGATAGCTACATAGTTTATATCTTCTAAAAGTTTTGCATATCTTTCCATATCTGCTTCATCAAGAAAAAGGAGGAGATCTCCTGCATTTTTCATCATGCGATAGATTTTGCGTAAAAACTGTTCAGGATCATGTAATTTGGTAATATCATAGTTGACAAAAACTGTATCAAACTGCATGGAGCGAAGATTGTAACGCTCTTTATCTTCATCGAGACGCCGTACCTTTGCTGGTAGATCTTTGATCTTCTCATATAGATCATCACGCAGTGCCACAATCTCAAGGTAATGCCCCTGCTCCTGGCAAAATTCACATAGACTCTTTGAGCTTTCAAGCGAATCGCTAAATTGGTATACCCTCACCCCAGGTAGTTTTGGAATAATGACAAACAGCTCCTCCATCTACTCCTCCATCCATATAATTGAAGCAAATCTCCCTGTTCTTCCCTCTCTACGGTAAGAGTAGTAGCGCGTATCGCAACAGGTGCAGATTTGCTGATCGTGAATATATGATACACCTTTTTGGTGGAGTTGCTCATAAATCATAGCTTTAATATCGAGGAATCTGCCTCTTTTAATAAAACGTGCAGGGGTTTTTTGGAGTATCTCCTCCCCTACTTCGTAGCAGCAGCTATGGATCCCTGGGCTTATTACTGCTCTTATCTCTTTTGCTCCAAGATGCTGCATGCTCTCAATCGCATTGCTTACAATCTCTAGCTGCGCTCCTGCACGTCCTGCGTGGACTGCTCCAATAATATAGCTCTTTGGATCATACAGAAGCACGCCAAAGCAATCAGCACTCATAATAGCCAAGGCGATGTTTGGCTTTGTGGTGATAAAGCCATCACATTCAGGCGGATCGATATACTCATCAAGAACTATCACACTATTGCCATGCACCTGATTGGCAAATTGGGCATTGTTAATACCTGCTTTTTGAAATAGAATTTGACGGTTTTGCATTACATCTTCTGGCTTGTCGCCTGTATGGAAAGCTATATTGAGCTCATTGTAGGGAGGCTTACTTACCCCACCAAAGCGATCACTTATGAAGTACTTTATCTGCATACAAAAATACCTTTGCCTGTGGAAGATAGCGATTCTCAAAATTATAATATATTGGCTCGAGTACAAATGTTGTCCATCCATCTTGCTCTGATAAGTATTGACCATCTTTAATATCGATAAGTCCAGGAGTCTTTATACGCAGGTAGAGAGCTCTTGTAATGTGAGGAGCTACAATGACAAAGCCATTATAAAAAAATCGCCAGTAGACCCCATCTTTGTGCTGTATCGCACCTTGTGGATTTCCAAGATCCACACAGTAGATATGATCGTATTCAAGAGTATGATCAAACGGGACTTCAGTATAGCTATAAAAGCCTCCTAGTTTAGCAAGCACATAGTTGTAGTAGATGATATCACGAGGCTTTTTTGTCTTGAGGATGTCTCCATGCGGCTCCAAAATTGGAGCTGCATAGTTCATATAGATCATCTCTTGGAAGGGATACTTTGCTTTGAGTGCAGCAAACTTTTTAAAATATGCAAACACCTCATCAAGGGGAACAAAATTGGTAGTGGGGATGAAGGTGATTGCACCTTCGATATTTGCCATCGCTGTGCTCTTTTTTACTTGTGTCATATAGCTTTCACACATATCATAATGAACTGCTTCTAAAAGCTCTTCGTTGCGATATGCCTGGTTTGAAATAACAAGAGCTCCAGCATCTTTGAGAATTTTGAAAAATTTTTCGAGGCACTTTGCATAGGAGGTATATGGATGCTTTGAATGGAAGCTCTCTTTTAATGCTGCCAATTCTTTTTCGTACAAAAACTCCTCATTTGCCCAGTCAAAAAAGTATCCGGCAATATGGAGCCTCTTCTTTTGCTCAAGAAGATAGGAGATGCGTTTATGCGCAAGTTCTTCATTACACATATCATAAAAGTAGACTCCCTCTTTGTTTGGTTTTTCATTCAGGAGTGTTTGGGGATGCTTTTTGACCCAATCTATGAAATAGTTATTTTCATCTTTGTAAAATCCGGCACTCCATTCATAAGCTACAACCTTGTTAAAGCCAAAAAGATCGATTCTTTGAATATCTTCTATTCCTCCTAGCTCCACAATTGCAAACTTTTTTGCAAAACTAAGATCTTTATCCCAAACTCTTGCAGTAGCGTAGAGTGGAGTGGTAGTTGGAAGAGAATAGGATTGGAGCTTTTGTGGTTTGTAGTGTGTTTGGTCTGAGAGTTGAATAGTTGCTCCTTGAAGTAAAAGTGTTATGAAGAGAATGAGATACTTCATAGCTTCTTCGAATCGGCAATGATCGTCACAGGTCCATCATTGATAATACCTACCTCCATCATTGCGCCAAACGCTCCCTTTTGCACAGGCACATGGCGTGCAAGCTCTTCGCAAAAGAGAGCATAGAGCTCTTTGGCTCTTACTGGCTCCATTGCATTGCTAAAATCGGGACGGTTACCACGTCTGATATTGCCAGCGAGAGTAAATTGGCTCACTACTAAAATCTCTCCACCAACTTGTAAAATATTTTTGTCAAAGCGTCCTTTTTCATTGGGAAAAATTCGCAAATTGAGGATTTTTTTGACAAGTTTTTCTATATCTTCATCTGTATCATTGGCCATAACTCCTAATAAAATGTTGAGTCCTTTTTGGATATGAGCAATTTCCTTATTTTCTACTTTTACCCAAGACTCTGTGACTCTTTGAATAAGTGCAATCATAGCCCTCCTTTTGTGTTATTATATAGAAAAAGGAGGTGAGATGGTCTTTAGCGATAGATTTGAAGCTGGTGAGCTCTTGGCACAAAAACTGAGTAAATATGCCAATGATCCAGATACTATTGTCATCGCTTTGCCGCGCGGTGGTGTACCTGTAGCATATGTGATAGCTAAGCAGCTAGGACTGCCCCTCGATATCTTCTTTGTCAAAAAGATTCCATCTCCATACAATCCAGAAGCTGCCATTGGTGCAATCAGTGAGAACGGATTGGAATTTATCAACGAGCGAGTAGTTATGATGCTCAATGTCTCACGCCACTATATCGATGAGCAGGCGCAAAAGATCATGGAGGGAATTAAGCAAAAAAGAGCCCTCTATCAGCGACCTCGCAAAAGTATAGTAGGAAAGCGTGTCATATTGGTAGATGATGGTGTGGCAACTGGAGCGAGTATGTATTTGGCTGCAAAAGCTTTAAAAGAAGAGGGTGCAAAAGAGGTGATCATTGCAGTACCAGTTGCTCCTCCAGATAGTATAGCTATGCTCAAAGAGGTTGCAGATGAGGTGATAGTCCTCGATATTCCAGCAGATTTCATGGCAGTGGGGCAATACTATCGCGATTTTCATCAGCTTGATGACAAAGAGGTGGTGGAGCTTTTAGAGAATACCCCGTAACACAAGACTTAACAGTCCCAGATATTCATGGAGGGCATAGTAACTCGCATGGTAATTGTCCATGCGAGGAAGATAGTCCCAGATATCTGGATCTCTATCTAATTTATAGTCAGTTTTTGCAGTTTCTATCCCAAAGCCAAAGTAACGAAAGAGATAGTAGCTGCGTGGCATATGAAATGCTGAGGTTACCAAAATTATTTGGGGCTTTTTGATACCCCATTTTGTAAAAAGCTCCCTTGTAAAGCGGGCATTTTCGTATGTATCCTTGCTATTACCCTCAATCACGTAGCATCCTGGAGCCAAATGGTCGCACTCTTTGTAAGGGAGTGAAAAATTTGTAACTACCTCTTGGATAGTCTCTTTGGCGTAACTGTTTTCATACCCAGTATAGATAAAGGGGAGGTTGCGCCTTTTTGCTTCCATTATCCCCCACATGATTCTCTCTGTACCCATGGCAGTTGTAGGAAGATTTGGCGCTCCATTTGTTTTGCCAGCACCAAGAATTACTACTGCTTGAGGGTGTGGGGCCGAATTTTTAAAAGAGTAGTTTTGCAAGGGAGAAAGGAGGAGATTGGCTCCTAAGTGGCTAGCAAGAAGCCAGAGCACAAGAGCCGCTCCAAAAAGAAGCTTCTTGAAGCGCTTTACCAAAAGAGCTGCAATGGTAAATGTGAGTATAAATATGCCAGGAGGCAGGATAAAGGCATTGACAAGTTTAGAGATGAGGTAGATCAATGAAGCTCTACCTCTTTGTAGCCTGCAGCTAATTTACCAACTATATACCCGTTACTTCGCGCCAAAACCTTCTCAACATCCTCAGGAGCAACTACCAAAATCATACCAATCCCCATATTGAAGGTTTTAAACATCTCATCTTCATCTACATACTGAGCAATAAAGTCAAAAATTGGCAAGGTCTTAATAGAGCTTTTCTCAATGACTGCTTTGAGATTTTCTGGCAAGATACGCGGAAGGTTTTCTACTATTCCACCACCTGTTATGTGTGCAAGAGCTTTGATGGAGTCTTTGAGTGCTTTGTATGTTTTGACATAGATGCGAGTAGGGCGCAAAAGTACATCTTTGAGCTTCTGGCCTCCAAACTCATCTTCCAAACCCATACCAAGCTTTTCAAAGAAGAGCTTACGCACAAGACTATAACCATTGGAGTGGATGCCAGAAGAGGGGAGAGCGATAAGTATATCACCTTCTTTGAGAGCAGGTCTGTTTTCGAGTTCTCTACGCTCTGCAATACCTACTGCAAAGCCAGCAAGATCAAAATCCCCCTCTTTGTACATTCCAGGCATCTCTGCTGTCTCACCACCAATGAGTGCGCACTCAGCCTCTTTGCACCCTTGTGCAATACCTTTGATCACCTCTTTTGCTTCATTGACATCGAGCTTTGCGGTAGCATAGTAGTCAAGGAAGAAGAGAGGCTCAGCAAAACTGCAGATAAGGTCATTGACACACATTGCCACAAGGTCTATACCAACAGTATCAAACTTTTTGGCTTCAATTGCGAGCTTGAGCTTTGTGCCTACACCATCTGTTGCTCCAAAGAGTACAGGTTCGCTGTATCCTTTTGGAATAGCGAATCCCCCAGCAAAGCCGCCTATGTTTCCAAGGACATTTTCATTGAATGTCTCTTTGACAAAAGGCTTGATCTCTTCAACCAGCTTCGCTCCAGCGTCGATATCGACTCCACTATCTTTATAGCTGAGGCTCATTTTTTGTCCCATTCACATTTACCAAATATTTTGTCAAAGAACCAAAGGCTTGGGCAAAAGTTGGTAAAAGCGAAGATAAGTAGCATAATGATCATGAAAGTTTGCAAAATCACTGCTATTTTGAATTTAAGCGGGTCTCCATGGCATCCTGTTGCAAAAAGATACATGATAAAACCGAGCATTATCGCCATAAGTATACGCTGTGCTTTTGCTCCACACATAAATACCTCCTTCTTTTTGTTTGATTGTATCATATTTGTAAGATTTTCATTTACTTGGGATTTACTTGTTTTCTTTTAAATAATTTTGCTATTATCAGACAAATTTTATCCAAATTGGAGTGAAAATGTGGTTTGAAGAGATACATAACGGTTTTTTTAAACAGGGTATAAAGATTGAGAAGAAGCTGTTTGGAACCAAAAGTAAATATCAGCAGATCGAGGTATATGAGAGCAAGGAGTTTGGGCGCATTCTTGTCATAGATGGGCATGGGATGTTGTGTGAGAAGGATGAGTTTATCTACCATGAGATGATGGCACATGTACCTGCGTGTACCCACAAAGAGCCAAAAAAGGTTCTCGTCATTGGTGGTGGTGATGGTGGAGTTGCCAAGGAGCTCTTAAGACATTCACATATAGAAGTGGATATGGTGGAGATCGATGAGGAGGTTGTGAATGTAAGCAAAGAGTATTTTCCTCAAATTGGTGACTGGAACAATCCCCGACTCAATCTCATCATCGGCGATGGTATAGAATATGTCAAAAACGTAGAAGCTGGAATGTACGATATGGTGCTGGTAGATTCAACAGATCCAGAAGGTCCAGCCGAAGGGCTTTTCGATCGTAATTTCTATGCACATGTTTTTAAAATTCTCAAAGATGATGGTCTTGTTGTAGCGCAAGGGGAGAGTTGGTGGATCGATATGCCACTACACAAGCAGATCATGCAAGTCATTGGTGAGTTTTTCAAAATCGTTATGCCTTATCGCTTTGAGATGTATATGTATCCTGGATGTAATTGGAACTTTGTTTTAGGAAGTAAACTCTACCACCCGACAGCAGATATGATCGTGCAAAGAGCTGATATGCTTGATGGCCTACGCTACTACAATGCAGATATTCATAAAGCAAGCTTCATTTTGCCAAACTATGTCAAAAAAGAGCTAGGGGATCTGTATAAGTGGTAAAACCTTTTCGCTACGCAATTGCCCTCACTGGCGGTATTGCTACTGGCAAAAGCACTGTATGCAACATTCTCAAGCTCTATGGCTTTACTATCATAGATGCTGATCAGATTGCCCACGAAGTGCTCGATAGTGAAGCTGATGCTGTTGCAAGGCTCTTTGGCCAGCAGTATGTAAAAGATGGCAAAGTACAACGCAAAGAGCTTGGTAAACTTATATTTGGCGATAGTGCTAAGCGCAAGCAGCTTGAGCATCTATTACATCCAAAGATAAAGCAGCGTATTGAGGAGCTAGCCAAGAGACAAGATCGCTATAAGGTACCTTATATCATCGATATTCCGCTTCTTTATGAGACGCGTAACTACGATATCGACAAAGTTGTCGTGGTCTATGCTCCCAAAGAGCTCCAGATTGAGCGACTCTGCAAGAGGGAGCGCTTGAGCCTTGAAGAGGCCAAAAAGAGAGTGGCTTTGCAGATAGATATCGAAAAGAAGCGCCAGATGGCTGATTATGTGATCGACAACTCCGGTGATCTAAAACATCTGCAAAAAGAGATCGATAAGTTTGTAGAGCAGATAAAGGAAGAGTATGCAGTTAGCTAAATATAGTGCAAGCGGTAATGACTTTGTTATCTTTCATACATTTAAAAAGAAGGATCGTAGTGAACTTGCGCAAAAACTTTGCCATCGTCACAACGGCATAGGTGCAGATGGGCTCATTGTACTACTTCCTCATGCAGAGTATGATTTTGTATGGCAGTTTTACAATGCTGATGGAAGCGAAGCTGAAATGTGTGGCAATGGAAGCAGAGCTGCAGCCCACTATGCATATCATAACGGTTTAGCTGGCAAGCAGATGGAGTTTTTGACACTTGCTGGGGTGATCAGCGCTTCAGTGGATGGCGATGTAGTAGAAAGCCTACTCACTGTACCCAAAATTTTACAAAACGATATAGATGAAGCTGGCACAAACTGGTGGCTCATCGATACAGGCGTGCCCCATTTGGTCAATATCGTAGATGATATTGAGAGCTTTGATAAAGAGCTCGCACGTAAACTTCGCAACAAATACAATGCCAATGTTAATTATGCAAAAATCGATGACAATACTATCTATGTGCGCACATATGAGCGAGGCGTGGAGGATGAGACGCTAGCATGTGGTACAGGTATGGCAGCTTCATTCTTGCGTGCAATGGAGGAAAGAAGAGTAGGGGAGCGTGCAAAGCTTTTGCCAAAAAGTGGCGAAGAGCTTGCTATACGCTATAGCAACGGCAGACTCTACTTTAAAGGGAGAGTCAAAAAAGTATTTGAAACAGCTATCGAAGGGGTCTATTAAAGACCCGCTTCTTGAATTTTTTGTGCTTGGTAGTGAGCAATGAGTGGATCGATGATCTGATCAAGATCACCGCTTTGCATTATCTCTTCCAATTTGTAAAGAGTGAGACCTATGCGGTGATCTGTAATGCGGTTTTGCGGATAGTTGTATGTGCGGATTCTCTCGCTTCTATCACCACTTCCTACCTGCTCTTTTCTATCTTTTGCCAAAGCCTCTTGCTGCTCACGCATCATCTTTTCATAAATACGTGCTTTGAGGATTTTTAGAGCCTTCTCTTTGTTTTTGTGCTGGCTCTTCTCATCTTGCATAGCTACGACGATACCTGTAGGAATGTGGGTGATGCGCACAGCACTGTCAGTAGTATTGACCGATTGTCCACCGTGGCCACTTGAGCGGTAAACATCGATTTTGAGATCATTTGGATTAATATCTACATCCACATCATCTACTTCAGGCATAATAGCTACAGTTACTGCAGATGTATGAATACGTCCTTGGGACTCAGTCTCTGGAACTCTTTGGACGCGATGAGTGCCAGCTTCATATTTCAAGCGGCTGTAAACTCCCTGTCCTTTGATTTTAGCGATGATCTCTTTGTATCCACCTGTATCACTCTCACTTGAGCTCACTATCTCAACCTTCCACCCCTTTTTCTCTGCATAGCGCACATAGGTTCTAAAGAGATCTGCCGCAAAGAGTGCTGCCTCTTCGCCGCCTGTTCCCGCACGGATTTCGAGGTAGATGTCCTTCTCATCATTTGGATCTTTTGGAATGAGTAGGAGCTTGATCTCCTCTTCGAGTTCAATTCTTTTGGACTCTAACTCTTTGAGCTCCTCTTTGGCTAGCTCACCAAGCTCGGCATCTTCTATGAGAGATCTGTTCTCTTCGATAGCTTCAAGAACATCAAAATACTCTTTGGCTTTTTGAACAATCGGTTCAATTTCTGACTGCTCTTTGGACAGTTCAGTCATCTTCTTGATATCGTTGGTGATTTCAGGGGAGCTAAGAAGTGTGTTAATCTCTTCGTAGCGTTTTATAAAAGGTTGAAGTTTTTCCTTGAGCATAGTTGCCTTGCGCGGGGCTGCTTATGCAGCCTCGTTGAGAGAGTTGACAAGTTTGTGGAGTTTAGATACTTTGCGAGCGGCATTGTTTTTCTTGATAATTCCCTTACTTACATACTCATGGATACGCTTGTTTGCTACTTTCAGCGCTTCAAGAGCCTTCTCTTTATCGCCAGCCTCTACTGCTTCGCGTACAGCTTTGATCATATTTTTCATACGTGTACGATAGAATCTGTTTCTCTCAGTTCTCTTCTTTGTCTGGCGCACTCTTTTTAAAGCGGATTTATGATTTGCCATACTCTTTAATCCTTTTTTATCAAATTTAGGCTAAAATACTATCCAAACAATCTTTAAATTTTCTTTAAATTAATCATTTTTTAAGGAACTTGCATGAAGCTTTTTGGAACAGATGGAGTGAGAGGAAAAGCAGGACAGAAGATTACTGCGCTTCTGAGTATGCGTCTTGCTATGGCAGCTGGAATCTACTTTCGCAAAAACAGCAAAACCAACAAGATATTGGTAGGAAAAGATACACGACGCAGTGGCTATATGATAGAAAATGCACTTGTAAGTGGCCTCACCGCAGTGGGGTATAATGTGATCCAGGTAGGCCCTATGCCAACACCAGCAATCGCCTTCTTGACTGAAGATATGCGCTGTGATGCAGGGATCATGATAAGTGCTTCTCATAATCCTTACTACGATAATGGCATCAAGTTCTTTGACAATAACGGCAATAAGCTGCAAGAGAGTGATGAAGAGGAGATTGAGAAGATCTACTTTGATGATGAAGTAATCGAAGAGAATCAAAAAACTGAAAAACTTATAGGTGCTTCAAAAAGAATAGATGATGTGATCGGGCGCTATATAGTCCATCTCAAGAACTCTTTTCCAAAAGATCTCACCCTCAATAATCTTCGCATTGTCATTGACACAGCCAATGGAGCTGGGTACAAAGTCGCTCCCACAGTTTTTAGTGAGCTTGGTGCAGAGGTGATAGTGATCAATAATGAACCAAACGGGTTTAATATCAATAAAAATTGTGGAGCAATGCATCCAGAGCAGCTTGCCAAAGAGGTGGTGAAGTATCGTGCAGATGTAGGTTTTGCTCTTGATGGTGATGCTGATAGACTCGTAGTGGTAGATGAGAAGGGTGAGATTATAGATGGAGATAATCTTCTTGGAGCTCTTGCGCTCTATTTGCAAAAGCATGGCACTCTCAAAAACAGCAAAATTGTAGCAACTGTAATGAGCAATCAAGCTCTGGAAGATTTTCTTGCACAAAACGGTATAGAGCTTTTGCGCTGCAGTGTGGGTGATAAGTATGTGCTTGATGAGATGGCGCGCCATGGACTCAATTTTGGTGGTGAGGCAAGCGGTCATGTTGTCTTTGGGGATTATGCCAAGACAGGAGATGGTATCGCTACTGCACTGCAGGTAACTGCACTGATGCTTCGAGAAGGCAAAAGTGCTAGCGAAGTGCTTCGCCCATTTAAGCTCTATCCAAGTATGCTCAAAAATATCAACGTCAGTAAAAAGATTCCGCTGGAGGAGCTTGAAGGGTATGCAGAGCTTGTGAGTGAACTTAAAGAGGCTGGACTTCGTCCACTCATTCGCTACTCAGGGACTGAAAACAAACTGCGCATTTTGCTTGAGGGTCAAGATATGAAAAAGTTAGAAAAGATGATGACACAGACTGAGGAGTTTTTTAGAAAAAGTCTTGCTTGATGCGAAGGTTTGTTGTATTTTTTTTGATGGCAGCAGGAGTCTTTTTCATAGATCGTGCTATCAAAGAGCTCTTTTTGCAAGGGTTTGTATGGCAGAGTGAATGTATTACTCTTGCCTTTACGCTCAATAAGGGCGTCGCTTTTAGTATGTTTGCCTTTTTGCATGGGGCTTTGCGCTGGATTCTTCTTGCTCTCATTGGTGGACTCTTTATCTATCTGTATGTGCAAAAATTTCTCCAAAAGCACCCACTCCTCTTTGGGATACTCTTTGGAGCTGCCATTGGCAATCTTTACGATAGATTTATCTATGGAGGAGTGATTGATTATGTCTACTGGCACTGTGGGTTCGATTTTGCAGTCTTTAATTTTGCAGATGTGATGATCGATGTTGCGATTGCTGGTTTGGCATATTTACATTTTTTCAAAAACAGTGTAAAATAACGCTTGCGGTCGCGTAGCTCAGGGGTAGAGCACTACGTTGACATCGTAGTGGTCAGAGGTTCGAATCCTCTCGCGACCACCATTGATATATCGATGTTTTGGCTGCAATATATCGATATATCAATCATCAAAGGAGCTTTTTGGAGCCTATCGCGATAAAACAAGATGAGCAAATCATCGATTTGCAAACTGCTCAAGCTAAAAATATAGATATCGAGTCTGCTAAAAAAATCTACCCTGAAAACTCTCCCGAAGCACTTGAAGTTATACGTCACTCTACCGCACACCTCATGGCACAAGCAATTAAAGAGCTCTATCCTGATGCACAGTTCTTTGTAGGTCCTGTTGTAGAGAACGGTTTTTACTACGATTTTCGAACATCTGCCAAAATTAGCGAAGAGGACCTTCCAAAAATTGAGAAAAAGATGAAGGAGCTTGCGAAGAAGAAGCTCCCAATTGAACGTTATGAGGTCAGCAAAGAAGATGCGATGAAAAAATTTGCTGCAGATGATCTCAAGCAAGAGGTACTCAAAAATATTCCATCTGACATAGTCTCCATCTATCGCCAAGGTGATTGGGAAGATCTATGCCGTGGTCCTCATGTGCCTAATACTAGGTATCTGCAAAACTTCAAACTCTTGCGTGTAGCTGGTGCATATCTTGGCGGTGATGAGTCCAAAGAGATGCTTACGCGCATTTATGGGACGGCATTTGCAGACAAAAAGGCTCTCAAAGAGTATCTGACGATGCTAGAAGAGGCCAAAAAGCGTGATCACCGCAAACTTGGCGCTGAGCTTGAACTCTTTATGTTTAGTGATGAGGTGGGTGCGGGACTTCCCATCTGGCTACCAAAGGGTGCACGACTTCGCTCAAAGCTTGAGCAGCTTCTCTTTGTAGCTCACCGCAAGCGCGGCTATGAGCCTGTAAGAGGTCCAGAGATCTTAAAATCGGATCTATGGAAAAAGAGTGGTCACTACCAAAACTACAAAGAAAATATGTATTTCACTGAAATATGTGATGATGAGAGTAAGAAAGAGAGCTGCGTAGAGTATGGTATCAAGCCTATGAACTGTGTGGGTCATATCATGATCTACAAAGCCAAAAAGCGCAGCTACCGTGAGCTTCCGATTAAATATTTTGAATATGGAGTGGTACACAGACACGAAAAGAGCGGTGTACTCCATGGTTTGTTTCGTGTGAGAGAGTTTACGCAAGATGATGCCCATATCTTCTGTACTCCTGAGCAGATCAAGCCTATTGTGCTAGAGGTACTTGGATTTGTTGATGAGATTATGCGAAGTTTTGATTTTAGCTATGAGATGGAGATCTCTACAAAGCCCCAGAAGGCAATAGGTGATGATAGGATTTGGGATATAGCTACAAATGCCCTCAAAGAGGCTCTTGATGAGAGTAGCAAGGAGTATGGCATAGACGAGGGTGGTGGAGCTTTCTACGGACCAAAGATCGATATTAAGATCACTGATGCTATTGGGCGAAAGTGGCAGTGCGGCACAATCCAGGTAGATTTCAATCTTCCTGAGCGCTTTGAGCTTGAGTATACTACGAGTGAGAATGAAGCAGCGCGTCCTGTGATGATTCACAGAGCTATACTTGGCTCATTTGAGAGATTTATCGGGATACTCACCGAACACTATGCGGGAGAGTTTCCATTCTTCATAGCTCCTACACAAATAATCTTCGTGCCAATTGCCGATAATCATATAGCATATGCCAAAGAGCTTGCAAGTAGACTCATGGATATTGGCGTAGATAGTGAGATATATGCGAGCAAAGATAGTCTCAATAAACGCATCCGCAACGCTGAAAAGCAAAAGGTACCAATGGTTGTGATCATTGGTGACAAAGAGGTAGAAGAAAAAAGTGTAGCGGTGCGAGATAGACGAGAAAAAATTCAGTATAACCTCAGTGAAGAGGAGTTTTTAAACAAAATCAAGGAGAAATTAAGTGAGGTACGCTTTTGAGTAGGAAAAAAGAAGATAGAGTGCTCATGAATGAGGATATTAGAGCACGTGAGGTTCGCTGTATTGGAGATGACGGTACGCAGTATGGGATCGTAAGTCGCGATGAGGCGCTACGTCTTGCAGAAGAGAAGGGATTAGACCTTGTGCTGATAGCTCCTGATGCCAATCCACCTGTATGTAAAATCATGGATTATGGGAAATTCAAGTATCAGCAAGAGAAGAAGAAAAAAGAAGCCAAAAAGAAGCAGACAAAGATAGAGGTCAAAGAGATCAAGCTCTCAGTAAAAATTGCCCAAAATGATATTGATTATAAAGTAAAGCACGCAAGAGAATTTCTGGAAAAAGGCAAGCACGTGAAATTTCGCGTCTTCCTAAGAGGGCGCGAAATGGCTAATCCAGAGGCTGGCGTAGAAGTGCTCAACAAAATTATTCCTCTCATCGAAGATATTGGAGTTGTAGAGAAGAAGCCTCACCAAGAGGGACGCTATATCAATATGCTCATAGTTCCGAAAAAAGAGGAGAAGAAAAAGTAATCTCTTGCGGCTTTTTTGCCGCAGTGCTACCAAAAAATCTTTAAACTCCACTTAAACTACAATCTGCTATAATACACCCCTCAAAATTTGCAAAGGGAGTAGCCATGCCAAAGATGAAGACCCATAGAGGGGCTGCAAAGAGATTCAAAAAGACAAAAAACAAGATCAAAAGAGGAAGCGCTTTTAGAAGCCACATCCTTACTAAAAAGAGTCCTAAGACCAAAAGACATCTTCGTGCACCACACTATGTAGCGCAAGTTGATGTCAAAAGAGTAATTGAGTTAATTTCTACATACTAAGAGTTAACTCCACCCGTAAGGGTCAAGTCCGTGTGATGCGGCACCTCAATAAAAAACAAAGGTAAAGGGAGAAAAGATGAGAGTAAAAACTGGATTTGTAAGACGCAGACGCCACAAAAAAATCCTCAAGATGGCAAAAGGCTTCTACAGCGGTAGAAGAAAACACTTTAGAAAAGCAAAAGAGCAACTTGAGAGAAGTTTAGTATATGCATATCGCGACAGAAAACAGAAAAAGAGAGATTTTCGCAAACTCTGGATAACAAGAATCAATGCAGCTTGCAGACTCAACGATATTAGCTATTCACGCTTTATCCATGGACTCAAGCAAGCAGGAATCGAACTTGATAGAAAAATCTTGGCAGATATGGCTATGAATGATCCTGCAGCATTCGCAAAGGTAGTAGAGCAAGCAAAAGCTGCTCTATAATCTTAATTGCGCCTGCGGGCGCCCTCTTTAGAGCACCCACATCAAAAATAGAATCCCTACAATAATTCGATAGATACCAAACGGTATAAAAGTGTGCTTTTTGATAAAGTGCAAGAACCACTTAATCACAATGAGTGCAACTACAAAAGCTGTAATAAACCCAACCAGCAGAGCCAAAGTATTGGAAGCATCAAACTCTTTGTAGTGTTTGAGAAGATCATAGGCAGTAGCCGCTAGCATAGTTGGAACTGCAAGTAAGAAGCTAAACTCTGCAGCAGTTTTGCGCTTTAAGCCTAAAAGGAGGCCTCCGATTATGGTCGCACCACTACGAGAAGTTCCCGGTACCATTGCTAACGATTGAAAAAGACCTATCAAAAAGGCTTGCTTGTAACTGACTTGATCTACATCTTCGATATGGTGTTCCTTCTCTTTGTAAAAGAGCTCTACAAGAATAAAAATAATACCGCCAATGATAAGCATGTATGCTACAGTGCTTGGTGCAAAGAGGCTCTTGATGATTTTATAGAGGGTAAAGCCCAAGATCCCTGTGGGAATAAATCCTACAATAAGTCTCTTCCATAATTCTAAATCTTTAAAGATACGATCTTTAAAAGCAAATATGACTGCGAGGATTGAACCAAGCTGGATAACTACTTCGTAAGTTTTTTGGAAGCTATCTTGGGAGAGTCCCAGAAGTTTTGCAGTAAGTATCATATGTCCTGTAGAGGAGACTGGTAAAAATTCTGTTACTCCTTCCACTATCCCAAATATTATAGATTCTACCAGCGTCATAGCCAACCTTTTTTGCTAAGTGTAGCAAAGGTTGGCTAAAGGTTTATTGATTCTCTTTACACTTTTTGGCAAAAGAGTAGATACGATTTAAAAAGGCTTCCATACCTTGCAATCGTGTAGGACTGAGGATCTTGTCAAAGCCTAATTCATAGAGTTTTTGGGGATCAAAAGCCAAAATCTCATCAGGTGTGCGATCATTGAAGATTTTGAGCATCAAAGGGATCATCCCTTTTGCCATAGATGAGGTACCCTCAACTGTGAAATGGACTTTGCCATCTTTGCACTCTTCAATCATCCACGCATCACTTGCACATCCATGGATTTTTGTCTGATCATTTTTGAGTTCATCTGGTACTTTCATATCATTTTCATTACCAAGCTCGATGATATACTCTACTATTGCATTTGGATCGCCTAGAAGATCAAAATCTTCTTTGATCTGCTGGAGTGTCTCTTCCATACTGCTCATTCTCTTTCCTTTGCTATAATTTTTTACAATATAACTTAAATCAGATAAAATTACTCTTAATTAAATTATTGGCTATAATTGCAAGAAAGGAGCAACAATGCCACATCACAAACATCATGAAAAGCTTGAGCGTCTTAAAGAAGCTATCAAAAACCACCCAGATTTGAGTGAAGAGGAAAAGAGCAACGCTTTAGCGCATATCGAGGAGTGGTACATAGAAGACCAGGCTGACAAAGTTGTCTGGAGTGAGCTCAAAGAAAAACTCCTCGAGATTAGCGCTAAACTTGAACCAATCTTGGCTGAGCTAGGCTTTTTGTAAGAGCTGATGCAGATCTATCTCCTCAGCGGAGCGGGGCTGAGTGCTCCAAGTGGGATCGCTATCTACAGAGATGGTGGGCTGTGGAATGAGGTTGATATCAATGAGGTTGCTACGCATGATGCGTGGTTGCACGATCCAGAGCATGTCATAGCATTCTTTGATACAAAACGTCAAGAGCTTGCTAGATTTTCACCCAATGCAGCCCACTACTATTTTGCAAACTTGCCACACTGCGTACATCTGACGCAAAATGTTGATGATTTGAGTGAAAAGGCAGGTGATAAGCCAATCCATTTGCATGGCAAGCTTACAGAGGTACGCTGTGATGAGTGTAAGAGCGTGTGGGATATCGGGTATATTGTACAACCAAAGGTATGCCACTTTTGTGGCAGCAGGAGCGTACGACCAAATGTTATACTTTTTGGTGAAGTTGCGCCAAATTATAAGCATCTCTACACCACCAAAGCCGACGTTTTCATAGCTGTTGGCACAAGTGGGATGGTGATAGACATCGCAGATATTGCGCAAAATTATCCCACCTCCATATTGATTGATCCAGTGCGGCGCAAGCGCTGTACAATGTTTGGAGAGTTTGACGAGTATATCGATGAGTATTTTGACTATTTTTTGCAAAAAGATATCTGTGAAGCGATTGATGAACTAGATAATTTATTAAGGAAAATAGATGGATGCACTTAAACAGCAGCAAAATGAGATCAATGAGTTTTTTATCTATATGGAACTCAGTAAACTCCAAAAAGATCCCCACAACAAAAAGATCTTGCAAGAGATCGCGATGCAAGAAAAAGAGCACTATGAGTTTTGGAAAAAGATCACCGGCCAGGAACTCAAACCACAAAAACTTGTTGTTATGTGGTATATCTTTTTAGCAAGACTCTTTGGGCTCAGCTTTGCTTTGAAACTGATGGAGCGGGGAGAAGAGAGGGCACAGGAGTTTTACAAGCGCCTTATTATGAAATATCCTGAGGCTAAAAAGATTTTTGATGAAGAGAGAATTCATGAAGCAAAGCTTCTCTCACTCCTCAATGATGGGAAATTGCGCTATGCTGGAGCAATAGTGTTGGGGATGAATGATGCTTTAGTAGAGCTTACAGGAACTCTCACAGGTATTGCTTTGGCTTTCAATAACGCGCAGTATGTAGGAATTACAGGTGTGATTATGGGAGTTGCAGCCTCGCTCTCCATGGCGGGGAGTGCTTATTTGGAAGCAAGAGAAAACCAAGATAGTGGAATTGAGCCTACAAAGTATGCTCTTTATACAGGATTTGCGTATATTCTTACAACAATATTTCTAGTTACACCATTTTTCTTTGTTACGAGTGCTAAAACAGGACTTATTTTTATGTTTGTAGCTGCTGCCCTTGCCATTATAATTTACAATTTTTATATTGCAGTAGCAAAAGATGAGGATTTTGGCAAACGTGTCAAAGAGATGTTCGTCATTACATTCGGTGTAGCACTTATATCTTTTGCGATTGGCTACGTGGTCAACAAATACTTTGGCATTGAGATATGATTGAACATTTGGTATCTCTTCTTGTCCATTTTGCAGATATACTGGGTTATATCGGAATATACTTTTATATGCTTCTTGTTGGTACTTTCATCCCAGTACCAAGTGAAATAGTCCTCATTCCTGCAGGCTATCTTTCTTCTATTGGCAAAAAGAGTTTCTTTTTGCTGCTTCTTAGTGGAGCGCTAGGATCCCTCTCAGGGGCTCTCATCAACTACTTCTTGGCGAAATGGCTTGTGCAAAAATATCGCCACAAGGAACTGTTTCAAAAAGTGATCAGATTTTTCAACCATCATGGCAAAATTGCAGTCTTTCTCGCTCCTTTGACTCCAGGGCTTGGCCAGTATATCTCTATTCCGGCCGGAATATCTCATATGCCGCTTCGTTACTTCGTCCCGCTCACGTTCAGTGCAAATCTCATTTGGGTAGGTTTCATGCTTCTTATTGGTTACATTTTTGGCGAAGGTACAGCTGCAAAAAGTGCTGCTACACTAGGTTCTTTAGTACTTTTGGGGTTTGTGATCCTCTCTGCTACGATATATGTATATAGAGAAGTCAAAAAGAGTTCTTATGAAGAGATAACGGAGAGTTCATAAAAAAATTTTTTAGTTTTGTTAATTTAGTGGCCGAAGGCCAGGGAAAGAGTATTAAGAAGAAGTTTTTAGGAGATTTTCGAAAATCTTAGTAAGTTCCTCTGCACTTACCAGGCCTTCAGCCAAGATCTTGCCTTGCCACTCCAGCGTTGGATCTTTGGCGACACCTCTTTCAATCGATTTTATTGCATCTTTTTCATATCGTATTTGCAAGCGCAAAGGCAGGTGCTTTACAGCACAGACAAGCCTTTTGGCCAACTTCACCCGCTCCGTATCGCTTCCGTGGATCGTTACATCAAGCAAAGGCCACTCTTCGTGCTCTGCATGAAGCATTTCCCCTTCCTTAAGGGGATAGCAATATTCTAAACTCATTTCATTCCTTGTTTTTGATGTAGAGTGTCAATTTCATAGTTTCTGCCAAGAGGTCAATTCCCTCAACTATGTAGAGTTTATTTACAACATCTCTTGCTTTGATACAAAGAAAAAAGACGCTCTCTTTAAAACTTATATATTTAACAATATCATAGCCTTCTTCCGGTTCACTCTCTAAAAACTCCAATGCTTCTATCGCCCATCCATAATTTTGGCTTAATAGCTTATACATATTGTGCTGGATAGTCTCTATCGTCAATGCTTTATCATTTGTAATAGCTCTTGTATAAATAATATCGGTCATGGCCCGCATTGTAGCAAGAGAACTTGTTAAAGAAAGATATGCAGTGACATTGATGTTATTGAGTGGTTTGATGATAGCATTTTTCAGTGCCCCTAAATTCTTCTCATTTGGTTCATTGGAAAACTGCGTACAAAATCTTTTGATAGTTGCTAGATGAAAACCCGCCTCTTCCAAAACATCTTTATACTCTTTGAGCTCCTCCAAACTCTTTTCAAAAAGCTCTTTTGCTTCTTTGTCTACTTTCAACGCTTCAAAAGAGCTTTTGCATCGAATATATGCCATATGAAGGCTATTGACTGCAATAAAAAGATCATTTGCCCTGTAAGGAGACTCTGCCAGCGTTTTTTGCGAAAAATACTCCTCTTTCATGATCTCTTCTGATACTTTTAAATACTTGATAATGAGCTTGAGATAGGGCAAGATAGCAGGTTCTTTTTGAGAAAGCTCCAAGATGAGTTCACTGAGCAGATGATAGCCGTATGAAAGCAGAATCGGATCGAGTCTGATGTGATAGTGCGCAATGGCCACTTTTGCGATTTTGTTATACAGCTCCTCATCAAAAGGTTTAGAGAGTAACTGGGCAACAAACTTGATCTGTTTTCTTTTGAGTTCAGGGATTCTTTCAACCGGAATGAATTTCGTAAATTCCTCTTTTTGCAAGAGCTTTTCGTAAAACTTGTCCATTATCTCATTCACATAAGGCTCTATCTTTTGTAATGCCTCTTTTCGCTTCTTTAGATCGTCATCTTGCAGTTGGTATATCTCTTTAATAAGTTCAATTTTTGCATTCATCATAGCACCTCTTCTAATGTTTTATACATCTGAACAATTTTCTCATCGCTATTTCTTAAAAATTTAGCAAGAAGCAACGTAGCATTTTTCAAAACCTTTACACCAATTTCTGGATTTTTTTGACAAAAGGCAAAAAAATCCTTTTGAGAAACTTCCAAAATCACTGAATCTTTTTTAGCCTCTACAGTCGTCAAACTGTTACCTCCATCAACAAGGCAGGTCAGCGAAAAAAAGACACTGCTGTCACTGATTGTTGCAACCTCCATCTCTCCATCACTGGAGTGTTTTTTTACCAAAAGCAGACCACTTTCTAACAAAAACCCTTTTTTTAAATGGTCCCCTTCTTTTTTGATCGCCTGTCCTTTTGGAATCTCTTTTTTTGCAAAAATGGACAAAAAGCTTTGTTCCTCTTCTTCATTCAAACCTTCAAACAGCGGATTTTTCATGTTTTCTCTCCATTACGATTAGTGCTGCGAACTCAGGAATAACAAGATTATCGTCAGGATTGATAACCACTTCCATCTCGACCTGATTTTTTTTGATTTTTGTGAGAAGCTTTTTATATTTTTCCACATCCCCTCCAAACTGCAGCTTTTTTAAGACAATTTTTTTCAGTTCACTCTCTGTTATATAGTTTTTTACGATGCCTATGAGTATCTCCCCTTTTTGCAAGCTATCCTCAAAAGCCTCTTTATAAGAGACTCCCTCATAGGAGTGTTTCGTTTGGATATGGATATTTTGCGTTCTAAGCAGCTTTCTGATAACCTTGGACATTCCAGGTTCAGTCACTGATTTTGAGAGTAAAAAGCGGTTATACTCTTCGCTCATAATAATTTCGTTGCATTTGCTTTTTATGAGATAGTTTTCATACTTTGGATCGATGATTTCTGCTGTGATATAGACATGTGGATTTAAGGAACGAATCAAAATGACCGTTTCCAGCACCCTTGCATCGGCAAACTCATCATGCATATTGAGTATCATCACTTTATCGGCTCTTTCGATATGCGCCTCTTTCAAAACCGCTTCATCGTTGTATTCCCCTTGTGCCCATTTGAGATGATGCTCTTCAAGAAGATTTTTCAGTTCTGGTACAAGTTCAGGATAAACGATTACGATATTCTCCCCATAATGGGCTTTAAAACTTTGTAAAACCTCTATACGAGGCGTTTTAAAACCGCAGATCACAAGGTGCTTGTTCAGTGAATCTAACATCTCATATTCCTTTTTTGAAGAGATTGTCAGGGCTACAAGTTTGCTCGTCATTGTCGCTGTAAATGCAGCAACTGCAATGACACCACCTACAATAATGATAATCGCTACTATTTTTCCAGCTGCACTATGGGGCACCACATCACCATATCCCACGGTGGTAGCCGTAACAATAGACCACCATAAACCATCAAAAAAATTTTTATAGGTTTTAGGCTCAAGCAACTCCATCAAATAAGATGCAATAAATAAAAAGATGGTATAAAGAAGGATATAAAGCGTCGATAAATTAAGTTCTATTTTTAATCTTCTCAAAACCATCCTTTCCATAACTTCTAATACACTATAACAAAGAAGATCTTTTGAATAGATAATTTTTAAGGTGATACTACAAGCTCCTTTGTATCATTTCTACGGTATTCTGGCTGCAGTGTCACATGAGAAATATGATATTTTTCTTTTAAAACTTTTTCTATTTTTTCCATCTTTTTCATCACCTCTTTTAGTTTAAGATCACTGCTAAAATCCACATGTGCCTCAAAAAAGAGATCATGGTCATTGAGTCTCCAGATGTGAATATGATGGACATTTTCGATTCCAGCTATTTGTGAAACGTCTTCGGCAATCTTTTGCAAATCTATCTCTTTGGGGGCAAACTGCATTAAGATAAAGACAGACTCTTTGATAATATCAAAAGAGGCCCAAATGAGATAAAAAGCTATGAAAATAGAGATAACTGGATCGATCCAGTAGATGTGCCACCACTGCATGAGTAACCCGCCCACAACAACAGCCACTGAAGTAGCCACATCTGTTAAAAGATGCAAATAGGCTGCTTTTATGTTCATATTCTCATGCGCATCCTCTTTGACAAGAAAGACACTGAGAGAGTTGAGTATAACGCTCAAAAGTCCAAGCCAGATAACCCATACCGAATCAATAGGTAGGGGATGGAAAAATTTTTGCACTGCTTCAATAATCAAAAAGATCGCTATGCCCATAAGAAGAGAGGCATTAAAAAGAGCTGCTATGATTTCAGCCCGTTTATAGCCAAAAGTTTTTGAAGTATCACCAGGTCTTGCTGCCAGACGATTTGCTATCCATGCAACTACAAGGGAGAGCACATCGCTGAAGTTGTGCATCGCATCGCTTAAAAGTGCTAAAGAGCCAGATATAAATCCTCCAATGATTTGCGCTAATGTAATAATAACATTTAAAATAATTGTAATAAAAAGGTTTTTGCCACTTACTTCATGATGGTGATGATGCCCCATTGCTATCCTTTATTATGATGGCTTAATATGACACTTTTTTGCCCGAATTGCTTTAATCTCTTTGACCTTTTTCTCAAGATCGCTGAGCATCTCATATTGAGCTGAATCGGTATGCCCATGCTCCTCCATTCGTCTTTTTTTCTCTTCAATCGTCTCGAGCCACTCGTCTATGATCTCATCTGGAACGGTACAATCGAGGGCCTCATCCTTTTCATGCTCGACGATCCAGTCGGCGATCTTTTTCAATATATGCAACATGGCTTATCCTTAAAAAGTGATATGCAGCAGTTTTGCGATCATCTTGGCGGAGAGGATCAAAAGCAAAACGCCAATGAGCTTCTTGACCTGCCCCGCTGTCAGATTATAGTGCAAAATCCTATCTCCCAGATATCCCCCGATGATTGCGGCAACCGTCACATCGGCTAAAAGTAGCCAATCCATCTTGACAAAACTAAGATAGGTCGCAAACGCTCCAAGGGTGGAAAACGGAATCACGAAACTAATAGCATAGGCCGCCTTTTTCGCATCAAATCCCAATAAAATCAGTAGCGGCATAATCAGCGATCCTCCCCCAACACCGATCATCCCTGAAACGATTCCCACACTTCCACCAATGACATAGAGCACCCACGCCTTATCATAAACCACCTTTGTCTCTCGGTGGCTAAAGAGCAGTAAAAAGGCGCTTACAATCAAAAAGGCTACCAGCATCCACTCCACGATCTCTTTTGGAACATATTGGGACATCCACGCTCCAATGGGAGTGGCGATCATAATGGAGATCACCAAAGGCAGAGCGAATTTGATATCCAAAACCCCTCGAAAAAAGTTCATAATCGATGCTGTGATCGTTGAAGCTGAGTTGATAAAGAGTCCTATGGCTTTGGCGAGATTGAAAGGCATTCCCATCATCGTAAAGGTTGGAACCAGTGCAATAGCCGAGCCCACTCCACCCATCGCAAAGAGGGTGGAAAGAGCGAGCGTGAGTAGAAAGTAAAGCCCGTAATGGATAAGTTCTGGACTCATCATCTATCCATTGAGCAGTATGGTGGTTTTATAGAAAGGCTCGATGGGACCTTCAACGATATAGGGCAAAATTGCCAAGACATGATGGCGAAATCTTGGATCGATATGGGAGTTTTCATGATCGAACACACTCTCCCATGTCCCATGAAACAGATAGTGGTACTTTCCATCCGGAGCAAAAGCGCTTTGCAAGATCTCCGTCGTTACCGCTCTTCTGTAGTGTCTGTTTTGATAGGATCCTGGCATCCCGTAGGGGAATTTTGGATTGTAATCATAATCTCCTTTTGCCGGTCGGAAGGTCTCTTGAGCGACTTTGAGTAGTGCTGTGCTCTTTTTGTTGAAGATCTCTCTATCTTTTTTCAAAATCGCCACATGGTTGTTGACGGTGACAAGATCGCTTATAGGATCGTCTACTTGATGGCTCAAAAACTCTTCAATCTCTCTTGGTCGCAGATAGATTCTCTCTCTATCTCCAGCCGAGACGGTGACATAGACCCCTTCGGAGTAGTTTTCACTTAAGTCCCCAAACTCTCTCATCAGCCTCTCAAAGTCTTTGATAACGCCAGATCGCATCAAATCGTGATAATTTTTAAATCGCACGAACAAAGAGTAGTACAGTGGAAGACTATTTTCCTTGGCGGCGTCAAGATAGGCGGTGCGCAAAACCGCTTTGAGATTGGTGGGGTAGTTGTGTACCATTGTCGAATCGCCTACCATGTTTTTAAGCGAAAGAGACAAAAAGCCTCTTTTTTTGCGAAGTTTTTTGCCAAGTTCTTCCATGTGGGCTACCATCTTTTCACGCTCGGGTATCCAGATCTTAAACTCCGTATAGTAGGTTACCGCACCTTTTGGAGCCTTTTCACCCTTGCCCGGCTCGATGTTTCTGGAGCCAAGAGTACAAGCCGCTCCCATCCCGCTTGCATCCGCCATAGTAGAAGCGAGCGTCAATCCTCCCATAGCCAAAGCCGCATTTTTCATAAAGTCACGTCGTTTCATCATCTACCTCCTAATGTTTGGTGTTTATAGATCTCATACAAGAAATCGTGCATATCAAAATAGCCGATCATCGCCTCAAAAACCATCCGCCAGCAAAGCTCGGCACACAAAAAGAACCCCACAGCTATCAAAATTGTCATAAACTTGCCTCCTTTGGAAAGCGAGGCGTAGAGTGTGTGAAGTGTATCATTTAATGTTTTAGCAATTGAGATATTTTGGACAATCCAATCCCTTGCTATCCAAAGTACAAATGGCATAACAATTGCACCTATGTAGTAAAAAATGATCAATACATATTGAGTAATAAAATGATTAAAAGATAAAACATCATACATCTTGTATACTTTCTATTATCTCTTTTGCTTTGTCACCTCTTAAAAATTCGACCACTTTGAGTAGTCCGTCCGTAAGATATCGTGCGTTAAAGCCTTTGAGTGTAAGATATAGTCTTGCAATTTCGGCTCTGTCATAGTGTGGACACATAGTCACAATTGTTTTGCTACTATCTAGCTCATTGAGTCTGTCTGGCAGCTCATTGAGTGGAATATGCAATCCAAATCCTACATGCCATGCCTCATACTCCTCCCTAAATCTGATATCAACAACTTGTGCTTCGTCTTTTTGCAAAAGCTCAAACATCTCTTCAAGTCCAATTTTCATAGCCTTTCGTTCCTCATAATCAAAACTTTTCAAATATTCATCAAAATCCACTGCTTTCTCCTACTGATAAATTTTGTAACGAAGTCAAACAGACATATCTTGAGACACTGTTTGTTGGTATGATGCATTGCGTCCATAAACTCTTGCCACTCTCTCATCACTTAAAATACAGTATAAGCTTAGCCACAACACCGATTAAAAAGATCCATAGTATATTTATCCGCCAGTATCGTACTGCCAAAAAAGCTCCAACCGCCCATATATAGGTTGCAGGATTTATGAGAGCAACTTTGCCCAGGCTTAACAGAACAAAAACAAGCATGCCTGTAAACGCAGCCAATATCCCTTTTAAAGCATTGCGAATCAGAGCCAAGTTTTTGATCTTCCCATACACTTCACTCATAACAAGAGTATAAAAAAAGGAGGGATAAAACATTCCAACGGTAGCCAAAGCACTTCCCAAAACTCCACTGACTTTATAACCGATAAAAGTAGCGGTAATGAGGAAGGGTCCTGGTGTAATCTGACCAAAAGCTATTGCATCTGCAAACTCTTTCAATGTCAGCCAGTGATGCGAAACTACCGCTTCTTGCTGCAGCAGCGGCATTATGGTCATTCCGTTGCCAAAAGCTACTGCTCCCACTTTGAACATAGAAAAAAGCAGCTCCCCAGACTCGGTATGCCATATATATCCTGCTACAAAAAGCAGTACAAAAATGGAACCTGCAAGAAAAATAGCTACCATACGCCACTGCCATTTGCCAGGAAACACTACTTCATACTCTTTTATGTTTCCATTATTCTTTTGAGAAGTTTTTAAAGAAAAAAGTCCAAGCACTGCGGCAACTATGATAATCCAAAAGGCATTCATACCATACAGCATCAATATAAGCGCAATACCGGCTATCAGTGCAGTTTTGCCTCCATTAATATATCGGCTGGAAAAATCGATCGTTACTTGTAAAACAATCCCTACTACCATCGCCTCTATGGCAATTAAGATGGGATGAATCCATCCGATATGACCATATCGAAAATAGAGCCACGATAAGAGCAGCATCAATAGATAAGATGGCAAAATAAAAAGAAAAGTAGCCAAAACAGCGCCAAAAAATCCTTTAATTCGATAGGCTGAATAGGTAGCCAGATTGACAAAAATGGGTCCAGGATAGAGCTGCACCATAGCCAGCCCCTCATCTATCTCTTCTTGACTTAGCCATCCTTTTCTTGCGATAAGGTCTTTTAACTGCTGCAGCAACGCCATACTGTATGCAGTCAAACCTAAAAGAAAATATGTCCAACAAAGCTGCCAAAGGGTCGGAGTCTCTTTTTGGTTTACTGTTTTATCACTCATTTTCTATTCTTTCGACAATCATCCCTTGCAATAGGGCTCCTATGATTATGTATATATTCAACACTATTGTAAATGTTAATCCAAAATAGTGCACCATCAATGGAAGCAGCGGCAGTTTCACAGCTCTTGCATAAAAAAAGAGGGCTATTAAAGAATCCCTTAGCCCCTTTTTCTTTAAATCTTCTATCAGCGGATACCATGCATACATAGGACCGTGGCTTAAAATTCCGGCAAACAGTGCTATGATCCATGCTTTTATCCCGCCCTCACGGCTTAGATGTTTTGCCAATGTTTTCGGGTCGATAAAAAAGTTGATAAGGGCATTGATTAAAACGACAACGGCTAAAATAGGAGTGATTTTCATCAAAAGATAAAAAGACTCCTGCAAAGCCAAAGAAGCTTTTTGAGGGAAAAAGAGAAAAAGCAACATATAGCTTGCAGTGACGATGAGCAAAAACCATTTTCCCTTCATCCCAAAAGCTCCAGCGTCCAAACGGTAGCGATGGTAACCAAAAAAGTAAAAACAAAAGCCAAAATATTTCTAAGAATGGTAAATCGAATACCAAGCACACTTGCTTCCAGCGGCAGCTGCACGATTCCAAGAGTAACCCAAGCCAAAATAAACGCCGTCACTCCATACATCGACACACCGCTTTCTAAAAGTTCCCCACCTAATATATAACTTATAATTGCCTGCCCAACGGCAATAGCTCCGGCAAAAAGGCCTATGAAGGTATCATAAAACGGTTTTTCGGTAAACAAAGATGCAAGCAGATCGGGAGTGATGAAAACTTTGAAAATGCCGACAACTCCGATAATACCTATTAACATCGGTAATATCTTGAAAAAACTTTTCAAAGATTGAGAGAGTGCTCTTTTCATCTATATCTCTGTATGTATTTTACTCTCGTCCACTCCGTTTTTCATAAGCACTTTTTTAAACGTATCCAATGCTCCAAAAGGTCCAGCTATATAGTAATCCCTATCGGTATCAAAAATCTCTTCTAAAAAAGCCTCCAGTGCTCTTTTTTTGAAAAATTGTCCATGTTTTGGCAGTTTAAATGCAACATCATACTCTTTCGCCACCAAAATGGGTTTGAAATTTTTATATGTTTGGGCAAGCTCGTTAATCTCATCCAAATAGTAGAAATCTTTTGATCGGCTTACTCCCCAAAACAGTTTGATATCTCTATCTTGATCTTTTAAGAGTACCTCCCGTATCATTCCGATAAGTGGTGCAAGCCCTACACCAAGAGCCACGAAATAGAGTCTGTTTTGCGAATCACACACAAACTTTCCGTACGGCCCTTTTGCAATGAGGGATTCCTCTCTTTTCAAGTCATTATAGGCATATTCGCTAAATCTTCCTCCTGGAACCTTTTTGACATGAAACTCGACATATCCGTCAGAGAAAGGAACATTTGCAACAGAATAGCTCCTTCCAAGCCAATTCTTACCCGGAATTTCAAGCTCCATATAACGCCCGGCTCGTATATTTTGCACATTTCCAAGATCACATCTTAAAATTGTCACATCACCTCTGATCTCTTTATCAACAATTTTTGCTTGCTCTTTTGGCGCAGGTTTAGCATCTTTGTATTCCAAAATATCTTTTCGAGTAAATAGATCATCTTCAACTGCGTGATGCTCATCGACTCTTTTTTCAAGATCTAAAACGACATCAAATGGCGGAAAAGATATGGCATCTACCGGGCAAGTATTATGGCAAGTGGTACATCCTACAAGACAGTTCAACGGATCATAGACAATCGATTTTTCGTTTTCAAAATCATATCTATACACAAGCCTGTTGCATCCTGTCACACATGTTGCACACCCTATACATCTGTCATGATCGACAGTGGGATGCCAATCTATCTCTTCTCTTGGTATTCCATGCCATGGTTTTAAAAATCTTGGATCTGGCATCTTTGACTCCTTTGTTTGTTTTCATATCTTCTCTTTTCAAAAAAGATCCTCAAATTTGTAATTTAAAAACAAAATGATTCCAATACCGCCTACAATACTTACAAGAGCACTCAACAGATCGTTATTTGGAAAAAGATACTTATCCATAAGCATCCAACTTCCTCTCCAAAATGCCACTACACCAAAAGCTGCAGCTAATGCTGCTATACCTCTGGAGTGGAGATTAGTGTTTTTTCCTTTTTCATCATTTTGTTGACATATTCTTTTTTTCGATCGCATGCATAACCTTCTAAGCTATTATTTCAAAAGTTCTATAACCTCTTTTTTGGAAAGCACTCCGATATGTCGATAGACCTCTTTTTTCTTTTCATACAAAATCTGTGTTGGAATAAGCATAATTTGTAACTTTTTTGCTGCATCTTTATTTTGTTCGATATTTAAAAAAAATATTTGAAAATTTGGATGCTCTTGCTTAATGGTATAAAACAGCTTTCCCATTTTTTGACAACTCAAGCAGTGGTCTGATCCAACTTCAACCAAAACCCGTTTTCCGGAAGCGATCGCTTTTTGAATTTCACTAAAAGGCGTAGATGGAAGCATTTTTGCATCTGCAAAAAGAGACATGCTAAAAATAGCAGCAAATAGTAACTTTTTCATCTTTTTCCTTTCATATCTGTTCTATCGCTCTATAGAAAAAATAGCATCCAAACCCAATCAAAACAAGAGCAAAACTTTTATTCAAAAGAGTAGAGAGCTTTGCTACTGTTTTGTTTGAGACAACTCTTTGTGCAATGCCAACAGAGGCTCCTGCTATGAGCAGCAGTAGCGAGTGTCCAAGGGCGAAGCTCAAAACCAGCATATAGGCATAGATATAGTGAGCATTGGCTGCAGCTGTGATGATAGCCACAAGAGGAGCAGAGGCACAAGGCGTGCTCACAAGTCCAAAAACAATCCCTATCAAAAAGCCTCCAAAGAGGCGAAATCGAATAAGTTTGTCTATAACTTTTGATTTATCAATCTCACTAAAAATACCCCAAGCATAGAGTCCAATGAAGATACTGACAACTCCAGCAATCAGATATGCCCACATTGGAGCTATAGAGAAAAAGAGGCCAAATTTTGCCACTAAAAAGGCCAAAAAAGAGAAACTGACCACTACACCTAAAGCAAAAAGTGCTGAAAATGCATAAGTAAAAAATATCTTCTTTCTGCCTTGGAGATCTTTGTTGAGAGCAAGAACGCTTCCAACTAATAGAGGAACTGAGATAAGAGAGCAAGGAGCTGCGGCAGTGAGACTTCCTGCAACAAAGGCTCCTACAATTGCTACTAATGAGTGTGATGCCAAAAGGGCATCAAGCCATTGGGGCATTGCTACTCTTCTAGATTTTTCAGTGCCGCCTCAGCCACTCCTACCACACTGCTTGCGGCTGCATGGCGCACTATGCGAATGACTGAGAGAATCTCTTCTTTAGTTGCACCCATTTTCTTAGCGGCTTTTGTATTGAGCTCAACACACTCTTCGTTACCCAGTGCAAGAGCTGCTGCCAAAAAAACAAGCGTGCTTGTTTTTGGATCGAGCGCATTCTTTTCGCTTTGCATGCTCAGTTTGGAACTTATTGCTTGCTCAACTATTAAAGATGGATCCAATTTTGCTGCTGCTTCGATTGATGCAGGAATCTTTCCGAAGCGCTCTTTCATCATATTCATCACTTGTTCTGGTGTTGGTGTTTGCATATCTCCTCCTTATTCTTCGATATATTCTTCAACTTTTTCTATCGGATTGGTTTTTCTATTCCTTGGATCGGTCGCATAGGCATAGAGCGGAACATAAATGAGTGTGAGAAGTGTTCCTACCAAAAGCCCTCCAATCGCAACATCAGCCAAAGGACTGAGGCGTTCTAGACCCACCGCTTGCTCAAGTGCAATTGGGATCATCCCAGCAATTGTCCCAAAGGCTGTCATCATAACAGGGCGAAAACGTACTCTCACGCTCTCAAGTGCTGCTTCAAATGGTGATTTTCCTTCTTTTTCATACTCTTTATAAAAGTCGATAAGCAAAACGGCATTTTTGATGATAATCCCAAAGAGGAGCAAGAGTCCCACCATACTTGGCATACAGCTAGGTTTGTGAAATATAAGCATACCCCATGCGGCTCCTATCATTGAGAGTGGGAGAACCAAAATCATGATGATTGCCAAACGGACTGACTCATAGATAGCAGTAAGTGTCATGAGCAAAATTATGACACCTATTGCAATCGCTTTGATCATACGCTTGAAGCTATCATGAAGCTGTGCGATATCTCCCTCTTGGCTTACGATAAATCCTGTTGTATCTACCTTTTTCAGTGCATTATCTGCATCATCTGTGATATGTGTGACAGGGCGTTTTGCACGGTATCCGTTGATATCGATGCTATAGAGCAATTTATCTCGCTCGATTTTTGCAGGGGTGAGCTGATAGTGCATTTTTGCAATCTCACGTAATGGGATCTCACCAAATTTTGTGTGGATTGGCAAGAGTTTGAGAGATTGGATAGTCTCATTGAATTTACCTTTGAGGTAGAGACGCACAAACTGTGTATTCATCGATGCAAGGTTCGCTGCAAGGGAGACTACTTGTCCTTTGATAGGAAGCTGCATTGCTACTTGCAGTGGTGTAATACCGTAGCTTAGAGCCTTGTTCTTGTCGATATCGATGAAAATCTCTGTAAAGTCATTATCCCAGCTTTGACTAATAGATGTAAGCCCTTTGATGTTTTTGATTGTATGTATAATCTCTTGCGCTTTTGTTGGCAAGCTCTCATAATCGCCCGCTTTGAGACGGATATCAAGAGGTGCTTTGATCGTGGAGAGGGCAGTTGCTCCAAAATCGAATACATCGTTTTTCTTCACACCTGGAAGCTGGGCAATTTTGTCGCGTATCTCATCTTCAAGCTCCCAGATACTTTTTTTGCGGTGGAATCTATCTACTGCATTGATAGTGATTGTCGCTTCACTTGGCAAGTTTCCACTTCCTAGGCTTAGCACCGATGGCTCGCTCCCAAATGCTACAGAGCTGCTTACAACCCATGGCTGTTTGTGTAGCCAGACAAGGAATTTGTGCAGTTTCTTCTCTGCACTATCTACTGTCTCATTGGCACTAAAAGCTACTTGTGCTTTGATGATCCCCGTATCCATTGGCGGCATAACATCTTTTCCAATGAGCGGCATAACATTTTTGAGGCTGAGTACCAGCGTCAAAACCACCGCCATTGTAAGGAGCATACGGCGAAGTGGCCAAAATTTGCCATTGGAAAATTTAAGAACACTCAAGTATGGGCC
This sequence comes from Nitratiruptor sp. YY09-18, assembly GCF_016593235.1. NCBI lineage: Bacteria > Pseudomonadati > Campylobacterota > Epsilonproteobacteria > Nautiliales > Nitratiruptoraceae > Nitratiruptor > Nitratiruptor sp. YY09-18. The sequence continues at coordinate 92,992 of NZ_AP023065.1, forward strand.
AATAAGGCGACCTATTGTGTTTTGATAGAACTCCTCAAACCACTTTTCAATGCGAGTCTTTTCTGTTCCATTTTTATATAGCCAGATCGAAAGACGTGGTATAAAGGTGATAGAGAGAAAATAGCTCACTAAAAGTGCGATGATGAGTGTAGAGATGAGTGGCCTAAAGATATGCTCTGGAAAGTCTCCCACAAACATGAGTGGAAAGATAATAGCGATAGTCGCTACAGTCCCTGCAAAGACCGGTCCTAGCACCTCTTTGGTCCCGTTGATGATGGCTTGTTCCATCGATTCATTCATCTCAAGATGGCGCTCGATATTTTCAAGTACCACAACCGCATCATCCACTAGCATTCCAAGAGCGAGGATAATAGCAGTGTAGATGACGATATTGAGCTCCCCGCCACTTAGCCAAATGATTGCGATCGTACCAAAAAAGACAAGCGGGATAGAGATACCTGCTGCAACAATTGCACGGAAATTTCCCAAGAAAAGCAAAAGTACCAGAAGTGTATAGACTATTGCATCTCTGAGAGCTTCAAGCATGTTTTTGTTTGCAGTCTCAATGAGTGTGCGTTGGGTATCAGCAATTTCAAAATTGATATTTGGATAGAGTTTGGCAAGTTTTTTGATCTCAGCGCGCGCTGCATCACTCACATCAAGGACGCTTCCGCCAGGTGCGCGCTGAATAGAAAGTGCAATCGCATTTTTGCCGTTTCCTATATAGCCACTTGTGCGCTTTTTGTGGCTCCAAGAGATTGTTGCAATATCTTTGAGTTTCACATTTGGCAAAATATTGAGGTTTTTAAGCTCCTCCATATTATCTTTTTCGCCATAATATGTCACAGTGTAAAAGTCGTTCGCACTCTTTGTGAAGCCTATAGGAATATCTTTGTTGAGTGCAAAGAGAGCCTTTGCAAGTTGATCGAAGCTAATATTGTATTTTTTGGCTTTGAAGGGGTCTATTTCGATATTGATAGCGCTTTGATACCCCCCAAAGACCTCTACATTTCCTATATGTGGATTTGCCAAAAGGTAGGGCTTGATATGAGAGTCTGCGATTTTGCGAATCTCATCAAGAGAGATATTTTTATTTTTTGGGCTAAGAGCCACCACTTCTACAGGCAGTGTAAAATCCCCTACTGTATAGATAGAGGGATTTGCGTTTTGTGGGAGTTTTCCTTTTGCGATAGAGAGGGCATTTGCTACATCCACTGCAGCCGCTTCTAGCCCCTTTTCATATTCAAATTCGGCTTTGACAATGGAGAAGTTTGCTACATTCACACTACTTACATCTCGTACGAGACTAATACGACTGATCTCCTCTTCAATTGGCTTACTTACTGTATTTGCAGCAACCTCAGCTGTTGCTCCTGGCACTGAGGTAATAACTACAACTTGAGGTCTATTGGCATCGGGAAAAAGATTTTTAGGAAGGGCTTTTAGCCCAATAATCCCCATTACAAAAAAGCCAACAATTAAACTAAAGAGCAGATAGGGTCGTTTATAAAAATATTCAAACATACGCTATCCTTTTATCTCTTTAAGCTTAATGCCACTTAAGAGTTTGAGCAAAATATCTGGTTTTGCAACTACAAGCTCTTTGCCACTGAGATCTTCTGCTACAACCACGCCTTCTGCTCCAGATGCTTTCACATGTACTTCGAGCGGTTTTGCATACTCTCCATTTACTACAAGCACATATGTTTTGCCGTTACGATTGAGGACCGCATCAAATGGAAGCAAAAGAGCTTCGTTATCATATGTAATCACTTTCGTCTCGACTCGTTGACCTTCAATGAGTTTTGGATCATCTACATCAGCGCGATATTCGCTCAAAGAGTTGAAGCTGCCTTTGAGGGGTTTGAGTGCGTAACGTTTGCCATTATAGAGTAGACCATAAGCTGCTATATTGCTTGGAAGTCTTACAAGAAGATAGTTGTCTTGTGATCCATTGATGCTAAGAAGCGGACGTCCCGGCATAGCAATATCGCCGAGGTTTGCAAATTTTTTGGCTACTACTCCATCGATTGGTGAAGTGAGCACCGCATAGCTGAGCTCATTATTTACTTCAGCTAGATTTGCTTGGAATGAAGCGAGTTTGCCACGCAGACTTGCGAGATTTGCTTTTGCATTTGCGATCTGAGTCGCTTCTCTCTCTAGCTGCTCTTTGGAAGCTCCTTTGACAGCGTAGAGCTTTTTGGTGCGCTCATGAATTTTGCGCAAATTCACGAGAGCTTCCTTGGCTGCTGCAATCTGGAGTCTTGTAGCTTCTATTTGTGCTTTGAGACTATCGCGTTTGCTTTTGAGTACAGTTGTATCTATTTTGGCGACTACATCACCCTTTTTGACCTTTTGGCCAGCCTCTTTTATCTGTAAAATTCGTCCCGGAAATTTTGCAACAAGTGCGACATTCTTATCATTTTTAACAATTGCAAGATAGTCGCTGCTTAGCACTACATGGCTCTTTTGTGGTTTGAGTGTCTTGACAATGACAGCATACTCTTTTGCTATTGGAGTGCTTGCTTCTTGAGCCTTACGCTTTTTTACTAGCCTTACAGCACCTACAACGAGTAAAATCACAATAAGCAAGAATATTGCAATTTTTATCCATTTTTTCATTTGACTATCCTTTCAAGATCATTTCCATAGATTACAGCAAGTTGTGCGAGTGTTTGCCACTTCTGTGCTTTGAGTTGTGCGAGATTTGCCTGAGCAAAGAAGAGCCCCTCTTCATAGCGAAGATACTCCTCTTCACTGAGACGTCCCACTTTGTATGCAGTTTTTGCATATTTAACGAGTTCTTTTTGTGAAGCAACTTTTTTCTGGGATGCTTCTATCGCAATTTTAAGTGAAGAGAGTTGAGTGTGCAGACTCTTTGCCTGAGCTTCAAGCTCCTGGCGGGTCTGGAGGAAGCGGTTGTGCTCTTTGAAATATTTAGCTTTTGCAAGATCGATATCGGTAAATTGCGCTTTTGAGAGAGGGATGACGAGTTTGAGTGTAACATCACCATATCCCACATCTACATCTTCTCCATAGAGCACGTCTTTTTGGGCATAGTTTTTGCTCCATTTTCCCTCAAGCAAGAGTTTTGGGAAAAAGGACTCTTTGGCTATAGAGATATCTTTTTGGGCAGCTTTGAGATTTTTTGCAAGTGGCTTGATAGCAAAGAGTTCACCCTCTTTCAATGATCCAATCTGCTCAATTGGCTCAATATTTTTTACTTCAATACCAGTGAGTGCACTGATACGCTCTTTGGCAAGAGACTCTTTAATATTGAGATCTTGGAGACTTATTGCAAGATTTGCCAATGATGTATCGATCTTATCTAGAGCAATTGGTGCAGCACGACCACTATCTACTGCTATTTTGATATCTTGTCGCATCTTCAAAAGAGATCGTTTACGAGCAAAAAGGGCATTTTTGGTCTCATGTAGAGCCAAAAGATTTGCATAAGCTCCCACGATGATCGCTTCATTTTTATAAAAATTGAGCTTTTTTTTGAGCTTTGCTGCTTCATATATATATGCAAGTTTCTTTTTGAGGGTAAAGAGTGATTTGACAAAAAGCGGCATACTCCCGCTTATACCTACTCTTTGTATATTTTGTGCAAATGGGAGAGGCTGATGCTCACTTATACGCCTATTTGCCTCAGGTGGTGGTACTGGGCGCAAATTGGTATCATTGGTGTAGTGCTCATACGTACCAAAGAGCGCAAAGGATGGATAGAACTGATCAGTTACTTTTTGTTTGCTTAGTTTCGCAATTTTTTGCGCTGCAATATCGATTTGCGTAACGGGCTTGTTCTTGAGGGCATGCAAAAGTGTATGCAGTTGACTTGCTTGCAGCGATGCAACAAAAATAGCTGCTGTGAGTGCTACTCTTTTCATTGTTCTTTCCTTATGGCTTTGATAATCTTTTTGGCAAGAGTTTTTGAAAAATCCTTGATAGTAGGTTCAGGAAGTACCGGGAATCCTTCTACATTGGATGTGACTTTTTCACGAAGTCCTTGTGTTGTTTGGTGCATAATGAGAGGACTAACTATCATCATTTGTACTACCATAGGGTTTTGCACTTCTATCTCCTCTTTTTCGATACCTTCGTTAAGTATTGATGTCAAAATACTCAAAATTTCGGAGAGACTCTTGATAGCATTGTGGCTCATATGTTTGCCGTTATCTGCAAACTCATGGGCCAAAATGGCTGCAAAGCAGGGATACTCTTGTAAAAATTCGCCGAAGCTCTCTATAAATTGCTTGATTTTTTGCACGGGAGAGCTTGCGTTGATACTTGATTGAATATGCTCTTTGAGGCCATCGAGGCGAAAGAGCAAAACAGCCTCATACAGATCGTCTTTATCTTTAAAATGGTAATAGATTGCAGCTTTTGAGATGCCTACCTCTTTGGCTATAGCATCCAAAGATACACCATTGTAGCCAAACTTTGAGAAGTGGTTTGCTGCCACTTGTAGAAGCTTTTCTCTCTTACTCATGATGCTCCTTACCAACTGATAAGTAAATTATAGCATAAATTTACTCGTTTTGGATATAATAAATTATATTTTAATGAAGGAGGGGAATATGAAAAAGCTATCAATATTAGCACTTACTACATCGTTGCTTCTAGCGGTCCAAAGTGCTCCTAAACCACAAAATAATGATTTAGCAGAGGTAATAGCTACAGGACAAAAAGCGAGCCAACTCCTTCTTAAAACTCTTGGTGGCAATCTTAAAAAACACCTCAAAAAAGGTGGTCCTGCTGATGCATTGGAGTTTTGTGCGATGCGCGCAGCCGAACTAACTGCAAAAGTGGATAATGAGCTAGGCAAAAATGTAAGCATTAAGCGTGTAACGCTTAAATCGCGCAATCCTGCTAATGAGGCGCAAGGAGACGAGAGGGCAGTCTTGGAGGCTTTGGAGAAACTCAAACAAAACAGCGTCTTACTACCAAAAGAGCTTGTAGAAAAGACTAAAGATGGTTATAAATATTACAAGCCACTCGTTATCAATAAGCCGGTTTGCCTCAAATGCCATGGACAAAATATCGATCCAAAACTTCAAGCAAAAATCAAGAGTATCTACCCAACTGACAAAGCTATAGGCTACAAAATGGGAGATCTTCGCGGAGCAATCGTCGTAGAGATTAAAAAATAGTCTCTCACTTCCTGGGCTCTTGCCCAAAATCAATGCAAGAAAGCAAAAATTTTTCTATTCTTTTGAAAAACTCTCAAAGGATCATCTATGCAGTTTTCAGCAGCCAAACCATCTAAATTAGGATACTTTTTCTCTCAACCTCACCAACCCTTTTTCCTCTTAGGCATGATCGATGCAGTGATTTTCATGCTACTCTTTTTACTCTCCTATCGTGGAGTCATAGCAGTTGATGCAAAATTTTTGCATAGCTACTCGATGATTTTTTTGGTCTTTACAAATTTCTTCTATGGATTTTTATACACTACTTTTCCACGCTTTTCTGGGACTGCACCAATTGAGCAGCGATTTTATATAGTCGTTTTTTTCATGCAGGTTTTAGCAACTTTGAGCTTTTTGATTTCACTTCTTTTCCTTCCGGCCTTTTATGCTGCAGTACTCTTTGTAGCTATCGGGTTTGCTTTGACTCTGCGTAAATTTTATGGAATATATAGAGTTTGCCAGCTACCAAAGAGAGATCAATACTGGATTATTGTGGCTCTGGGAGTTGGAGCAATGAGCAATATTCTCTTTTTGCTGTCGCAAATACCCTGTAGATGCAATAGCACAGCTTTTTACACTACAGCTATTAACTTTGGAGTCTATCTCTATATGATTTTTCTTGCTTTTGTTGTAGCTTTGCGAATGGTGCCCTTTTTTAGTCATGTAATGCAATGGAAGAGAAATCCCTATCTTCATCTTGAGATTTTTGTGCTTTTTTTGCTCCACTCTTTTTTGCAGGGGCTTTTTCCAGCGGGAGTATTTATAGTAGATTTCATAGCTGGAGTTTTAATAGCATGGGAACTTAAAAAAATTGCTTTACCATTTCCAAATAGTGAACCATTGCTTTGGATTTTGCATATTGCTCTATTTTGGCTTGCTGGTGGACTGATTGTAGGAAGTATAGTGGAAGCTTTTGAGTATATATATGGTTTTTATAGTTTTGCATTGCCGCTGCATTTTTTGGTCCTTGGATTTTTGATGACAATTCTCATAGGATTTGGAACGAGAGTAACTTTAGGGCATAGTGGAAATCTGCTTCGGGTCGATAAAGGAACAGTTTGGATATTTTACTTTACTCAGATAGTGGTTTTGGGACGAATTCTTTTTAGTCTCTTTGCTTCTGGGGGCAAAATATATCCATTTTTTGATATCAGTGCAACGCTTTTTATTGCTCTTTTTGTCTGGTGGAGTGCCAAATATTTCAAGATTTTAGCTTTTGGAGAAAAACTAGGTAGAGTTGAGTAGAGGAGTTTTCATGGGAGCACGGGGCATTTTAGAACATTATACATATGAAGATTATAAACTATGGGAAGGCGATTGGGAACTCATTGGTGGAGTAGCCTATGCGATGGCACCATCTCCAGTGAAACGCTATCAGAATTTGAATGTAAAAATCGTTACACAATTGGAAGAAGCGTTTGAAAATTGTCCAGAATGCGAAGTATTGGTAGAAGAAGATTACAAGATTGCAGAAGATACAGTTGTGTGCCAAAATATTGCAGTGGTATGTGATGATGAGAATGAAAACTACATAGCAAAAGCTCCACTTATAGTCGTAGAGATAATCTCTCCTAAAACTGCACGACGTGATGAGGTAATAAAATTTTCTCTCTACGAAAAAGAGGGAGACTCTTCTCACGAAACTTATGAGTTTACCAAGAGCAAGTGCCCTGCAAAAATAGATTTTGCAAGGGTGTTTAAAAAATATAGAAAATAGCATGCAAACTCTCACTTTTCAAAACCAAAAAATAACTCCTTGTAAAATTGTTTGTGTCGGCAGAAACTATGTAGAGCATATCCATGAGCTTGGTAATGAGATCCCCGATGAGCCGGTCTACTTTATCAAGCCAAATTCATCAATTGGCTCACATCTCATTGCCCAGGAGGGACTGCACTATGAAGGAGAGATGAGCTTTTTAATCCAAAATAGAAAAATTGCTGGTGTTGGTTTTGGGCTTGATCTGACCCGCCGTGACATTCAAAGCAGGCTCAAGGCAAAGGGGCTTCCTTGGGAGAGGGCAAAAGCTTTCAAAGGCGCTGCACTTTTTAGTGAGTTTGTATATATTGATGATTGGAGTGATTTGGAACTTCGCCTTTATAAAAATGGAGAACTTGTACAGCAAGGTTCAGTAAAGCAGATGATTTACAAACCAGATTTTTTAGTAGAAGATATAGAGCGTATTTTTGGACTTGATGATGGAGATATCATAATGAGTGGTACACCAAAAGGGGTTGGAGAGGTGAGCGCAGGAGATAGATTCAAAGGTAAAATTTATCAAGATGGCAAGCAGCTTGTGAGTGTCGAATTTATAGCAAATGCTGCAGATAGAAATCTACTTCTTTGACATTTTTGGCAATATCAGTGCTATATTTGTGTGCAGTCTTGATAGAAGGTGAGAGTTCTTCGAGGGTTTTTGTGGTACTTTCTACAAGATTTTGTACTTGCTGAAAAATGATATTAAATTTAATATCCTCTAACTTTGAAGCCTCTATGAGGCCATTGATCTGGATATAGTGGAGCTCTTTTATGAGGCGTTGAATCTTGTTGACGATGTGGAGGGTCTCTTCTATATGCTCTTTGAGGATATTTGATTGTGTGGAGACCTCTTGGGTAGATGCTTTTAAAACTTTTACAAAGTCTTCAAGTTTGTCGATGCACTCTCCTTCACTGCAGCTTTGATAATCTATCGTCTCTTTGAGGTAGTAAAGAATGGCAAATATCTCGATATTGAGTGAGAGGAGGTGCAAAATCGTACTCTTGATATGGTGATAGAGCTTTTTGGTGATTTTGCGTAGTGTCAGCGTATATGTACCAATCTCCTCTGCATCTTTTTTTATCTGACTTGAAACAACTGCAAAAGATGCACCAATAGAGCCAAGCTTGTGACTTTCAACTGAGGAGTTGAGAGCAATGAGTGAGAGGCTATCGGTGATTTCAAATATCTTTTGGAATTTCTCTTCAAGTTCGCTCTCTAGATCAATAAAAAAGTAGAGACGGTTTTTGAGAGCACCATAAATATACTCCACAACTTTTGCCATGTCATAGATGTGATTGAGGCGGGGAATATTTGCAAGATGTTTCGGATCAATGGTGATCTGAAAATGTTTCTCTTTTGAGCGAAACTCTTCAAGCAAAGCTTCAATCATAAAATCTTCATAATTTACAAAGCCTTGCTCTTGGATCATTTGTGCTAGCACCTTTTTTGAGTCCTCAAGTCCTTCTTGCTCCTCGATTTTTTTGAGATTTTTGTAGAGTTTTTGTGCGATTGCAAAGAGTTTAGTAGTTGGTTTGATACGTACAGAGAGATAACCTCTCTTTTTGCCTTCATCAAAGATTGGAAATACTATAGCAAATACCCAGTAGTAGCTCCCATCTTTTGCCAGATTCTTCACGTAACCTGCAAAGGGCTTATTATGCTTTATAAAATCCCACAGATAGTAAAAGACAGCTTTAGGCATATCAGGATGGCGGATGATGTTGTGGGGTTTGCCTTTGAGTTCTTTATGGGAGTATTTAGCAATATCATAAAAGACTCTGTTTCCGTATATAATCTTGCTGGATAAATCTGTTTTGGAAAAGAAAACATCTTCTATGTTAAAGTGCGATTCGAGATCTATTGGATTTGGGCGCATCTTATTCCCTTGACTCTTTACATACAGTATCGAGCTTTTCCCAAAAAAATTGCATGATTTTGAGATAGTTTTTGAATCGAGAGCAGCTGATCTCTCCTCTCATGACTGCTTCTTGCACAGCACAGCCTGGCTCATTTGTATGGGTACAGTCAGAATATTTACACCTATAGCGCAAAAACTCTCGAAAGTAGCGGTGCACTTCTCGTTTATCCATAAAGTATGTGGCTTCTACTTTACTAAAACCGGGCGTATCGGCAATGAAAGAGTTTTTATCTGCAGGATAGAGTGTGACTGCAGTCGTAGTGTGGCGTCCCCGCCCAAGTTTTTCACTGACTTCTCCAATTTTGAGCTCGATACCCAAAAGCTTTGAGAGAAGTGTTGATTTTCCCGCACCACTGGGACCCGCTACTATCGTTATATTTCCTTGGATATAATGCTTGATCTTTTGGAGGTTTTCCTCTTGGAGAGCACTGAGTGTTACAACCTCATAGCCAATACTTTCATAAAGCTTTTTCCATCTATTTACCTCTTGCGGGTCTGCCAGGTCTACTTTATTGAAGATTATTACAGGTGTGATACCTATATATTCATAGACTGCCAAGAAATTATCTAAGAGGTAGCTATCAAAGTTGGGACTCTTCATAGCCATAACTACAAGGACACTATCTACATTGGCTACAGGAGGGCGCACCAAGAGGTTTTTGCGTGGAGCAATCTTTTCGATGACAAACTGCTCACCTACAATTTCTCCTTGTACATAGTCTCCGGCGTAGAGTTTGTGCTTTTTGATCTTTTTACGCAGGATAGAAGGGTAGGTAGCAAGAGAATCTAGGAGTGTAACCCTGCTCGCAGCAGCACTGCGATAGGTTACAAGACCTTTAACACTCATCTTTTAAGACTGCTCCGTGAGCAGCATTTGTCACAAGTGCTCTATATTGGCGCAGCCATCTTCCTTTGATATCTTTGACTTTTGGCTTGAAATTTTTGCGGCGCTCTTCAAGCTCTTCGTCGCTTAGCTTCACTTCCAGAGTATAAGTATCTACATTGATATAGATCTCATCGCCATCTTGCAAGAGTCCTATGACTCCACCTTCTGCTGCTTCTGGGCTCACGTGTCCAATACTTGCTCCTCTTGTAGCACCACTAAAGCGGCCATCGGTAATGAGAGCTACTTTGTCACCAAGATTCATACCGGCTATGAGGCTTGTGGGAGCGAGCATCTCCTGCATTCCAGGACCACCTTTTGGTCCTTCATAACGAATGACTACTACATGTCCAGGTTTTACTTTGCCTGCCAAAATACCGTCAATCGCCTCTTGTTGGCTATCGAAGCAGATAGCATGTCCTGTAAATTCTCGCATGTTTGGATCAATTCCGGCAGTTTTGACTACAGCACCTTCACGTGCAAGATTTCCAAAAAGAATCGCTAATCCCCCAACTTCACTATAAGGATTTTCTATTGGATGTATGACGGAAGTATCAATTACTTTGGCATCTTTGATACGATCGCCTATAGTACCACCCTCTATAACTGGATTATCGAGATAAAGGACTGTATCGCTGCGTTTGCTTGCTTCTTTCATAACTGCACTCACTCCGCCAGCTTTGTGAATATCTTCCATATGGACAGTTTGCAAACTTGGAGAGATTTTTGCGATATGTGCAACATGCTTGCTGATCTCGTTAAGTTTTGCTAGATCAAATTTTACACCTGCTTCATAAGCTATTGCCATCATATGGAGAATGGTATTGGTACTTCCACCCATTGCCATATCCACTACAAAGGCGTTATGGATAGCTTTTTCGTTGAGGATGTTGCGGATGCGATACTTATCGGTAAGTCGCTCGTCTTTGGCTATTTCGCAGATACGTCTCGCTGCTTGACGCAAAAGCTCCTCACGTTCTGGTGTGAGAGCAAGAATTGTACCGTTGCCTTTGAGAGCGATGCCCATAGCTTCCATAAGTGTATTCATGGAGTTTGCTGTAAACATACCTGAGCAGCTTCCTCCACTCGGACACGCTTCACACTCTATCTCATAGAGCTGCTCTTCACTCATCTCTCCTTGCGCTACTTGTCCAACTGCCTCAAATGCAGTTGCTAGATCTATTGGAGTACCATCTTTGAGATGTCCAGCTTTCATTGGTCCACCGCTGACAAATACAGTCGGGACATTGACTCTCAAGGCACCCATAATCATACCCGGAGTGATTTTGTCACAGTTGGGAATACAGATGAGTGCGTCAAGCTTGTGGGCATTCATGACAGTTTCTATAGAGTTTGCAATGATTTCACGGCTAGGCAGAGAGTAGAGCATCCCATCGTGCCCCATAGCTATCCCATCATCGACGCCGATTGTGTTAAATTCAAAAGGAACACATCCATTTTTGCGTATTTCATCTTTAATAATTTCGGCATATTTATTGAGAAAGAAGTGACCAGGAATAATTTCGATAAAAGAGTTTGCAACACCAATAAAGGGTTTGTCAAAATCTTCATCTTTGAGACCTACTGCACGAAGCAAGCTTCTGTGAGGAGCACGTTGGAACCCCTTTTTTATTTCATCGCTACGCATATTTTCTCCTGCATTGGTTTTTGTAATTATACCCTAGATATTTACAAAGCTTACTTTTTTGGTTATAATTTCATTCCAAGTTGCGCGGGAGTAGCTCAGAGGCTAGAGCACCTCCTTGCCAAGGAGGGGGTCGCGGGTTCGAATCCCGTCTCCCGCTCCATAAAAGAGAGATTTTTTCCCTACGATATTTTCGTAATGAAAATCAAAGCATAAATTTCTGTTAGCTAGGTTGATAATATAAAAACTTAGCCATTTCTAGCCCGGGTGGCGGAATTGGTAGACGCAAGGGACTTAAAATCCCTCGGAGGTTTTCTCCGTGCCGGTTCAAGTCCGGCCTCGGGCACCACTGCTCATTTATGGCGCCATAGCCAAGTGGCTAAGGCAGGAGCCTGCAAAGCTCTGATCCCCGGTTCGAATCCGGGTGGCGCCTCCACATGATAGCTACCTCTGGGGAGGTGGCGGAGCTGGTTGAACGCACCGGTCTTGAAAACCGGCGTAGGTGATGAGCCTACCGTGGGTTCGAATCCCACCCTCCCCGCCATATAATCAAAATATACCGATCAATCTGGAGAGATGGCCGAGTGGTTGAAGGCGCACGCCTGGAACGCGTGTAAGGGTTCACGCCCTTCGTGGGTTCGAATCCCACTCTCTCCGCCAGATTTTTATGGTATAATTGCTCCACCAAAGCGGAGCGTTGAGAGTAGATTGCTACTTTGAGCGCTCCGCTCAGACCCGTGCGACGGGCAGTTGCGGCAACGCTTCAGGGCGGGAACGCAGCAGAGCACCGCAGCTGTCCGGGCGCCGCGGGTATCTGGGCGGAGTCTATTTAGCTAAAAACTCTTCAATATTTTTGATAATCCCTTCAATAAGCTTCTTTCTAGCCTCTATACTTGTCCAAGCGATATGCGGTGTGATGAGAAGTCTCTCTTTGTTCTTTACTTGCAAAAGAGGAGAGTCTTGTGGAATGGGTTCTGTTGCGGTTACATCGAGACCAGCATAGATATTTTTGCTATCAATTGCATAAGCCAATGCATTTTCATCTATGATACCACCTCTTCCCAGATTGAGAAGTACTGCATTCTCTTGCAAAAGATCAAGCTCGTACTCTCCTATGAGATTTTTTGTCTTTGCATTGAGCGGGGCGTGAATGGAGATAATTTGAGAAGTGCGCACAAGCTCTTCAAGAGAGAGATGAGGATAGGGTGCGTGAAGATTCCGCCCACTTGTTGAGTAGTAGACCGCTTCTGCTCCAAAACTTGTTGCAACCTCTGCGACACGTCTACCTATAGTTCCAAGTCCAATAATTCCCCATCTTTTATCTTTGATCTCAAAAAATGGCCTGTCGATACAGGTAAAGAGCCCACTTTTACTCCATTTTCCACTTTTGACATACTCATCATAATAGCGTAGTTGCTCAATGAGGTAGAAAGCCATTGCAAAAGTATGCTGCACTACACTTTCAGTCGAATAGCCGGCTACGTTTTTGACTGCTATACCTTTTTTGGTGGCATAGTCGATATCGATATTGTTTATCCCCGTAGCTGCTACACAGATGAGTTTCAGATTTGGTGCTGCATCAATCGCATCTTTGTCGATAATGACTTTGTTTGTTATGATGATGTTTGCATCTTTTATTCTCTCAAATCGATCATTTGCTGCAGTGGTTTCATAGATTTTCAATTCACCAAAGCGTCCAAGTGCACTCAAATCCACATCACCCAGTGTTTTTGCATCAAGAACTACTATCTTCATTGCAGCTATACTCCCATGAGTGTGATATAGACTTTGCGGTTACCTGCAAAATCGCGATGCTCACATAGATAGATTCCCTGCCACGTGCCAAAAACAAATTGTCCATTATTGATAGGAATGACCAAAAAGTTACCGTAGAGGCTACTTTTGATATGGGCTGGCATATCTTCACTGCCTTCGAGTGTATGAGTATAGTATGGTTCATTTTCAGGTACCAAGCGATCGGTAAAGGCCAAAAAATCGTGGCGTACGCTAGGGTCTGCATTTTCATTGATTGTGAGACTTGCACTCGTATGCATCAAAAAAAGATGTGCAGTCCCCGCCTCAAATTCACGCAGTTCAGGAAGATGCTCTAATATCTCATGAGTAATGAGATGAAAACCTCTTGGTTTTGCTTTGAGCGTGACCAATTTTTGGACTATTTTCATGTGAAAAACCTTTTAAGTTTTGCAAAAAAGCCACACTGTTGCTGCTCTTGTTCATTGAGTTTTTCTGGGCTGCTTTCTATTGCTTCATTATAATCAAGATCACGTATTTTTTGCACAAGTTCTTTAGCCTTTTCAAGTGCCACTTTTGGCTCTCCCCCTACCAGTATCACTGCCATACGACGGCCTGGATGGGACTCAGGCTTGCCAAAGAGGCGCAAGAAACTATCTTTTCCAAAGAGTGTCGGATCGATCTCAAAGACCGGATTGAAACTTTCACTTTTTGCTTTATATGCTGCGCTTGCACCTCCTATGAGCTGTTTGAATCCAAGAGGAAGACCAAGGACTGCCCGGACATGCAAAGCAAATTCGCTCTGTGTCTGTGTGATGAGAGTCACTAAGCCTGTATCATGGGGTCTTGGAGAGACTTCGCTGAAATAGACTTCGTTTCCTTTGATAAAGAGTTCAACTCCAAATATCCCTCTGCCTCCAAGACCATCAGTAATGGTTTTGGCTATCTCTTGGGCCTTTTGTTTGACCTCTTTACTCATCTCCATAGGTTGCCAGCTAAAAATGTAGTCTCCATCTTGTTGAATATGTCCTATTGGTTCGCAAAAGACAGTTTCAGTTTCTGTACGTGCAGTAAGGAGTGTGATTTCGTAGTCGAAGTGAATGAACTCTTCTACAATCAATTCGCTTGCATCACCTCTTGCCTCTTTTGCAATCTCCCAAGACTTAGCAAGATCTGCTTCACTTTTTGCAATGCTTTGTCCATGCCCGGAAGAGCTCATGACTGGTTTGATTACACAGGGAAAACCGAGTTCTTTAGCGGCAGCTTCAAGCTCTTCGAGACTCTTGACAAATCGGTATGCACTGGTTTTAAGACCCAACTTTTCAGCTGCAAATTTACGGATATTTTTACGGTTCATTGTTTTGTTGACAGCTTCTGCGTTAGGGATGACTTTGAATCCTAGATTCTCCGCTGCAAAGAGAGCATCGATATTGATTGCTTCAATTTCTGGAAGGATGTATGTAGGTTTTTCACGAAGAATTACTTCTAAAACTTGTGCTTTATCTTTCATATCTATAACGTAGCTGCGATGTGCTACTTGATGTGCTGGTGCATTTGGATAGCGATCAACTGCCACCACTTCTATACCAAGGCGTTGTGCCTCGATAGCCACCTCTTTTCCTAACTCACCGCTTCCTAAAAGCAAGAACTTGATAGAGTTGTGTTTGAGGGGAGTTGTAAGTTGCATGGGACTCCTTTTTTTCATAAATTATAACCTTTTTTGTTTTGTGTTGGTAAAGGTAGAGGTATTGGGATGAAGTTTTTGTTCTTTTTATCACGCAAAATATCTTGTACCGATTTTTTAAGTGGAAAGGAGGTAATAATTTTCCCATCATCGCATGCAATTACCACCCAACTACCTTGTATATAGATAATTTTATCCTTTGTAGAAGGAGTTGTACTTTTGAGATAGTAGATAGTCTGGGGATGTGAGAGTGTTGTGATAGTTTTTGCGAAATAGTCGAAACGGTTTTTGATATCTTTGTGCTTGAGCCGTTTTTTGAGGTGTTTGAGATAGTCTTTAGGTGTTATCCAAAGACGTACGAAGCTGTTTTGATTGACTTTTTTGACCTTTTGTAAGATATCTTTATGCACACTGTTGAAGCGACGAAATATCTGTAGATAGTTTTTTAGTTGCATTTTTTGGCTTTGAGGAGTCTTACATATCTACCAAAATAGAAATGCTCTTCAAAATCTCCAAACCCAAAAGAGCTTAGCATCTTTTTTGTATCACGCTCGATAAAGTCTTGGGCTAGGGGACACTCTACTTTTTGGATAGGAAAACGGACATACCAAGGGGCTTTGTCTACTTCAAAGTTAGCATAATCAAGGATAGCAAAAGTGCCATGGGGCTTGAGAGCGTTGTAGGCATTTTGGATGATGATATCTCTTTTTTTTTGGATAAATCCATGGAGTACAAAAGAGGTGAAGACGATATCAAACTCCTCTTTGAATGGAAGAGGTGAGTCTATGCGAAGATTTTCTAGCTTGATATTGGGATAAGTTGCGCAGTTGCGCCTAAACTGCTCTTGCATCTCTTTGCCAATTTCAAGTCCTACTATCTCTCCCTCATCCCCTATATATCGGTGCATAAGCAGAGCATTTCTCCCCGTTCCAGCTCCAAAATCAAGCACTTTATAGCCCTTTTTGAGACGGAGATCTCTTATGGCTTTGCGAATGAAAAAAGGATAATAGCCAAGAGTAATAATATCCATAAGCCTATCATAAAACTTTGCCTCAAATCCTTTGACCTCTACTTTACTCATATCTTGTGTGAGATTCATAGCTTCTTCCTTGCTAGGAGACTCAAAAAAGCTCCTCCCTTTTTACACCCATCATATATCGCAAAACTTAAATGCTCAAGATCTGGTCCAAAAAGCGTTTCAGTGCACTTTTTTACAACAAATCCATGCTTTTTGAGAAGCTGCAATATCTCTTTTTTGCTAAAAAATGTTGCTTCTTTATAAAAGCGGCTCTTATCTTTGTTTTTTTCGTACATTTTCCCCAGCTTTGAATCGCGATCTACAAAAGCGATGAGCAGGTATCCATCATCAGTGAGGATGCGCTTAGCTTCTTGGAGAGTTTTGTCGATATCATCTACAAAGCAGATAGTTGTCACCATCAAAACAAAGTCAAAGTTCTTATCATCAAAGGGGAGATTTTCAGCCTCTGCTTCGATAACTTTAATACCTCTTTGCTTCGCGATTTGTGCCATATTGTGTGATGGTTCTACACCCAGTCTAATACCTAGTGGAGCTGCAAAGCGTCCTGTCCCTACGCCAATCTCGACTCCTTTTGTAAAGGGAGGGAGAATTCTTTTTATAGCTTGGAGTTCTGTTTGATAAATATTATCATGTTCATCAAACCATTTGTCATAATATGCAAAGTGCTCTTCAAAAAGCCTCTCTTTTGGCATAGCTACTCCTTTAACTTCTATTATTATACGCTTTTAAGCTTCAAAGGGCGATAATAGAGAAAAAGCTATAAGGAATTTTTATGAAAAAGCTTTTAGCTATAGCACTTGTGAGTCTAGTTGGATGGGCTAATAACTGTATTGAATGTCACAAGGGAATAGAAGATATTCGAGATCCTCATAGCGGTATGGCAAAGGCTATTGCCAAGAAGGCAAAAGAGGCTGGCTTTGGTGATAACAGCTGTATCGTCTGCCATGGGGGAAATCCTGAGGCAAGTACAAAGGAGGAAGCGCATAAGGGGACTATCGCTTACTTTCTCAAGCATGAAGGCCCCAAAGAGTTTTATCCCGATCCAGGAAGCGCATGGATCAATAAAAACACCTGTGGAATGTGTCACAAAGAGCAAGTAAGTACACAGATGAATAATCTCATGAATACTGAACAAGGAAAGATTCAGGGGGCTTTGTGGGGATTTGGATGGAATATACGAGAGCATAAATTTGCCAACTATAATCTTACAAATCTGCACAAAAGACTTGGCACGAAAACCTATCAAAACTATATGAAGCGCATAGCATCCAAAGAGCCGCAAGTCTATGTGAAAAAGACAATAGAGCTTCCACCAGCACCTACTGCTGATGAGGTAGCAAAGAATCCAAAACTCGCTGCCATTACATATCTGCGCCAAGAGTGTCTGCGCTGCCATACTGCGAGCAAAGGCCGCAGTCGCAGGGGTGATTTTCGTGGGATGGGGTGTAGCAGCTGCCATATACCATACTCCAATGATGGGTACTATGAAGGAGGAGACCCTACAATTCCCAAAAATGAGCCAGGACATATGCTTGTGCACCAGATCCAGGGCACAAGGGATGCAAAAGTGCATGTCCATGGGCTTACATATAGTGGAATTCCAGTTGAGACCTGTACTACCTGCCACAATCGTGGGAAGCGTATAGGTGTAAGCTACCAAGGGCTCATGGAGACAGCTTACAATCCAACCTTTGATAAACATGGCAAAGGACAGCCAAAGCTCCATACCAAACACTATCTACATATGAGTGAGGATGTACACTACAAAAAGGGAATGCTCTGCCAAGACTGCCACACCTCCATCGATGTCCATGGCGATGGCAAGATTGCGGGGAGTACTTTGGCACCAGTGGAGATAGAGTGTCAAGACTGCCACGGTACACCATCGAAGTATCCTTGGGAGCTTCCTTTGGGATACGGGGATGAGTTTGGCCAGAAGCTCTCTCATAAACCTCGCGGAGTCACAAAGACTCTCGCCGCATACCTCAAAAAAGGGACATACTATGAGCCAGAGGATGGATATCTGCTCAGTGCCAGGGGTAATCCAATCCCAAATGTTGTCAAAGTTGGCAATGAAGTGGTAGTCCATCTAGCAAGTGGCAAAGATCTCAAGCTTCAGCCACTCAAAAAGCTGGCCAAAGAGCATAAGCTCTCGCAAGCTGGTGAAGTGGCAATGGTGCAGATTGGCAAGCATTTGGATGAGATGGAGTGCTATGCCTGCCACGATACCTGGGCGCCGCAATGCTATGGATGCCATGTAAAAGTCGATTACAGTGGCAGTAAGAAAAATGTGGACTGGCTTGCAATCGCACATGCGCATGATATCCATGGAACAGATGCAGCTAAACGTAAAAACCTCAAAGATTATCTCATCGATGGTGAGGTGAGAGAGACGAGAAGCTATTTGCGATGGGAAGATCCAATATTGGTGCGCAATGGTGAAGGGCGCATTGCTCCTGCAATCCCTGGATGTCAAACGACAGTGACTGTCATAGGAAAAGATGGAAACGCATTAGTGCAAAACCACATCTACACAGGAAAGGATAACGGCAAAGATGTGCTTACTATTGATATGGCTCCAGTGCACTCGCATACAGTACAAAAAGAAGCAAGAAGCTGTGAGAGCTGCCATAATAATCCAAAATCCATGGGATTTGGGATAGATGAGGGCAAAGTCTTTGGAGATCCGAGCAAAACACTCATTGTCGATCTCATGACTGCAGATGGCAAAGTAATTCCCAAAAAGATTACTATCCAAAAGCCAGGTATTGAAAATCTTTCTTTTGACTGGAGCCGTATTATTGACGAAAATGCTTCGCAGCTTGTTACAGTTGGGCACCACTGGAGTCTTTCACGAGCTTTGCATCAAGATGAACTAAGCAAGCTTGATCGTCGAGGTGTGTGTATGAGCTGTCACCAGACAATTCCTGATAAAGATTTGGCAGTGAGTTTGATGGTGCATGTAGCACATGCGGCAGATATTGAGATAGATAACGAAATGCATAAAAATATCTTGCACAAAAATCTGCTGCTGAGTGCGTGGATGCAAATATTAGGAGGAGTATTAGTGCTTGGAGGGTTACTCTATTGGCTTATACGTAGAAAGAGGAGGTAAACTCCTCTAAACTCCAAACTTTTTCTCTCTTTTCCTTCATTCCACACATCTTGCACATTTTATCTCTATAATAGATGTAATGATAAAGATAAAAAAGGATCGTGACAATGAATCATCTATCTAGAAGAGATTTTTTGAAAGGTGTCGCTGCTTCAGGATTGGTGTTGTCGAGTATCAATGTACATGCAAAGAGTTATGGTGTCATTGAGAGAAAAGAGACTACTGAGCTAAGCGGTAATGTTTTTCATCTTACAATCAATAAAACTCTTGTCAATGTGACAGGCTCTCCTTCAATAGCGACTACAGTCAATGGAATGCTACAAGGTCCAACTTTGCGGTGGAGAGAGGGTGATATGGTGACAATACATGTGACAAACTACCTCGATGAGCCCTCTTCGATTCACTGGCACGGCATAATCCTTCCTTACCAGATGGATGGAGTTCCAGGGATTAGTTTTGATGGGATTGCACCGGGCGAGACCTTTACATATACTTTCAAAGTACAGCAAAGTGGGACATTTTGGTATCACTCCCACTCAGGATTCCAAGAGCAGACCGGGGTATATGGAGCCATAGTTATTGAGCCAAAAGAGAAAGAGCCTTTTACCTATGATAGGGAGTATGTTGTTTTGCTTTCAGACTATTCAGACGAAAAACCTGCCACAATCTATAGAAAACTCAAAATTGCATCAGATTACTACAACTTCAATCAAAGAACGGTGGGTGATTTTTTTGCAGAGGTGAAGGAGAAAGGATTTTGGGAAGCATGGCAAGCAAGAAAGATGTGGAATCAGATGCGCATGTCAGATAGAGATCTATCAGACGTTACGGGATATACCTACACTTTTTTGATGAATGGGCATAGTCCATCCAAGCCTTTTCAGGCATTGTATCGCGCTGGCGAGAGAGTGAGACTCCGCTTTATCAATGCTGCTGCAATGACATTTTTTGATGTGCGCATTCCTGGATTGAAAATGCGTGTAGTTGCGGCAGATGGAAACAATGTCCAGCCAGTTGAGGTAGATGAGATACGCCTGGGCGTTGCTGAGACATACGATGTGATTGTTGAGCCAAAAAATTCACAGGCGTATGCAATCTTTGCTCAGGCGATGGATAGAAGTGGTTATGCTTTGGGTAATCTCACAACAAATCCAAACATCTACGCAAAAGTACCAAAACTCGATCAACCCCAGCCATTAACTATGGCAGATATGGGAATGGGTATGCATATGGCAGATATGAAAAAGATGCCAATGAAGCACAATAAGTATGCTCTCAAAAAACCTGTTCCTATTACACAACTGCCAATGAGATGGGGTGTGGGGACAACAATGCGTGCAAAGAATCCCCAATATAGGCTCGATGATCCAGGAGTTGGACTGCGCAATAACGGTAGAAGAGTACTTACCTATGCGGATTTGCGCTCACTGCGCTCTACAAAAGATGACAAATATCCAGATAGAGAGATCATTTTGCATTTGACCGGAAATATGGAGCGCTACATGTGGTCTATAAACGGTATTCCATACCATGAGGCAGATCCTATTAGGTTTCGCTATGGAGAGAGAGTGCGTATCACCTACATCAATGATACGATGATGAATCATCCTATGCATCTGCACGGTTTGTGGAGTGATTTGGAAACAGGAGATGAGAATCATCTGGTAAGGAAACATACCATCATTTCACAGCCTGGATCAAAGATAAGCTTTCGTGTTACTGTAGATGCCAAAGGTGCATGGGCATATCACTGCCATCTTCTCTATCACATGAAGGATATGTTTAGAAAAGTAGTAGTCACATAAGGAGAAGAGATGAAAAATCTATTTTTACAATTGCTGCTTTTTGCTACACTCATGAGCTCTACATTTGCTGGTAGTGGAGGAGATATATTGCGAGCAACTTTTACAGCAGATAGTCTTGAGTACCAGGCAAATTTTGATGAGAGAGCAATATATTGGGATACTTACGGATATATCGGATATGATATCAATAAACTCTATTTTTACAGTGAAGGTGAAAAGCCTCATAGAGAAAGCGCCAATAGCGAAAACCAGCTTCTCTATTCTCGTGCAATCGCACCTTTTTGGGATGTGCAAATAGGAGTGGGTTTAGATAGAGCAAACGAAAAATATAAATCATGGGCTGTTATCGCCCTTGCAGGATTGGCACCTTACTTTTTTGAAACAAGAGCTGCACTTTTGGTTGGTGGGAATGGAAATATTGGACTTAGAATCGATCTTGAATATGAAGCGCTTTTGACACAAAAATTGATACTAACTCCAAAAGTGAGCAGTGAGGCATATACAAAAAATGAACCACGCATGGGGTATGGTGCAGGGCTTTCCAACCTCACTATAGGAGCAAGACTCAGATATGAGATCAAAAGAGAGTTTGCACCTTATGTAGGAATAGAGTGGAGTAAAAATTTTGGAAATACAAGAAAATATTCACCTTTCAATGAGCTCTATTTAGTAGGTGGAGTGAGGTTTTGGTTTTAGTCATTGAACACTTTACAAAGATGTTTTATAAAAAATAAGAGATAGATGTATAAAAAAATAAATTGACGAAAATAAGAATTAATTAAAATTTAAACTAGACTGCTATATTATTGATTATATACAGATCAAAGGAGATGCCATGAGGATCTTGAAAATAGCAGCGATGGCAACAGTGTGTTTAGTGATGTTTAGTGGATGTGCACAGATGCAGATGGGTTCACCAAAAGCCAAAACTACAGCTACCGGATCAGCAGCGGGGAGTACCTCTCAAGGAGCCAATAGGGGATTGGAACACTGTAGTAGACCTTTAGGAACCCTTGCGATTCATGAAGATACAAGTGCAAATTGGTATCAGGTACTCACAAATAATTGGCATTTAGGATCAACGGTGCCGGTACTCAAACTTCTTGCTCAGCAAAGCAACTGTTTTGTAGTAGTGGAGCGAGGACGTGGCATGAGTGATATCATGCGCGAAAGAGAGCTAGCAAAATCTGGCGAACTACGTAGGAGATCACATTTTGGAAAAGGGCAGATGGTTGCTGCCGATTATACACTCATACCTTCTATAACCTTCAGTGCAAAAAATACAAGCGGTATAGGTGGAGCTATCGGAGGACTGTTTGGCCGTGTAGCTGGAGCAATTGCAGGTGGCATCAAAACCAGTGATGCAAGCACAATTTTGACACTCGTTGACAACCGCAGTGGTGTGCAGATTGCTGCAGCTGAAGGGAGTGCGAGAAATATTGATTTCAATTTGATGGGTGGAATCTTTAGCGGTGTAGGTGCTGGTGTGGGAGGATATAGCAACACGCCAGAAGGGAAAGTAATAGTTGCAGCTTTTACAGATTCATTTAATAAACTTGTACGAGCTCTGCGAAACTATAAAGCTCAAAGAGTTGAAGGAGGCCTTGGAACTGGTGGAAAACTCAAAGTCCAAGGAAGCGAAAACACCGGTCTTGTACAGCGCTATGAAGGGGTGATTGTGAGCAGAAAATGGAATCCATCTACGAAAAGATATGATTATGTAATCATTACAAAAGATAGAAGCGAAAAATTTACCTTCAGCTCACGCAAAAAAATCCCCTACAAAGACGATCTCGTACGCTTCAATGTAATCGATGGTAAAGTCGATCCATCATCAATCCGCCTGATTGAACGCCGCTACTATCAAAAGTATTGGCAGTAAACTTTTCCGGCTCCTGCCGGGAATAGTATAAGCTGCAAAACTTCTCTCTTCCAATAGTGTTATAATTGCAAAAAGTAAAGGAACTACATTGGGACGTGCATTTGAATACCGCAAAGTAGCAAAACTAAAGCGATGGGGTGCTATGTCGAGAATCTTTCCAAAATTAGGACGTCTCATCACAATTGCAGCCAAAGAGGGTGGACCAGATCCAGAAATGAATCCAAAGCTGCGCACAGCAATCCTCAATGCCAAAGCACAGAATATGCCAAAAGACAATATAGAGGCAGCTATCAAGAGAGCAAGTGGTAAAGATGCAGCCGATATCAAAGAGATTATCTACGAAGCCAAAGGTCCCCATGGAACGCTTATGTACATCGAGACTGCTACAGATAATGGAACAAGAACAGTGGCAAATATCCGTGCGATACTGGTACGTAATGGTGGAGAACTGCTTAAAAGTGGATCTTTGGATTTTATGTTTGAGAGAAAGTCGGTTTTTAAGTTTGATAAAACTAATGATATAGATCTTGAAGAGCTTGAACTTGATCTTATAGATTATGGGCTTGAGGAGCTAGAAGAGGACAAATTACCCCAAGAAAATGGCAAAGATAGAGAAATTATTCGTGTGTATGGAGATTTCGCCTCTTTTGGAGAACTTGGCAAAGCTTTGGAAAAACGTGGAATCCAAATCACAAAAGCATCTTTGCAACGTATTCCCACATCACCCTTGGATCTAACGGAAGAGCAAATGGATGAAGTAAGTGAGCTTATTGAAAAGCTTGAAGAAGATGATGATGTGCAAGTAGTCTATACCAACTTGGCGTAAAATGACTCTCTTTATCGATGGGGATGCACTGCCTAATCTTCTCAAATCTATTCTCCTTCGTACTATCGAGCGATTGCAAATCCCCACAAAAATAGTTGCTAATAAAAAGATATATATCGGAGATTCACAATATATTCAAATGATCGTTGTTGGGCAGGGAGCTGACAAAGCGGATGATTTGATAGTAGAACTTTTGTCTCCTAGTGATCTTGTCATTACTGCTGATATACCTTTGGCTGATAGAGTTATTTCAGTCGGTGCTCATGCCATAGATCATAGAGGTATTCGCTACACTCCAGACAATATCAAACAACATTTAGTTATGCGTAATCTTATGGAGTCTATTCGAGAAAGTGGCGAGATGACAAAGGGTCCAAAACCATTTACCAAAAAAGATGCCCATGCGTTTGCCAATCAGTTGAGTGCGTTTTTACAAAAAGTCAAAAAGTAGAATAAAGTTGAGAAGTTTCGGCCAAGAGGCCGAAATATTTACAGACGAGATTCGTATCGTCTGAGCATATAGAGTCGTTTGAGCATTTTCTTGCGTGCCGCAATTTTCTCTTTTTTACGTCTTTCAGTTGGCTTTTCGTAATATCTACGAGCTCTTGCCTCTGTGACAATCAAGTTACGATCAACTTGCTTTTTGAAGAGGCGGTACGCTTCCTCAAACGACTGATCAGGTCTTACGAGGATGCCAGGCATACTGACATCACCCCCTTTCGGATTTAAATTGGCCGATATTATAGCACAATTCTAGAGCCATTTTACAAGATCAATATTGTTAAGATAGGAGATGTAGAGTTTTTTGATTCTCTCAAATATCTCTTCGCTTCTCTTTTGATCATAAATATGAGAGCTAAGATTTCTATCTTCTAGCATATCGAGAATGATCTCATCATCATCGATGATATGTGCTTTATAAGCTTCCTTGATACAGTTTCTGGGGGAAAAACACTCAATGCCTTGATATACAAGCACTGCTTTGATAGTTTTCCAGAGCATCTCTATGGTAAACTCAAAACGCTGCAATACTCCATCTTTATCCAGTTCATCTTGTGCTATCTCGATAGCTTCTTGGAGCCTCTCTCTAGCCATCTCAAAATTTTTGATCTTTACAAGTACATCACTCTTTTTCATAGAGAATTTTTCCCTCTTTTAAAATTTGTTGTTGCATACGATCATCAATTTCATGCATAAATAGTATATCCACACTCAGTAGTCCACTCAATTTCTCTATCTCCTCTTTGAGTTTTCTTTGTGAACGAAAATCTAAGGGCAAATCGATTGCAATATCAATATCGGAGTGTTTTGTGGCGTATCCCTTCGCACGAGAGCCAAAGAGTATGATTTTTTGGGGATGAAACTGTTTGAGATATGTGGTAATCTGCTCTATTTTTTCTTGTGGATTTATATGTTTTTTCATCTAATCACCTTTATACAATAAATTATAACACAGCAAAAAGGAAAAAAATTATTAATAAAAATTTAATATTATTATGCTAAAATTTTAAAAAATTAAAAAAGGAGGATCTATGAAAATAGCAAAGAGCATAGTATTAGCAACTGCATTGATAGGTGTCAGTGCTTTTGCAAAAGATGCGCTTATCGAAAAAGCAAAACAGGCTGGGTTGCAGCCAATTCCTCAAGAGGTGAGTAAACTTTTCAAGCTTATTGATAATCCAAAAAACCCTATCACAAAAGCAAAAGTTGAGCTTGGTAAGAAGCTCTATTTTGATCCAAGACTTTCACGCAGCGGTCTTATCAGTTGTAATACCTGTCATAACCTTGCAACTGGTGGAGATGATAATGTGCCAGTAGCCACAGGACATAAATGGAGACACAATCCGCATCATCTCAATTCTCCAACAGTATATAATGCTGTCTTTAATAAAAAACAGTTCTGGGATGGAAGAAGTCCAGATCTTGAAGATCAAGCTACTGGTCCAATTCAAGCAGATGTAGAGATGAATATGCCAAAAGATTTGGCTGTAAAGGTTGTCAAAAGCATTCCAGAATATAAAAAAGCATTTGAAAAAGTCTATCCTGGAGAAGAGATAACTATTAAAACCATTGGAAAAGCGATTGGAGCATTTGAGCGAACACTTGTGACACCGAGCCGATACGATGACTACCTTAATGGTAATGAAAAAGCTTTGAGCAAGGCTGAGAAAGAGGGTCTTAAAACATTTATCGAAGTGGGATGTGCAAGTTGTCACAATGGTGTTGGACTTGGTGGTAGTATGCAGCCATTCCCAGTAGTTGGCAAGTATAAATATGCAAATATAGGTGATTTCCATGGTGATAAAAACGGTATGGTGAAAGTTCCAACGCTTAGAAACATACTCGAGACTGCTCCATATTTCCATAATGGTGCGACATATGATATCAAAGAGGCGATTGAGATTATGGCTGAGACACAGCTTGGCAAAAAACTTACCAAAAAACAAGTCGAGTCAATCGCAACATTTTTCAACGCCCTTACAGGCAAAAAGCCATATATCCGCATACCAATACTTCCAAACAGTACACCTGCTACTCCAAAACCACAACTTGACTAATTCTTGGGGCTCTTGCCCCAAATATTGACCTTTTTGCTACAATTAAAGCAAAAAGGCTTCAGATGGAATATCGCTATATTGGCAGATCTGGTCTACGCGTCACTCCGATTTGTCTTGGTACTATGACTTTTGGCTCTACTACGCCAAAAAAGGAAGCTTTCAAAATTTTAGACAAAGCATACGATTTTGGTATCAACTTCTATGATACGGCTGAACTTTATCCTGTACCGCCAGATAGTAAATGGGCCGGTCAGACAGAAAAAATTGTAGGCGAGTGGCTTAAAACCAAGCCAAGGGACTCTGTCATATTGGCTACTAAGGTTGCCGGAGCTGCAAGTGGATGGTTCGTACCACCTATTCGCCATGGGCTAACTGCCATGGATCGTTTCCATATAAAAAAAGCTATTGAAGGATCTCTCAAAAGGCTAGATACCGACTATATAGATCTTTATCAGCAGCATTGGCCTGACACTGTTGTACCGATTGAAGAGACAATGCGTGCTTTTGATGAATTGGTTCAAGAGGGGAAGGTACGCTATATTGGCACTTCTAACGATACTGCTTATGGCCTTACAAAAGCAAATATGGTGGCCAAATATGAAGGGTTGGCTCGTTTTGAATCGATCCAAAACAACTTCAGTCTGCTAAATCCCAGGTTTTTCGATGAACTGGAAAATGTCTGTAGGCGTGAGCAGGTGAGCCTGCTTCCATATTCACCAATAGGCGGTGGGATTTTAAGTGGCAAATACAACCAGAAGTTTATACCAGAAGATGCGAGGTTTGCACTCTATCTCAAACATCCTATAAAGCGGGTGCGAGAGCATGCGAAGAAGTTCTTTAATGACAAGACATTGCAGTTTACTGCTGAGTATCTTGAAATTGCCAAAAAGTATGAGATCCACCCAGTTACGTTGGCGGTTGCTTATAGCAAACATTTTGATTTTGTAGCTTCTACTATTATTGGAGCAAGAAAGCTTGAACAGCTTGATGCGAGTCTGGCTGCAATGGATGTGAAGCTTTCTCGTGCTATACTAAAAGAGTTGACTGCATTGCAGCAAAAATATTGCTATCCGATGGGATAAGTTGTGAAAAAGCTACTTTTTTTTCTTATAGGTCTCTATCTTGGAGCTTCCGAGCTTGTTATCTATAATGATCTTGCTTTTGTCAAAGAGAAGTTAAAAGTTGATCGAGGCATCATAGCACCTCTTCCGCGTAGTATCATTGCTGACTCTCTCTATGTGCCGGGAGTGAAATATTATAGTTTCCACACTGGCGGTCTCGATCAAAAAGTCCTTTTGCGCTCACTTCTTGGAAAAAAGGTACGATTTGTTCACAGGAAGAAGGAGCTTGTCGGCACTTTGAAGAGTTACGATCCAATCATCATACAAGGCGAAAAGAGGGTATATTTCGACGTCTATTTTAATGATCTTATCTTTACAAATCTCTCCATTTCTCCATTTCCTTATATCCAAACAAACTTGCAAAATGGCAAAGCAGATATTGCATATCTCATGCGCCAGATCTCTTGGAGAGCTTCTTATGTAGCAAAGATTAACAAAAAGCTCGCTTTGCAAGGCTTCATGCATATTACCAATAATAGCGGTAAAGAGTTCAAAGATAGTGCTATTACACTTATAGCTGGCGATATTGCAAGAGCGAGGAGAGTCATGCCTTTGAAGATGACGAAGGCTTTGATGGATAGCAATGCTATAGCTCCCCAAAGTATCCAGGGATACTATCGCTACGATTTGCCAGGAAAATGGGATCTTAAAAAATCGCAATATATTGCGTTTATGCAAGAAAGACTTGATTATTCCAACCTCTATGAAGTAAGTTTTTACAATGTTTTATACACCAATACCACTCTCAAGCAAAAATGTAACCGCTATATCCTTTTTCGCAGTTCCAAACCTCTTCCAAGAGGAACTATTAGATTCTATACGCAAGATATCTTCTTGGGTGAAGGAGTATTAAAAAATATTGCGCCAAAAGAGCAGGTGAAAATGCTGCTAGGTAAAGATTTCGACCTTGTGGCCAAGCGCTACACTCTGCACCTGCAAAGAGACAAAAAGCGTATAGCAGCAAAGGTGCGCTATGAGGTGCGCAACCCAAAACCAAAAGCTGTGGATGTTGTGGTCAAAGAGCGTATTGCGGGTGATAATCTGCAAATTCATAGCGAGAAAAACTACTCCAAAGAGAATGGAAATATAGCCTTTCATCTTCACATACCTTCTCAAAGTTCGATAATTTGGGAAGCGGAATATATCCTTCTAAAATAGTGGCGAAAAAAATATAAAAAACATTGACAATTTTCGCCAAAAGTCGTATAATTTTTCCAATCCTTTGAAAGGTGTGGCATGAATTATATCTACATGCGCAGTAAAAGTGATCGCTACTCTCTTGCTACACAAGAGAAGAGCATCAAAGATTACATGGCGCTCAATGGATACGAAAATGGAGAGGTGGAGATTGAGGTCTCCCCTATGAGTAAACCTCTCGATGAGCGTGAGGAGTTTCGTCACTTCATGCACTCATTGAAAAAGGGTGATAGGGTCTTTGTTTATGACCTACGCGCTCTTTCACATCGCATAGGTGAATTGGTGCAGATATTCAACTGCATCTTCAACCACAATATTGAGCTGATTGTGACGAAATATGGCACAAAAATCGATGCAAATACGCCATCTTATGTCACAATATCACTGCTCTATGCACAAAGAGAGGAGAACAAACAGCAGCAAGTTCACACCGGACGACCAAAAGGGAGTATTTCACGCTCCAAATATGATATCTATCGTGACGAAATCATCAAGATGATCAAGGAGGGCAAAAGTGTAACACAGATTGCTAAGAGTTTAGGAGTGAGCCGCAGCTCTATTAGGGATTATATCGCTTCTCGAGAGCTTAAAAAAATAGCTCGGGGCGAGGGAGAGAAGGTAAGAATTTTGGAACTTCCTACACAAGAGTGTCAAATCAAAAAAAAGGATGAGAATAATGGCTACAGCAACAGTCAAACAGTCTAAAGTCAATAAAGCCAAAGAGTATCTTAAAAACTGGATACCATATCGTTACAAGAGAT
Source organism: Nitratiruptor sp. YY09-18 (assembly GCF_016593235.1). NCBI lineage: Bacteria > Pseudomonadati > Campylobacterota > Epsilonproteobacteria > Nautiliales > Nitratiruptoraceae > Nitratiruptor > Nitratiruptor sp. YY09-18. Next base: position 122,127 of record NZ_AP023065.1, read on the forward strand.
ATGTATTCTTTACAATTGTTACTATCATAGCATTGGTGCTGCCATGGATCCGTATCAATGGTAACCACTTCTTTTTGCTCAACTTTGACCATATGCAAGTGCATCTCTTTTTCATACGCTTTGATATGCAAGAGCTCTACTTGATGCCGTTTTTGCTGTGGATTTTGTTTTTTGGAATCTTTTTTATCACCACGCTTGGTGGTCGGGTCTGGTGCGGATGGAGCTGTCCGCAGACTATCTTTAGGGTAATTTACCGCGACTTGATTGAAACAAAGCTTTTGCATCTTCGCAAACGCATCTCCAACAAGCAGATAGAACCAGATATGAGCAAGCCTGAAAATAAAGTAAAAAAGATTATTGCAATCTTGCTTTGGTCAGTGCTTGCATTTATAGCAGCAGCAGACTTTTTGTGGTATTTTGTGCCGCCTGAAGATTTCATCCGCTACATTCAAGACCCAGCTAACCACCCTATACTTATGGGATTTTGGGTTGGTACTGCACTCTTTTTGATTGCTGATGTAGTATTTATCAAAGAGAACTTCTGTATCTATATATGCCCCTATGCAAGGGTACAATCAGTGCTCTATGACGAAGATACTTTCCAAACAGTCTATGACTATAAACGGGGTGGACGCATCTATGATGAGCATGGAAATCTTATCGTCCATAACAAAAAAGAGCTCAAGTCACAAAAAGAGGAGGCGGAGTGTACACTGTGTGAGTCGTGTGTGAAGGTCTGTCCGACACATATCGATATCCGTAAAGGGATGCAGCTAGAGTGTATTAACTGTCTTGAGTGTGCAGATGCGTGTACGAAAGTAATGGGCGCTTTAGGTAAAGAGAGCTTGGTACGCTGGACAAGTTACCATGCACTAGAGACCGGAGAGAAGACACGCGTTTTCCGTTTTCGTATTGTTGCGTATATTGTGATGCTTACTATTGCATTCATAGCGCTCTTTTGGATGGGAAGCAAAAAAGAGCATATGCTCCTCAACATCAACCGTACAAGTCAGCTCTATAAAATTGAACCGGATGGAAGAGTCAAAAATACATATGTTTTCTTGTTCCAAAATACAGAGCGAGAAAAACATAAATACTATTTTGAAATTTTGAACAACAAAGATATCAAGATTGAGAGACCAAGAAAACCATTTACGGTCATTCCTGGCAAGAAGGTCAAAAAAGTAGTCGTACTCTATACAGACAAAATCTTGGCAAAAAATACGCAAAAAGATGTACCAATTCCAATCAAGATCAAAGCATATGCAGTAGATGATCCGAAGAAGATTGCTGTTTTCAGAGATACTATCTTTGTATTCCCACGATGGGATGTTTATCAAAAACATGTACAAAAAAATCAGTAAGGCTTCCAGCCTTGCTGCTTCATAGGAGGAGGGGAAATGGTAGCAATGCCGGTGAAGACTAATAAAGAGGATACAGCAATCTCACCACTTTTTGGTCATGCAAAATATTTTGCTTTTATTGACGAAAACGGCAACGTAACAATTGAGAAAAATCCTGCCAATGGGGGAGGGCAGGTTGTTGCATGGCTAGCGCAAAAGGGAGTAGACAGAGTCATCACGCAGCATATTGGACGCAAGCCATACCTGTTACTCGAAAAGGCAGGTATCGCTTGCTTCTATCCTGGAGATGGTCGTATAAGTATCAAAGAGGCTCTAGCAGCAAATCTTGAGCCTATCAACCAAGCAAATATAGATAAATTTGTACGGCATAAAGGACGCAAACATGGCTAAAGAGGGTTTCAACGAGTATGGTGAACCAACTCTTCGTGAAATTGATGATTACAAAGGCAAGGCTTCACCTGAAAAGCGAAGAGCCGTTATGTGGGTAATTATTACAGGACTTACACTTGGAGTCTTCTATGCGCTAGCCAAGAACTACTTCAAAGATGTAGGTGAAAAAGAGTATAAGATACCGCAAGAGCAAAAGATTCGCAATTTCTAAGGAGAAAAGATGAAGAAGGTAGTGGTTTTAGGCGGCGGTTTTGCAGGAGTAGAAGCTGCAATATTTTTGCGCAAAAACGGCTTCGAAGTAGATCTCATCACTCCTCGTCCATACATGTACATCTACCCTACATCCATTTGGGTGCCGGTCTATGAAGCTGAGTTTGCAGATGTCTGTTTGCCGTTAGAAGATCTTGAAAAGGTACATGGATTTAAGTGGATAGAGGATGAGGTAGTTGCAATCGATGCGAGCAAAAAAAGCGCAAAAGGCAAAAAGGGAGAGTATAGAGGCGAATATCTCGTCATTGCTATGGGTGCAGGGAAAGTGAAGCATGAGGGAAGCGAGAACTATCTCTCTATCTGTGGCGATCCAGAAGATGCCATCAAGATGCGTGATCGTATTGATGAGCTTGTGACAAAAAAGCGCGGCGGTAAGATTGCAATGGGTTTTGGCGGCAATCCAAAAGATAGCTCAGCCGTGCGAGGGGGACCGGCGTTTGAGATGATTTTCAATGTGCATAATTATCTCAAGAAAAAGGGTCTGCGTGATCGTTTTGAGCTCACATTCTTTGCCACAATGGCTGAGCCTGGGAAGAGACTTGGACCGCAGGCGCTCAAGATGATGGATCTCTTTTTCAATAAACTAGGTATCAAGAAACATTTTGGCAAAAAGATCAAGCGCTTTGAGCCAAATGGCATTGTCTTTGAAGATGATAGCTTTTTAGAGAGCGATTTTACGATGTTTATCCCTGCAAATGCAGGGCATCCTGTCTTTCAAAATGCAGACTTGCCACTGAGTGAAGCTGGATTTATCCTCATAGATGAGTATTGTGAAGTCAAAGATAAGCCAGGAGTCTATGCAATAGGTGATAGTGCCTATATTGAAGGTCCGCAGTGGAGGGCAAAGCAGGGGCATATTGCCGAAGTTATGGCTCGCAACACAGCCAACAACATAGCAATTGATGCTGGTGTAAAAGTAGGTAAAAAAGAGAGCTATATTCACCACCTCAATATTATCTGCGTGATGGATAGCGGTGATGGAGCGGCTTTTGTTTATCGCGATGACAAGCGTGGAGTAATGCTTCCTATGCCAATTGTAGGACACTGGCTCAAAAAGAGTTGGGGCTGGTACTGCCGCAATTCTAAGCTAGAAAAAATTCCTCGCCTACCAGGGCTTTAATCCCTGGTTTTAAAAGGGTCAAAAATGAGAATGAAAGCTATTATCGATTTTTATATCGATGGTTTTCGCAATATGAGCAAGCTTGGCAAAAAACTTTGGCTCATAATTGCTATCAAATTTTTTATCTTTTTCATGATTATCAAAATGCTCTTTTTCCCAGATATCTTGCACGAGAAGTTCCATAGTGATAAAGAGCGAGCGAACTATGTGATGAAAACCTTATTAGGAGGGGAGAAATGACAGTGGATACATCTTTGGTAGATTGGAGCAGAGCGCAGTTTGCACTCACTGCAATCTATCACTTTTTGTTTGTTCCTTTGACATTGGGGCTATCGTTTATTGTAGCGATTATGGAGACAATATATGTAACAACAGGTGACGAGAAGTGGAAAGAGGTGACTCTTTTTTGGATGAAGCTCTTTGGTATTAACTTTGCCATTGGGCTTGCAACGGGTATCATTATGGAGTTTGAATTTGGTACAAACTGGGCAAATTACAGCTGGTTTGTAGGTGATATTTTTGGAGCGCCTCTTGCAATTGAAGGGATCATGGCATTCTTCCTCGAATCTACCTTCTTTGCAGTGATGTTTTTTGGGTGGAACAGAGTAAGCAAGAAGTTTCATCTTCTTGCTACCTGGCTTGTGGCGATCGGATCAAATCTCTCAGCCCTTTGGATCTTGGTAGCAAACGGTTGGATGCAGCATCCAGTTGGTATGCAGTTTAACCCAGAGACTGCAAGAAGCGAGATGGTGAATTTTTGGGATGTGATATTCAATCCAAATGCTTTTAATAAATTCTTACACACAATCAGTGCAGGCTATATCACTGCAGCTATTTTTGTAGTGGCAATTAGTGCATGGTTCTTGCTTAAAAATGAGAAGATGCGAGATTTTGCCAGAAGATCGATTCTTGTAGCTGCGAGTTTTGGACTCATTACCTCTTCATACAATATCCTCACAGGTGACAACTCAGCCTTTACAGTTGTGCACAACCAGCCAGTAAAACTTGCTGCCATGGAAGGGCTCTATAACGGGAAACAAGGTGCTGATATAGTTGCTTTTGGTATTTTAAATCCTCGTAAAAGAGTAGGCGACAAAGAGGAGGATTTTATTTTTGCTATCTCTATTCCAAAAGCGCTCTCCATTTTGGGTTATCATAAACTCGATGCCTATATACCAGGGCTTAACGATTTGGTCTTTGGTAATGAAAACAGAGGCATTGAGTCAGCTGCGAGTAAAATAGCAAAAGGCAAAAAAGCTCTTGCTGCACTCAAAGCCTACAAAGAAGCCAAAAAGAGTGGCAATGAGCAAAAAGCAAAAGCTGCTTTGGCTGAATTTAGACAATATGAGAAGTATATGGGTTATGGATTTTTGGATAAGCCTGAAGAGATTGTACCAAATGTACCTATAGTCTTTTATAGTTTTCACTTGATGGTAGGGCTTGGTATATGGTTTTTTATTCTCATGGCTGTAATGCTTTACAAAACTATGACTGGCTCTTTGGCTCAAAGCAGAGCATGGCTCAAGCTTGCTTTTTATTCTCTTCCTCTTGGGTTTTTGGCAAATGAGCTGGGATGGATTGTGGCTGAAGTTGGTCGTCAGCCCTGGGCAGTGCAAGATCTCTTGCCAGTAAAAATGGCTACGACACATATTTCTACAATATCGGTCATGATTACATTTTGGATGTTTGCATTTATCTTCACGCTCTTGCTCATAGCAGAAGTGAGAATCATGGCTACACAGGTCAAACTCAAAGCTGGGGGAGGCAAAAATGTTTGAAAAACTTGATACATATACACTCCAAGAGTATTGGTGGCTCATCGTAGCACTCCTTGGCGGGCTTTTGCTCTTTCTTACATTTGTGCAAGGTGGTCAGTCAAAACTTGGCATGGCCAAAAATGAGGAGCAAAAAGATCTTCTCATCAACGCTTTGGGGCGCAAGTGGGAGCTCACTTTTACCACTCTTGTACTCTTTGGTGGAGCGCTCTTTGCAGCATTTCCGCTCTTTTATGCTGTAAGTTTTGGTGGTGCGTATGCTTTGTGGATGGCAATACTCTTTAGTTTTATTATTCAAGCAGTAGCCTTTGAATATCGCAAGAAGCCAAACAATTTCCTTGGCCAAAAAACATATGAGCTCTTCTTGCTTATCAATGGAACGATTGGAATCTTTTTGATCGGAGTTGCGATTGGGACACTCTTTAGCGGGGCAGCATTTAGGATTGACGATATGAAGCAGATGGAATGGCTAGGAAGTATGCGAGGCCTTGAAGCTTTGGCAAATCCTTTCAATCTCCTTTTTGGATTGATGCTTGTATTCCTTGCGCGTCTCAATGCAGATTTTTATTTCATCTATATTTTAGGTGACGCAGATCTTGTGCAAAAAGCGCGCAAATCTCTCAAAGTAGATTTTGCTATTTTTCTCGTGCTCTTTTTGGCAGTTGCTGGATGGATTTTGAACATGCAAGGTGTCGGGTATAATGCCAAAGGATTTTACTGGGTAGAGCATAAATATCTTAAAAACTTCCTTGCTATGCCTACTCTCTTGGCCCTTTTTATAGCCGGTGTTGTGATGGTGCTTGCAGCTGTGTATGGAGCACTATTTAAAAATGCTCGTCGCGTATTTTGGCTTAACTCTTTGGGAGTAGTGTTGGTGGGCCTCTCACTCTTGCTTATTTTAGGACTTAATCATACTGCCTTCTATCCAAGTACAGCAGATGTTGCAAGCTCTTTGACTATTGAGAATAGCTCAGGTAGCCGCATTACACTTATTACTATGAGTTATGTATCGCTCATGGTGCCATTTGTTATCGCATATATTGCGTATGTATGGCGACTCATGGATAGCAAGCCTTTGAGCGAAGATGAGGTCGAGCACGACCCGATGAGTTACTAAGGAGGGGAAGATGGATTATTCTGAAGCACTCTTTTGGTATGCAACATGGCCAGTAGTGATCTGGCTGGCATACAAGTTCGTCAGACTCAATCTCAAACATGCACCAAAAGATAAAGTGTAGCAAGCTCTTTTGAAGCTTGCTATAACATATCACTCTTCTACGATCTGCGTTAGATTCTCACTTCATAGTACGTATGTATTTGTGGTAAATCTTTCGAGAGAAAGCAGGAGTGAAAAGTTTGAAATACTTTCTCTCAAAGTTTTTTTATAAATGTTAGGAGTCCTGCAATGATATCCTCTGGCGAGGGAGGGCATCCTGGAATGTGATGGGTTACAGGCAAGATCTTGTGAACAGGTCCTTTGATAGCAAAACCTTGTGCAAATATCTCACCTGCTGCGCATCCGCCTAGGGTTACAACCCATTTAGGATCAGGCAGCTGTTCGTAAGCATCGAGGAGGTGATGATACATATTGAATGTCACAACACCACTCACAAGCAATACATCAGCATGCCGTGGAGAAGCGACAAAGTATATGCCAAGTCGTTCAAGATCGTAGTAAGGGTTTGATAGAGCATTACACTCTGCTTCACATGCGTTGCAGCTACCGCTATCAACCATGCGTATAGCCAAACTTCCTGCAAACTTTTTCGCAACTTCATTACGTAAATCTTTGCGTATTTGTGCAATCTCTTTATCAAATTTAAGATTTTGTGTTTTTATACCCTCACGAAAGCGTCTTTGCCAATAGCGTATCATAGATCACTCCCTGCGTAGCTAAGATCGCAGCTTTTGTTAATGAGAGGAAAATCGGCGATGATATTACCAGGCATCATGAGATGGAGTGCTTGCCAATTGACAAAGCTTGGATCACGTGCGAAGAAGCGATCGATCTTGCCATGCGCGATACGCATATAGAGCATAAGTTCACCCAGTGAACTCTCTGTAAAGCTACAATACTCTCCATCAGCAAAAGAGTCAATTTGCATAGCAGTGGGTGTAAAATCGAGAAGTGAGCGCATGATAGTGATACTATTGAGAGCTTCTTCAAGCCGTACCATAAAACGTGCTGCAACATCCCCTTTGGAGCATGTCACAACTTTCCAGCCATGAGCGGTATAAAACGGAGTGTCTCTGCGATCAAGTGCTATCCCACTTGCTCTTGCAACTATACCGACACAGGAATATTTATACGCTTTTTTGGTAAGCAGAATACCGGTATTGTCAAGCCTATCCCATAAAGAAGGAATCTCTATAATCCACTCTTTGAAAAAGCGCAAACGCTCTTCAATATCGTCTAAAAATGCTCTAAGTTCTGCTTTATCTATCTTTGTAGCTTTACCGCGCACGGCACCAAAACCAAAGCGAGATCCTGTGATTTGAGCAAGTATACGTCTTGTATCTTCTGCCATCATCGATGCATAAGCAAGAGCAGCGCCAAATCCTGCATCATTGGGGATGAAGCCAAGATCTGTGAAGTGATGCGCAAGGCGTTCTAGTTCCAAAAGAAGGGCATTGTATTTGCGGACGTTTTCATCTATTTCCTGGCCGCTTGCTTGTGCAAGGAGTTCAAAATATCCTATCTGGTATGCAATGCTCTCGTTGCCACTGATACGCTCTACTAACTCCCACCCATCATATGGCTCAAGATTTTCGAGCATCTTTTCGATACCACGGTACTTATAGAAATGACGCACTTCAAGGTGAAGTATAGCTTCACCTTCTTGGGAGAAGTGAAAGTGGCCCGGTTCGATGATTCCTGCATGTATAGGACCTACCCCTACTTCAAAAATCCCTTCGCCACCAATTGTTTCATATTTGTATGGCTTAAATGGTGCAAAATCAAGTGAATCAGATTGAAAATATTTACGCATTGGATGGATATTGGGGAAGCGTTCGTGATGCAAGAGGGGCCTTGAGTCAAAACTCCCTTCAAATTCGATGCCAAAATCGTCACGGATTTTACGCTCAAACCAGATAGCAGCTGGATATTTGGTTGTGAGTGTAGGTAGCATGGGATTCTCTTTGTCAAGTGAATGTTTTTGGATTTTATCATCATAGATATCGACTATTTCAAAATGGTCCTCTAACTCCTGGGCAAAACGTGCTATGAAGCGCATAGACTATCCTTGTATAATTGATTCTATTGCAGAAAAATTCGCTAGAAGTACCAAAAGTGCAGCGCTAAAGAGCACTAGAGCGCTCACTTCACTAGCATAAACCTCTTTAGACTCCTCTTTGCCTTCATATTTCATACTCTGATAGATTTCAACAAACTTATAAAAGATTAGTGCAAGCAAAAGGAGTACAAGTAAAATACCGCTAAACATCAAGAGGAGATGATGGCTAGCTTTGGCCATATCCACCATAGCACCGAATCCAAAAAGTTCACTAAAAAATATAGGACTTGGAGGCAATCCAACAATTGCTAACATCAAGAGTCCCACAATCAGCCAAAAGAGCTTGCCCTTAACTCCGCTATATCCGCGCAAAGCTCCTGCTATATGGTATTTGCCTTTGGATTCAAGCACACCGGTAGCGATAAAGAGAGCCGGTTTGATAAAAGCGTGTGCAGCAAAATGCAAGAGTGCTGCAAAGTATCCGCCACTTACCCAAAAAATAGCTATGAGGAGCATGTGTTCAATACCACTGAGACTAAAAAGACGCATAAAATCTTTGACGCGGTAGATGAGAAAGGCTACTATAAAAAGTGTCAAGAGTGCATAGATATATGTAAATCCAATGAGATGTGACTCATTGACTTGCTTCGCAAGAAGGGAAAAACGGAAAAATCCACTCATAATGGCACTTTCTAAAATACCGCTAAAGAGAGCTGCCACAGGATAGTGTGCCGCCCGCTCGATATTGGCTAGCCAAAGATTCATAGGGAAAAACCCCATCTTTATAAAACTCCCAATCGCTACAAATGCAAAACCGATCTCAAAGAGATATTTTGCTCCGATTTGTGAGATATGTTGCTGGAGAGTTAAAAATTCAATAGCTTTTTCACCAAGCATTGGTTTTGCAGCAGCATAGATGAGTATAATGCCAAAGAGTATGAGGGAGATGGCAATAGTGCCTACAATCATATAATTCCAGGCCTCTTTGTGTGCAAATGAGGTGTTGTTGGTCTTGATCATATAGACGGTGCTAAGTGTCGCAAATTCGAGCCCCACCCAAAAAATTCCAAGATTATTGGCTACGACACTGAGTATCATGCCGATCCAAAAAAGGCCAAAAAATCGATAGAATCGACGATATTGGCGCTCTGCGATTGTAACATGATGCTGCAGGCTCTCCAGGGCAAAAGTCACTCCAATACCTACAATAGCTGAGACGATGAGGATAAACTTGGCGAGATTATCGATGAGGAAAAGATTGCTATGGTAGTTTGGTGTAAAAAGGAGTAAGAGCGTAGGTAGGAGAATCAATGAGCTAATAACTGGGAGCAGTTTTTTGATATTGTTGGTTTTAAAAAAGCTCAAGATGAAGATGGCAAGTGGTGGAAGGAAGAGAAGCTCAAGCATTATTTGCCTCCCTTTGGAGCAAGAGATTGATAATGATAACAGCCATGAGGAGGTCGAAGAATATACCAAGCTCTATGAGCATTGGCATCCCTTCAGTTGCTGTCATAGCCAAGAGAAAAAGGCTATTTTCCATCATCAAAAATCCTACCACTTTTGCAAAGATGTTGCGATGTTCTACTATGAGCAAGAGCGAAAGGAGCAATGAAGCGATAGATATTGAGATGAAATTTTTTGCGCTTTGGTGCAAGAGCGGATCGATAAGATAGAAGGTAAAAACCAGGATTGCAGGGATGAGGATGATAGAGTATTGGATACGAATCGATGGAGTAATATTACGTTCTATAGCAAAGCGTTTTGCATAAATTTTTAGAATATAAGGAATGGCAAAAGCTTTGAGCAAGATTGTGATGGAGCCGGATATCATCATCTCCCTATCTCCTAAGTAGCTTGCTTCTGCAATAGCTGCCAAGCCCAAAAAGAGGGAGTTGAGTCCATACCAAAAGAGGAGGCGATAGAGTCTTGTCGTAAGCAGTGTGACAATGAGTGCTGAGAGAAACATACCGATGAAAAAATTTGTCATACTAGGCTCCTAAAATATAAAAACTTATCAATGATAAAAATGCAAAAACAATTGCGATACCAAGGAGATTTGGCACTTTGAACAGGCGCAGTTTTGCTGTATTGACCTCTATAAGTCCTACAACAAGACAAATGAGTGCAATCTTGGCAAAGTAGAGCAAAAAGGCTAAAGGCAAAGGTGCATCCATGCCAAAAGGGAGAAAAAAACTTGCAAAAAGGGATGCAAAAATCATGAATTTTATGGCACTTGCACTCTCTAAAAGTGCAAGATAAAATCCACTAATATCGAGGATCATCGCTTCATGCACCATAGTGAGTTCTAGATGAGTCTCTGGATTGTCCACAGGGATACGTCCATTTTCGGCAAGCAAGAGGATAAAAAAGGCGATTCCTGCAAAGGTGAAACTCGCGAGGTGTTGTGATGGAAAATGGGTCTGCAAAGTCATAGCGGCCTTAGATACACCAAGATTACCCGCCATGAGAGAAAGAGCAAAAATTACCAATATCATAGCCGGTTCTACCAAAGCAGATATAAAAGCTTCACGGCTACTTCCTATCCCACCAAAACTGCTGGCACTATCAAGACCTATAAGCATGAGGAAAAAGGTAGAGAGCGCTATGAGTCCCGTGATAGTAAAAGCATCTACAAATCCGACATAATAGCTCTTGATGCTTGGAGGTGGCAAGAAAAAGAGTACAACTACAAGAGGTGTGAGTACCATATAAGGAGCTATATGGGTAATTTGACTTGCCTCTTTACTTACTACCACCTCTTTGCGTAGCAGTTTTGTGAAGTTGCGATAACCTTGCAGGAGAGAAAGAGGCTTTTTGTATAAAAGCCACATTTTTATAGCTTTGATAAGTGTAAGAAAAAGCGGTGCTGTCAGTAGCATCAAAAGTATCCAAATAGCATAACTTATCATTTTCTCTCTCCAAGCACCAAGATCTTGAATGTAGCAATAACTATAACGGCTTCAAGAACAAAAGTAGCCCAGCTAAATTGATGTGCTACTACCCGATATCCAAAAAGTACCGTAAGTATGAGATTGAAAATAATGGCTGCATAGCGAATTTGTTCAAAATGTCCTAGGCGATAGACATAGTAGCTGATAATATTGACAAGTTTTTTGCTTCCATCATACAAGCTGGCTTCAAAGAGAGGTTTTATATGCACATCATATAAAGCTGTAGTAAATTTCGTACTGTGTCCAGCTATTGTAGTTTTATGCAGGTACTCTTGCGGACGATAGAGCCATGCGAAAAACCTGCGTATTGGTCCCGCAAAACCTGTAGCCGAATATTGTGTGCGAGAATTGGTATTGTATCCACACGCCCATGTATGGAATGTGCGATAGCGCACTCCAATAAAACGCGCACTCCAAGTAAGCAGAGCTGCTATGACAGTGAGTGCGCCAAGCAATATCACCGGTGAAACGACACCTCCATTATGCGTTACAGAGTGGATATTCCAAAAGTTTGGTGTGATGATGTGTGTAATATCTGGTAGTGCAAAAGGAGTGAGAGCACTATTAAAAAAGCGTAAAAATAGTGGTGCAAAGAGCATAAGCGAAGCAGTTACTCCTGCCATGGCAATCATACCGATACGCATGAGTCTGTTAACTTCGTGAGCATGCTTTGCATTTGTACTGCGATGCAACCCCAAAAAGGTGATCCCAAAAGCCTTGACAAAGCATGCGATAGCTAGACCACCTGTAAGAGCTAGAGCAAAGATACTAAAAGGAATAGAGATTTTGAGAGCAATATTTGTAATATTGCTTGATGAAAGTAGTGACTGAAATATCATCCACTCACTCAAAAAGCCATTTGTCGGTGGCAAAGCAGAGATAGAGACTGCAGCAAAGAGAAAGCTAAGAGCAGTGAGTGGCATGCTCTTTATTAAACCGCCATACTTCTCGATATTTTTTGTATGCGTTTGGTGAAGCACCGATCCAGCCGCCATAAAGAGCAGGGATTTGAAGCTCATATGGTTAAAGGTGTGAAAAAGTGCTGCAATGAAAGCAAATGTGGCTAGAAGCGGTAAATTGAGTGAAGCAAAGATCATACCCATGCCAATACCAATGAGAATAATACCTATATTTTCGATGGAGTGGTTGGCAAGCAAAGCTTTGATATCGTGTTCGGCAAGGGCATAGAGTACACCTACTAGACTTGAGAGTGCACCGAGGATGAGGATAAGGATGCCCCACTCAAGCTGCCAAGAACCGAGTACCACAAAAAGCATGCGCAAAAAACCGTAGAGGGCGATTTTGAGCATGACCCCACTCATCATTGCACTCACTGCACTTGGAGCTGCTGGATGGGCGTAAGGAAGCCATACATGCATAGGTACTACGCCTGCTTTGCTCAAAAAGCCTAAGATAAGCAAGAAAAAGAGAAGTGTGGGATAGGGAAAAGCAGCCGCTATTGCATGCATTTTTGTAAAAGGCATCTGTAGATTGCCATTGGAAGTGATGAGGAAAAAGAGCAATATAAAAACAAAACCAAAGTGCGTCATGAAAAAGTAAAATCTTGCAGCTTTGATGGTAGAAGCCTCTTTGGAATCAGTCAAGATGAGTTGCCAGCTTGCTAGACTCATAAGTTCCCAGAAAAAGAGAAAAACCAGTGGATTGCCAGCGATCACGACTCCTGCCATGGAAGCTATGAAAGTAAAATAGTGCAGAAGATAATGCACTTTGCGCACTATGTGATCCATATAGCCAAAAGAGTAGAAGAGATTTGGCACTACACCTAGTGCAAGAAAAAAGAGGAAGAGCAAAGAGAGTGTATCGAAACTAAACATAGAAGAAGCTCCCAAATGAGATATTATTAACAAATGTTATTAAAATAAGAGGAAATATTCTAAGTTATAAGAAATATTAATCGTTTTCGCAATTATATTTAATCTATCTTAAAAAGCAATAAATTTGGTGTTTTTGTAAAAAAGTTGAGAGCAACTAAAGTTGCAAATTATTTACCTATTTTGCACTATAATTAAATAAACCAAAAAAGGAGGCTCGCATGGCAAAACTCACAGAGTTTGAACAAAATGTAGCACAAAGAATTAAAGAACAAATCGACCTTAACAAAGAGAAACCGGAGCTTGGAAATGTGGATCTTGAAAAAGCTATCGAACTGCTCAAAGAGGCCGGAGCGATACTTCTTGATGTAAGACCACCAGCAAAAGTGAGTGGTGAAAATGCAGAAGAGGCAGATATTCCAGATAGTTACTATACACCATATCCAGAATTTACAAACTATCTCGATATTTTGCCAGATGATAAAACTACTCCAATTATTACAGCATGTCTCAAAGGTCTCTTCGCAAGCCGTGTAAAAGCCTATCTTGAAGTTCTTGGTTATGAAAATGTCTATGTCTTTACAGGCAATATCGAAGATTGGATCGCAGCACACAAGGCACACTCTGGTAAACTCTAAGATTTTCATAGGGCTTCTTGCCCTATTGTTTTTTATTGGATGTGGTCAAAAGATATATGAAAAAAAATACAGTGCCCCTTCCAAACATATAACATGTCTCAAACTCCAAACTAGCAATCCTTTGACAAAATATTACATAGAAAAACTTTATAATTTTTCTCAAAACTGTCCCTTTATCTTGCGTACCACTTCACACTTTGTTTCAAGCTGTTCTTCAGCAAAAGCCAAAGCATTGGGAAGTGATTTTGATGGGTTTTTACGTCTTGAGCTCTTTGAAAACGGTAGACTTCTTTATCGTAATCAGGCTGATTTCAAGGGATGCTTACGCCAAGATTTGGTAAAGAGGCTTTTTATGAGAATGCGAAAAGTTCAAAAATTTTAGTGTTTATATATCAATTACGAAAATGGAGTGGAAGTTGCTTTGAGATTTTTTTGTAATTGAGGGGTTGGTGTTCTGGTAGTTGCATCAAGTTTTTGGATGAGTCACGAAAATTTTGCAAAAAGTATGTCTTTTGGTAATCTAAGTTTTGGAGTGTTCGTATCATACTGTTGATATCTGTTTCATTGAGCAAAATACTGTGTACTGTAGTGCGAACTTCATAGTCTATTTGAAACTTTTGTACGATTTTTAATGTTTTACAAAAATTCTCATATCCATCGATTCCGGTTATTTGCTGATACTTTTCTTTTGGGGCTTTAAAATCGATAGCTACAAAATCCAAAAGTTTTTGTTCCAGCAGCTTTTGTACTATATTCGGTCGGCTTGCGTTTGTATCGAGCTTGTTTTTGTAGCCTAGCTCTTTGGTAAGACGGAGCATTGTTGTAAGGTAGGGATGTAGTGTCGGTTCGCCTCCACTAAAAACCACTCCTTCTAATACTCTTCTTCTTTTTTTCAAGAAGAGAAGAACCTCTTCAAAAGAGAGTCTATTTTTGCCAAGAACAATATCGGCATTGTGACAATAGGGACAGCGCATATTGCATCCAGCAAGCCATATAATGGCTGCTGGTGTATCGGGGTAATCAAGTAAGGTAAAAGAGGTAAAGTCATAAACTTTTATGCTACTTGGCATCGCTCTTCACGAAACTGTCTGCGCTCTTTGTGCTCCCCTTTTTTACCTATATTGAAGCTCTCAACGGGACGATGGTATCCCATAACTCTGGTATAGACCATGCATTTAGTGCGTTTATGGGCAATTTTTTGTAATATTTCTTCGCGTTTCATGCTTCCTCCTTGTGATAGGTTTGTATGTACTCTTGAATAAGCTCTTCGTCGCATTTTGGACAAAACTCGTGCTCTCCTTCCAAATAGCCGTGTTTTGGACAGACACTAAAGAGTGGTGTTACAGTAATATAGGGGAGTTTATAATTTTCAATAACAGCGCGTACCAGTTTTCTGGCAGCTTCTGCACTACTGAGTTTCTCGCTCATATAGAGATGCAAAACAGTACCGCCGGTATATTTGCATTGGAGTTCATCTTGTAAATCGAGTGCTTCAAAGGGGTCATCTGTATAGCCGACTGGAATTTGTGAAGAGTTGGTATAGTAGATATGTTCACCAAAGCCAGCTTGGATAATATCTGGAAAACGTTTTTTGTCTTCTTTGGCAAACCTGTATGTTGTCCCTTCAGCAGGTGTTGCTTCAAGATTGTAGAGATTACCGGTCTCTTCTTGATAGGAGCGCAGTTTTTCGCGCATGAATTCTAAAATCTCCAAAGCAAAATCGATGCCTCTTTGGTCGGTGATATCATACGCATCATTGGTAAAATTACGAATCATTTCATTCATTCCATTGACACCGATTGTAGAAAAGTGGTTATTGAAATTTGGTAAATAGCGTTTGGTATAGGGGTAGAGGCCTCTTTGAAACATTTCATCAACAAATTTGCGCTTTTTTTCCAGTGTAGATTTTGCTATATCCATGAGGCGCTCAAGCTCTTTGAAAAGTCCCTCTCTATCCCCTTTGAAGCGATAACCAAGACGAGCCATATTGATAGTAACCACACCGATACTTCCTGTCATTTCAGCACTACCAAATAGCCCATTGCCTCTTTTTAAAAGCTCTCTCAAATCAAGTTGCAGTCTACAACACATACTCCTTACCGCATTTGGTTTGTAACTATCGGGGTTTTCTTTTTTCTCGCCCGTTTCGGGGTCGATAATATATTGACTGCCGATGAAGTTTTGAAAATAGCTGCTACCAATCTTGGCTGTATTCTCAAACAAAATATCTGTATTTTCTCCATACCAGTCAAAATCTTCGGTAATATTGACTGTGGGTATAGGAAAGGTAAATGGCTGACCCGATTTATCCCCTTCTGTCATAACCTCGTAAAAGGCTCTATTGATGATATTCATCTCTTTTTGGAAATGTTTATAAGTCAATGAAGTGAGCTTCTCAACACCACGCTCTTTGGCTTTTTGAAGAAGTTTGGGGTCGTCCTGGACATCTTCAAAGAGATGGCGATCATTCTTGGTGGGAATTTGGTCTTGCAAATCTTTCGGGACGGTCCAGTCAATCGTAATATTGGTAAAAGGGCTTTGTCCCCATCTCGCTGGCACATTGAGATTGTATACAAAACTTCTAATCGCCTCTTTCACCTCTTCATAGCTCAAATCATCTTTGAATACATAAGGAGCCAGATAGGTATCAAACGAGCTAAAAGCCTGGGCTCCTGCCCACTCGCTTTGTAATATACCTAAAAAATTGGCCATTTGACCAAGGGCGGTGCGGAAGTGGTTGGGTGGTTTACTTTCCACTCTCCCCCGCACACCGTTAAAGCCTTCATTGAGCAAAACCCGCAAACTCCATCCTGCACAATATCCTGTTAGACAATCAAGATCATGAATATGGATATCACCATTGCGGTGTGCAGCACCCTCTTCTTTGCTATATACTTTATCAAGCCAAAAATTAGCAATAATTTTACCAGCAAGATTATTCACCAAGCCAGCATGCGAGTATCCGGTGTTGGCATTGGCATTGATACGCCAATCGCTCTTGTTGATATACTCCTCTACACTTTGTGTAGAGTTTACAAAAGTGGTATCATCATTTAATCCCAAAATATGCTCACGTTGCATTTTATGTAAAAATCGATAGGTTATAAACGATTTCATTACTTCAAAATATCCAGCCCGATAGAGTTCATACTCGATGATGTCTTGTATCTCTTCCACACCTTTGACAAAAGCGAAACTAATACGCATTAATACCGATTCAAAAACGCGTTTGTCATAAGGGACCAGAACACTATCAAAAGCGGCTTTGATTGCATCTTCAATTTTATAAGCCATAAATGGTTGCGTTGAACCATCTCGCTTGATGATAATTTTTGGAAGAGAGATTTCCATCGAGATGCTCCTTGAGGGTAGAAGTCCAAAAAATATTTTACCTATTTAAAGACAAAAAAAATTGATATGTATCAAATAGGAATCGTTATCTGATAGTTTTTGTGCCTCTAGCTTTATGAAAATGGCAGATTCCTCTATCGCAATCAGACTGATTTCAAGGAATATTTGTGCCAAATTTTATAGAGAAACTTTTTGTTACAATGCGAAGAATATAGTTTTTAAAGGTAGTGTGAAATTGAAAGTTGCTATAGTGCATGATTGGTTGGTTACAAATGCTGGTGCAGAGAAGGTTTTGCAAGCTCTTTTAGAGATATATCCACAAGCAGATGTTTTTTCTCTTGTGGATTTTTTAAACTATTTTGAGAGAGAGCAGGTTTTACAAGGGAAACATGCTCACACCTCTTTTATTCAAAAACTCCCTTTTGCACAAAAGTACTTTAGAAATTATCTTCCCTTTTTTCCAAAAGCCATTGAGAGTTTTGATCTGAACGGATATGATGTAATTATCAGTTCATCTTGGGCTTTTGCAAAAGGTATCAAAAGAGATAACAAGCAGTTACATATCTCATACTGCCATACTCCTATTCGCTATGCATGGGATCTGTATGAGGAGTATACAGCAGAGTTGCACGGACTCAAAAAGCTTCTCGTAGCACAAACTCTCAAAAATATTCGCACATGGGATGTAGCAACATTGGATAGAGTTGATTATTTTGTAGCAAATTCAAGATATGTGCAAGAGAGAATCCATAGAATTTACAAAAAGGATGCAGTTGTAATCTATCCTCCAGTAGATATAGAGAAGTTTACATGTGTTGAAAACAAAGAGGATTTTTACCTTACAGCATCTAGACTCGTGCCCTACAAAAAAATTGATCTCATTGTAGAAGCATTTGCGAAAATAGATAGAAAACTTGTTGTAGTAGGTGATGGTCCCCAGATGCAAAAAATCAAAGAGAAAGCTGGAAAAAATGTGGAGGTTTTGGGATATCAACCTGATGAGATTCTTCTCTCTCTCATGCAAAAAGCCAAGGCTTTTGTTTTTGCAGCAGTTGAGGATTTTGGAATTACTCCTGTTGAGGCCCAGGCCTGCGGGACACCGGTAATATGCTTGGGGGAGGGTGGTACCAAAGAGACAGTTATAGATATGCAAACGGGTGTGCATTTTCATACCCAAAGCAGTGAAGCTATTATTGAAGCTATTGAGAAGTTTGAGAAAAATATCGATATCTTTAAGCTGCATAAAATAAGAGAGAATGCATTAAAATTTTCCAAGAAAAGATTTCAAAAAGAGATTGAAGAGTTTATCATAGAAAAATTAGAGAAGATATAAAATTACTAATAAGCACCTTCTCTTTTGAAAATAACTTTAATTGTTTTAAAAAGTATCACAATATCGAGCCAAAGACTCCAGTTGCGTACATACCAGATATCTAAATCTATCCGCTCTTCAAATGGTATCTCACTTCTCCCGCTTACCTGCCAAAGTCCGGTAATACCAGGATATACAGCTGTAATATACTCCCTTTCATACTCTTGCATCTCTTGAACTTCACCTACCATATAGGGTCTTGGTCCTACAAGACTCATCTCTCCTTTGAGGACATTAAAAATTTGAGGAAGTTCATCAAGCGAGGTTTTCCTCAAAAATTTTCCAATAATCGTCACTCTTGGATCATTTTTGAGTTTTCTACGTTTAATCCATTCATCTTGAAGAGTTGGGTTTTTTTCAAGTATTTCATGCAGCCTCTCTTCCGCATCCTCATACATTGTCCGAAATTTGTAGCATGAAAAAACCTCTCCATCTTTACCAACCCTTTGTTGTACAAAAATGACAGGACCTTTGGAGGTAGTTTTGATAAGAAAAGCAATAATTGCCATGAAAGGAGCTAGAAGCGGAAAAATAGCAAGAGAGAAAGAATAGTCAAAAGCTCTTTTCATGAAAAAATTGGTTCGACTTGCAAGATTGTTTTTGATCTCCAACGCCAAGAGGTCCTCTTTGAAAAAGTACCTTGTCTCCAATCCTACAATGGGGATTTCTTTGATATCGGGTATGAAGAAGACATTTTCTACTTTATATAAAACTCTATTGACAATGTCAGAGATCTCTTCAGACTTTTTATTAGGTAGGGCTATGGCAACTACATCAATTTTAGTAGCTTGAATGATCTTCTCAAACTGTTTTAATGGTGCAAGGATTTGTATACCTTCGATTTCTTCTATTTGCGATTTGTCATCAACAAAGCCTACTATATCATACCCTAGGTTATCTTCTTGCAGTACAGCTTTGTAAAAATCTTTAGCACTTTTATTTGATCCAAGTATTAAAACACTCTCTTTGCCAAGATGTAATTTGTAGAGAATTTTTTTAAATAGTGGTCTTAAAATTGGTAAAATAAAACTACTTACCAAAAGCCATGATGCAATTATGAGACGTGAGTATTCATGCGATTTTTTCAAAAAGAAGAGCAAAAAGATGATGAATATTGCACTTATTAAAAGTGATTTCCAGATATATTTTACCTCATCCCAAAATGTAAATCTTTTTGTGTAGAGCCCTTCATATAAAAATATAAGTAAGGGAAAAATGAGTACCCAAGAGTAACTTTTCATATCAATATAGCTGTTTTCTATGTTTGGCAAAAAGGATGGAAAGAGATGAACTCTTGCAAAAATAGTTATATAAAGAAGTAATGCGAGAATAAAAAGATCGAATATAAACAGAGAGAGCGAAAAAGCAAACTTACTCTTTTTTATCATAAAAAATTGCTCCATGAATTATTTTTCATCTCAATTATATCGAAAGCCCCTTATTCTTTTTCAACCATATCTTAGCAAATTTTGTGTAGCATTGTATAAATAAAAACATAACGGTGGGCGATGCGGATTAGGACAAAACTCTCTATCGAACAAGATGGTGTGAAGCTTGGGGCTGGAAGAGTGAGACTTCTAAGGCTCATAGACGAGCACGGTTCCATCTCTGCAGCTGCAAGGGCTCTTGGTATGAGTTACAAAAAAGCGTGGGATAGTATTGAGCAGATGAATAGCTTTGCAGTGAAGCCTTTGGTGGTGCGCCAAAGTGGAGGAAGTGGTGGTGGTGGTACAAAGCTGACAGATTTTGCAAAGGAGCTTTTGCAGCTTTATGAAGAAACAGAGCAAAGACTGCAAAAGTTTATAAGTGGGACTAGTGAAACTTCATCCCTTAACCTCTCATCTCGCAACAAAATAAAAGTACATATCAAAAAAATAAAAGTTAAAGTTGAGGAAGTGGTAGTTCACGGTATGCTTGGCGAGCAAAAACTCAAAGCCATTATCACTCATCAAGCTTTGCAAGAGCTAAATCTCAAAGAAAAAGATGAAGTGTTGTTTATCTTCAAAGCTGGTGCAGTGAGTCCAAAAGGAGGTAACACTCTAGAGGGAAGGCTTGTAGAAAAGATGGGTGAGCAAGAGATCAAAGTAGAGGTCGAAGGAGAAGTGCTCCATATTCGAGGTAAATTTAAGCTCAAAGGGTTTATGATTCATTTTAGTATCGATCCAAGACAAATAATTATTGCAAAGGAAACAAAATGAGAGTAGCTTTTATTGTTTTACTCTTTACGCTTTTTTTGCAAGCGCAGACTTTGCGTATTGCTGCTGCGGCAAATTTGAGTTTTGTGATGCAAGATATCGTGAAGAGTTTTGAACAGAGTTATCCAGATATAGATGTACAGGTCATTACAGGTAGTAGCGGCAAGCTGACAGCGCAGATTAAGCGAGGAGCCCCTTTTGATATTTTTTGCTCAGCAGATATGCGCTATCCAGATGAGCTCTACAAAAGTGGCTTGACATATACGAGGCCTCTGGTTTATGCCAAAGGTGCTCTTGTGCTTGTGGGCAAAAATATTCATACGCTCAAAGACCTACAAAAGTGCCAAAAAATTGCAATTGCAAATCCAAAAACTGCACCCTATGGTCTTGCTGCAAAGGAGGCTTTGGAGCATATGGGAGTTTATGAGAAATTAAAGAGAAGATTTATCTATGGTGAGTCGATTGCCCAAACTACAGCATATACTATCAAAGTTGCAGATTGTGGTTTTATAGCAAAATCAGCTTTGCAAGCTAAACCTTTACAGCAATTACATGCTATTGATATTGATCCCAAGCTCTATACTCCTATCGAGCAAGGCATCGTTATATTGCGTAACAATAGCGCTGCGAGGGCGTTTTTTGCCTACATTTTTTCAAAAGATGCAGCAAAAATTTTCCAAAAATATGGGTACATAATAGATGATTGATTGGACGCCATTTATCCTCTCGTTCAAGCTAGCATCTACAACTGTAGTGATTTTACTCACTATAGGAATACCATTGGCATGGTATCTTGTGCGTTCACAAAATTTTATCAAGCCAATCCTTGAGACTGTTGTCTCGATGCCGCTTGTATTGCCGCCTACAGTGCTAGGATTCTACATTATCTGGATGTTTGCACCAGACTCTCTTGTGGGAAAGCTATTAAACTCTGTTGGTATCGAGCCACTCTTTAGCTTTACGGGATTGGTGTTTGGAAGTGTGCTCTATAGCCTCCCCTTTATGGTGCAGCCTTTGCAAAGTGGTTTTAGTACCATACCAAAGAGCGTGATAGAGGCGAGTTTTGTAGCTGGGAAATCGAGCTGGCAAACACTTTGGAAAGTTGTGCTTCCAAGCTCTAAGCAAGCGCTTTTGACTGCAATTGTCCTCACTTTTGCACATACGATAGGAGAGTTTGGTGTGGTGCTCATGGTAGGTGGTTCGATTCCTGGAAAGACAAAAGTAGCAAGTATTGCGATATATGAGTATGTGGAGATGCTCGACTACCACGCAGCCCATATATATAGCGTGATTATGGTAGCAATCAGTTTCGCAGTGCTCCTTGTGGTCTACAGTTACAATAAAAAGAGGATATTTTAATGTTGCGAGCTGGGGTGTACAAAGAGCTTGCAAGCTTCTCCCTTGAAGCCTCGTTGCACTTAGAAAGAGGAGAGTTTTTGGCCCTGCAGGGCAAAAGTGGAAGTGGAAAAACGACACTTTTGCGCATTATTGCTGGACTAGAGTCTGCAAAAGGGGCTATTGAGGTAGATGGAGAGCTCTGGCTTGATGGATCCAAGACCCTTCCACCTCAAAAACGATCCATTGGTTTTGTTTTTCAAGATTATGCACTCTTTCCTAATATGTGTGTAATCGAGAATCTATTGTATGTACACAATGACAAAGCTTTGGCATACCATCTCTTGGATCTATGTGATATGAAAGATTTGGCTATGCGCTATCCCCATGAGCTCAGTGGTGGGCAAAAGCAGCGTGTAGCACTTGCAAGAGCCTATATGCGCAAACCAAAAATTATGCTCCTTGATGAGCCTTTGGCAGCACTGGACCCTGTGATGCGCTCATTTTTGCAGACAAAAATCAAAGAGCTTCATGAGGAGTTTGAAGCGACGACGATCATGGTAAGCCATGATATTGGCGAGATATATCGCCTTGCAGATCGTATTGCCATCATGGAGGCAGGGAAGATCAAAGCGTTTAAAGAAAAGCGCGACTTTGTAGGACCTGGCAAACATCTAGCAGAAGTGGTGGGAGTAGGAGAAAAATTTATAGAAGTAGCGTTTATAGGAGGAATCTATCGCCTCCCAAAAATGAAAGAGTATCAAATAGGAGAGCTTGTGGAAGTAAATATAGAAGGATTGAGAGTTTGCACTACATCCTCATAAGAGAGCTTCGCAAAAGCATCCGTGGATTTGTCAAAAATGGCGAAGTAGTTATAAAGGCTCCCTATTTTGTGCCTCAAAGGGTCATAGATAATTTTTTTGCCAAGCATAGAGACTACTTTGCTGCAAAGCTCTATCCAACTTATATCTACTATCTTGGCAAAGCTTATAAGATTGCAAGCATAGAGGAGGGGTATAGGCTAGTGGATGAGCACTTTTTAAGTGATAGATATTTAGAAGATAATCTTGCACTGTTTTATAAAACGCAGGCCAAAGAGTATTTGCCAGGGCGCGTTGAAATGCTAGCATCAAAGTTTGGAGATAGGTATGCGAAGGTGCATATTACAGCAGCTAAAACAAGGTGGGGGAGTTGTTCGAGCAAAGGAAATATAAATCTTTCTTATCGTCTGATGATGCTTCCACCTGGGACGATTGATTATGTGATCATTCACGAACTATGCCATTTGCACCATTTCAACCACTCAAAAGCCTTCTGGAAGCTGGTGCAGCAGCGTTGCAAAGATTACAAGCAGCATGAAAATGAACTCAAAAAATTTGCAAAATTTTTATAAATTAATCTTAAATTAAGTATTTTTACATCATACTTGAGTAAATAATAAACATATTTAATGGAATTTTTATGCAAAACTTTTTGACACCACAACTTCGCGATAAACTCATTCTTACAACTCCTAAAGGTGCTCTGGGTAATGTTGCAGCATTTCTCCTTGTACTTGCTCTTGTATGGCCGAAGATTGATTCAAATTTAATTATTTGGAGTATCTTTTTTATTCTTGTGGTCACTGCGCGACTTTATCTCTATTTTTTATATAAAAACAGAAGAGTTGTACTTCAGCAAATTATTCGTTTCTATATTACGTTAGCAATTTTGACTGCTGTGGTATGGGCTGGTGTTTTATGGCTTGTATTTAACGATGCTGATACTATTCACAGACTTTTTTTGGGATTTATTTTTAGTGGATTGGCTGCAGGTGGAGTGGTTCTCTTTTCTGTGATAGTGCAACTTAGTATTGCATATGCTTCTATACTTCTTCTCTCCTATGCATTTTGGTCTTTTATGCATGGTGTCAAAATAGATTGGCTCATTGGGCTTGGTGCAATATTTTTGTGGCTCTATCTTGTAAAAATTTCAAAAGATCTGCATCAGATGTTTGCTGATGTCATAAGTCTTACGCATCAAAAGGAGAAATACGCCCTAGATCTTCAAAAATCTCTCAAACGTTTGAAGATGCTCTTTGATAATATTCCTGTGGGAATATTTTTTTATGATAAAGAGCTACGGATTTTGGATGCTAACGAAGAGGTCTTTACGATTTTAGGTCTTAATTATGAGAAATTTTTAGGATATGAGCTTACAAAACTCACAGATGAGCGCTTGATCAATGCATTGAAGGAGAGCATAGCGCAGGGAAGAGGTATTAAACTCGAAGGTGAATTTATCATAGAAAATCCTTACAAACGTATCTGTATGCGCCTTCATGTGACACCTGTTTATAATGAACGCGGTGAGATAGTGGGAGGTCTTGGTATTATACAAGATATTACTCATGAGTATGAGGCCAAAAAGAAACTCGAGCACTATGCACAGTTTTATCTTACAAATCCAAATCCTGTCCTGCAGCTTGATTGCAAGACCCATAAAATAGTAGTAGAAAATGATGCAGCCAAAGAGCTGCGCATATTAATGAGTGATTGGGAAGCTTTTCAAGATCAACTCTGTGAAACTTCTAAGCAAAAAGTAGAGAAGCAGATAGGTAAAAAGTATTACAGTTTTTTTGTCGTTGATGTCAATCGCCATCTGCGCAATGTGTATGCAGAGGATATCACTGCACAAAAATTAGCAGCCAAAGAGGCTGAATTTTATGCTTATTATGATGAGCTTACAAAACTCCCACGCAAAAAGATTTTTGTAGAGTTTGTTAAAAAGGCGATGAAGCACGCAAAGCGATACAAGCGTCTTAATGCTCTGCTTTTTTTGGATCTTGATGATTTTAAAAAAATCAACGATACATTTGGTCACAGCGTGGGTGACATGTTTTTGATCACAGTGGCTGGACGATTGCAAAAGATTTTGCGAGGAGAGGATGTGATTACGCGCTTTGGGGGAGATGAGTTTGCGATTTTGCTTACAAACTTACCAGGTAATACTACTCTAGCCAAAGAGAAAGTGGAACATGTCATAGAGAAGATTTTTGAAGAGTTCAATATACCTCTTTTTATCGATGGAGTGAAAATTTATCCTTCTATAAGTATAGGTGTAGCCCTTTTTGATTATGGTGATGTGGATGAGTTTATGAAAAATGCGGATATTGCTATGTATGCAGCCAAAAAATCAGGCAAAAATAGAGCTCTCTTTTTTGATGAGTATATGCACATAAACCTCTTGCAAAAAAACAGGATATTTAACGACTTAGAGCAAGTACAGCTCTCTAAAGATTTTTTGTTGTATCTGCAGCCAATTTATAATCTGCAAAAGAGGGATTTCGATAGTGCTGAAGCATTGATACGTTGGAATTTTAAACAAAAAAGCATCATGTCACCGGCTCTTTTTATCGATCTTTTAAAGGAGAGTAAGCAGCTTTATAGAGTCACATTGTGGATATTGCAAGAGGCTACGAAGCTAGCCAGCGAGTTTGACAATTTTGAGTATATTAGTGTCAACATAGGCCTTCAAGATCTCCTCCATCCAGATTTTCAAAAAGATATTGGATATTTGATTGAGCAGCAGAATATAGCTCCAGAGCGCTTAGTATTGGAGATTACTGAGAGTGAGGCTGTGGAGGATTTTGCAGCTATGCAGCAGCAAATTGAATACTTGAAATCTTTAGGATTTCGCATAGCAATAGATGATTTTGGTGCCGGATATCCATCGCTCTATTATCTCAAGCATTTTTCGGTAGATATGATAAAGATTGATAAAAGTTTTATAGACAATCTTGAAGAGAGTCAGAAAGATTTTGTACTCATCAGAGCTGTTTTGGAGCTAGCAAGGGTTCTTGATCTTGGGAGTGTTGTCGAAGGGGTTGAGAGAGAATCACAGATTAAAATTTTAGAAAATTTGGATGCTAAGAGAGTCCAGGGCTACTATTTTGCCGAACCTATGCCAAAAGATAAGCTAGTGCAGTTTTTACAAAAGACTACTTCCTCGCATAGTCACTAATCTGATCTAAAACCTTGTCCATTTGCAAAAGTAACCTTTTTTGCAGATGGTAGTAGCGTAGCAGTTCTATTGGTTTATGGTAGGAAATATATGTTTTGCCTTTGAGACGAAAGACGAGTATACGCATAGGCAGATCGAGTCCTGCACGCACATCAAGTTTCATGAGTTTTGCACCAACTTTTGGGTTACCAAAGATGATGAGGTATGCCGGATCTATCCTCACTTTTACACTTTTGGCCATTTTTGTATGATCTATGGCAGCAATGATCTTAAAGCCCTTTTTTTTGATGATGTATTTGAGTTTTTTGATGGTTGTATAGTAGCTATTTTTGCTCCTCTTTTGGACAATATGTGGTGATTGCAAGAGTGGATTGAGGCTTTTTGCGCTAAGTAAGAAGGAGATGAGCAGCAACAGAATAATCTTTTTCATGATAATCCTTTGTGAGCATTGTAGCTAATAAAGTTTAATAGGCTATCTTAAGCAAGAGTGAGATAAAATAAAACTTAAAAACGGGGTGAGTGATGACGAAATATATCTTCGTAACTGGTGGGGTGCTAAGCTCTCTTGGCAAGGGAATATCTAGTGCAAGTATTGGTGCACTGCTCAAAAACAGCGGTCTTGATGTCTCTATACTCAAAATAGATCCCTATATCAATGTAGACCCAGGCACCATGAGTCCGCTTGAGCACGGAGAGGTATTTGTGACTGCGGATGGTGCCGAAACTGATCTTGATCTTGGCCACTATGAACGCTTTTTGGATGTGAAGCTCTCCCGCCTCAATAACTTCACTACCGGACAGGTCTATCTCTCTGTGATTCAAAGAGAGCGCAAAGGTGACTATCTTGGTAAAACGATCCAGGTTGTTCCGCATATAGTTGAAGAGATCAAAAACCGCATCAAAAAGGCCGGAAAAGGCAAAGATGTTCTCATAGTGGAACTTGGAGGGACAGTAGGAGATATTGAAGGGCTACCGTTTTTGGAAGCTATCCGAGAGCTTACCCATGAACTTGGAGAGCACAAAGCCTACAATATCCATGTCACACTTGTGCCATATATCGCTGCAGCCGGAGAGCTCAAAACCAAACCTACACAACACAGTGTCCAAGAACTTCGCCGTATAGGGATAAGCCCCGATATGATCATCGCTCGCTGCGAAAGACCTCTACCAAAAGATGTAAAAAGCAAAATTGCAAGAAGCTGTGGGATCCCTGAAGAGAGTGTGATAGAGGCAAAAGATGCCGAGACTATCTATAAAGTACCACTCAATTTCTTGCGGCAAAACATCCTCAAACCAATCTCTAAACAGCTGCGCCTCGGTGAGCTTGAGCCCAAAATGGATGAGTGGGATATGATCGTCAAAAAGATTATAGCTCCAAAAGATGAGGTAACGATCGCATTTGTTGGGAAGTATCTGGGACTCAAAGAGTCCTATAAGTCTCTCACAGAAGCTCTTGTGCACTCTGGGGCGGCTCTTGATACCCGTGTCAATATCAAATGGGTTGATAGTGAACTTGTTGAGGCTGAGGGTATTGAAGAGTTCATGAAAGATGTCAATGGTGTGCTTGTCGCAGGTGGTTTTGGAGAGCGGGGTGTGCTTGGGAAAATTGAAGCGATACGCTATGCAAGAGAAAACAAAATCCCTTATCTTGGTATTTGTTTGGGGATGCAGCTAAGCATCATTGAGTATGCACGCAATGTCTTGGGTATTACAGATGCAAACTCTATGGAGTTTGACCCTGATACAAAGCATCCAGTAATCTACCTTATAGATGAGTTTATCGATACGTCTGGTCAAAAGCAGATACGTACTCATACCTCTCCTATGGGTGGTACTATGCGTCTTGGTGAGTATCCGTGCAAGATTAAAGAGGGTACAAAACTTTGGGAGGCGTATAATCATCAAGATGTGATTTATGAGCGTCACCGCCACCGTTACGAGGCAAATCCGGCATATAGGAAAATGCTTGAAGAAAATGGAATGATTGTAAGCGGGGAGAGTGAAGAGGGTCTTATTGAGGCTGTAGAGATACAAGAGCACCCTTGGTTCATCGGTGTACAGTTTCATCCAGAATTTACATCACATTTGCAAAAACCAAATCCACTCATTACAGCATTTATAAAAAGTTCGCTTGATTATAAATGAAAAGACTGACAAAAAATGATGTCTATATTATTCTTCAAAAAAGATTTGAAGAGGGATTTATCAAACTGAGGCAGATCCCCTCTCCCGATACTCTCAAAGACCTTCCTCGTGCAGCCAAGCGCATCAAGAGTGCAATTGAGAACAAAGAGCGCATCACAATTGTGGGTGATTATGATGTGGATGGTGTTGTCTCGACTGCACTGATGCTGGAGTTTTTTGAACTACTAGATTATCCTGTCAAACATATTATCCCTAATCGTTTCAAGCACGGATATGGACTAAGCAAGAGTGTGATCGATGAGGTGCGAGAGAGTGATCTCATTATCACAGTCGATAATGGTATCAGTGCGATTGAGGCAGCAAACTACTGTAAAGAGTTAGGAATTGATCTCATTATTACTGATCACCACACCCCAGGAACTGAGCTACCAGATGCTTATGCCATCATCAATCCCAAGCAAGAGTCGTGCGATTTTGCCTATACAGAGATTTGTGGAGCGCAGGTTGCATGGTTTTTGATAGGTGGGCTTAAACAGGCTATGAGGCTTGAAGTGGATATGAAGCGGTTTTTGGATCTTTTGGCTATAGCAATAGTAGCCGATGTTATGCCATTGCGCCATATCAATAGAGCTTTGGTACAGGCTGGTTTGCAGATGTTTGAGGTGAGTGAGCGGCCTGCAGTGAAGTTCTTGCGCAGCGTAATGAAGAAGCATCAGTTTAGCAGTGAAGATCTAGCATTTAGTATCGCTCCAGTGATAAATAGTGCTGGACGCATGGAGGATGCATCCATTGCTCTCGATTTTTTACGCGCAAAAGATTTCTTTAGTGCTAGTGTCTACCATGCAAGACTCATTGCGCTCAATTCCATGCGCAAAGCTGAAGAGAGAAGAGTGTTCAAAGAGTCGCAGCAGTTTGTGGATAATGAGCCTGTAATTGTAAGTACTGGTGAGGATTGGAATGAGGGAGTAGTGGGAATAGTGGCTGCAAGGCTTTGTGAGCGATATAAAAAGCCAGCAATTGTATTGACAAAATCAGGCGAATACTATAAAGGTAGCGGTCGGAGTCTGGCGCAAGTGGATCTTTATAAATTACTAGAGGGATCGAGTGAGTATCTTGAGCGTTTTGGTGGACATAAGAAGGCTGCAGGGCTTGCCTTGAAACCATCAAACCTTCATGCATTCAAAAAGAGTATCAATGCTCTTACTGCCAAGCTTCCCACAGAGGCTTTTGTAGAAGAGTCAGATGTATTGGGTGAGCTGCCCTTTGATCAGATTGACTGGGAGCTTATCGATATTCTCGAATCATTTGCACCCTATGGCGAGAGCAATCCTATGCCAAAGTTTGTGACAAAAGATGTGGAGGTTTTAGAGCACAGAAGTGTGGGAGAGGATGGCAAGCATCTCTTGATGACTCTACGCAGTGAAAATCGCACCTTCAAAGCTATTAAATTCAAGAATGAGTATGAGATCCAAAGCTCATATATCGATATCGTTTTCTACCCAGCTCGCAACATATTTAATAATAATCAATATATCCAACTCTTTGTCTCCACAATAGTTTAGATAAATAATTATTAACAATATTATAATTACTTCTTAAGCTAAAAAGTTCTATTATTAACATTAAATTATGTGAGGAGTGCTTATGGATAAAAAAGATATCAAAAATTTCAAAAACGTCCAAGAGGTCATCGAAGAGACTCTCAAAAGTGAAGGTCTCAGTCGTCGTGATGCCCTCAAAATCATGGGGCTCTCAACTGCTGGTGTAATGGTAGGAAGCGGCAGTGCGAGAGCCGAAGAGCCAAAGAACACTTCTAAAGCAAAAGCGCACATTGTTATCGTAGGTGGTGGTGCTGGTGGTATCATGGCAGCAGCAAGACTTCGCCGCGCTGCAAGCAATGCAAAGATAACTCTCATTGCACCAAACGAGATTCATCTCTATCAGCCAGGGCAAGTGTTCATGGCTGCTGGTCTCTATACAGCTGATGAGATCAAAAGACCAAATAAAGATTTTGTTCCTGATGGTGTTAATTGGGTCAAAGATAAAGTAGTAGAGTTTGATCCAGATAACAACCAGGTAGTTACTGCTAAAAATGGCAAAATCAAATATGATTTTTTGGTGGTAGGTGTAGGTATCTCGTATCAGTATGAGCAGATTGAAGGGCTCACTACAGATATGCTCGGTAAAAACGGTATAGCAAGTGTTTACTACAATAATCCTGAAACTGGAAGTGTCAAGGGTGGTGAGATTACATGGGAGTGGTTTAAGCAGATGCGTGCTGCTGCTGAGAAAGCTTCGCCCAACAATCCTCTCAATGTAATCTGTACACAGCCTGCAACTCCTATCAAGTGTGGTGGTGCTCCACAAAAAATTCTCTACCTCAGTGATGACTTCTTGCGCGGCAATGGCCCAATGGGTGGTGCGGATGTGCACAAAAATGCGAAGTTCTACTTCACAAAAGGAAAAGGGAGCAAACTTTTTGGTATCAAATCATACAATGATACCCTTGAAAAGCACGTGCAGCCAATGTATGGCAATATTGAAAACAAATGGAATCACAATCTCATCAAGATTGATCCAGTAAAAAAGGTAGCAACTTTTCATCATACATACCAAGTAAAAGGTGAGTGGGATCCAGATCTTGAGGATTATGACTATATAACAAAAGAAGAAAATGTAGAGATGCCATATGATTTTATTCATATTGTGCCTCCAATGACTGCAGCAAATGAGTTTAAAAACTCTCCTCTTGCATGGCAAAAAGGGAGCGGTAAAGGATGGTTGGCAGCTGATCGTTATACACTCCAGCACATTAAATATAAAAACGTCTTTGGTATCGGTGATGTTCTGGGTATTCCTCTTGGAAAGACAGGTGGGAGTGCAAGGCACCATGGTCCAATCATACAAGAAAACCTTGTAGCAGTTATGGAAGGCAAAGAGCCAAAGGCAAAATTTGATGGTTACACTGTATGTCCGCTCAAAACACAGTATGGCAAAATAATGCTTGCAGAATTCAACTATGATGGCCCAGCTCCTACATTTAGCTTCCTTGATCCTGCTGAGCCGCGATGGATCTGGTGGGCATTTGACCTCTATATGCTTAAGCCGATGTATTGGAATTTGATGCTTCGCGGTTTGATGTAGGAAGTATATGAAGCAAAGAGTTGTAAGAGAAGTAGGGATTTACCTTTTCTTGCTTCTCTTTTTGTGTTTTTGGATGCACTCCAAAGAGCTATTCTCACACCCTATAGAGCATTTTAAAGCTCTGCCTCACAGCCCTTTTGGGGTGCTGCATCCGCTACTCTTTACTTTTGTTGTCTACATTTTGATTGCAGTTGTGCGGGTTTTGATCGCATTTGCTAGAAAAATACAGCGTCGATAGATCGATCTCTTGCCGCTGCGGCTCTTCTTCAAGAGGCGGAAAACCCTCTAATATCTGATAGGGCTTGAAGTTTGTTTTGTATGCAAAAGATTTGCATCCATCTACCCAGTATCCAAGATATATCCACTCTAATCCTAAGTTTTTGGCAAGTTGAATCTGTACCAGCAGAGAATAGACGCCAAGAGAAAGCTTTTCATATTCTGGGTCATAAAAAAAATAGATAGAACTAATTCCATCATCCAAAATATCGATAAGATCCACTGCGATGAGTTTGTCATCTGCAAAGTAGAGCACCTCTTTGCCAAAGTTGTGCGCTCCTACTACAAACTCTTCATAGTAGGTCTGCACATCCATCTCATTGTAGTTCCATCCACTTTTGGTTTCTTTGAATTTATGAAACTTGTTATAGAGCTCTACATGCTCATAGGTAAGAGTTGGTTTTTGGATATAGATCTGGGTATTGCGGTTTTTCTTGATTGCTCGCTTTTGAGAGCGAGTCGGCTTGAAATTTTGTACATCTATGCGGATGTTTTTGCACTCACTACACCCTTTGCATATAGGATGAAAGTAGGAGTGTCCAAAGCGGCGCCACCCTCTTTTGATAAGTTCACTTGCTAGCGTTCTCGTAGCATTGGGGATGTAGCGATAGTACATCCTCGTCTTTTTCTTTGGCAAATATGCACACTCATAATCGAGTGTGCAAAAATCGATTGAATGAATAGCGTCGAATTTGTTCATCTAAATCGGTAGAACACGGATATTTTCGTAGCCTAATTTTTGTCTAAGAGTATGTTCGATTCCAAAGAGTGTGCCGGTCGTAGCACTCGCACATCCCACACACGCTCCCATGTAGCGTATATAGACATCGATGAAGTCACCATTCTCTTTCATATCAATTATCTCCATGTTCCCACCATCCATGACAAGGAACTGGCGTATACTTTCATCGATAACTTTTTCTATCGCTTTCCACTTTTCTTCAAAAGGTAGATCTTTAAAGTTTTGTTCTGTTTGTGTGTTTTCACTCATAGCTTCTCCTAAATGAGATATATTTTCTCTTATTTTAATTTGATTATAGCATATTGTTGCAAAAGTAGCATAAATGATGTTACAAGTTATGTATAATAAGCTAACTTAAAAGAAGGAGGGGAAAGATGAAGTTTGATCAACTCGGTTCTATTGATGATGTATATGTAGTCTGCGAGTGTATGGAGGTGACATTCAAAGAGATTATGGATGCTATTAAAGCTGGAAACTGTGATCTTGACTCGCTTATGGAAGCCACAGATGCTGGAACAGCTTGTGGAAAATGCAAAAGTCGTGAGGATGACCCGGCAGATGAAAGAGCGATCCATCTTGATGAAATCCTTGCCATGGCCAAAGCAGAAGGGATCTGTAAAGATTAAAAACGTCTCGTTTGCAGTGCATTGATGAGGCTAAAGAACTCTTCGCGGGTCTTGATGTTTTCTTTGAAGACTCCGCGAAGAGCAGAGCTTACAGTTGTTGAACAAATCTTCTCTACACCGCGCATCTCCATACACATGTGACGCGCTTGGACTACAACGCCTACACCTTTTGGCTTGACTGTCTCCATAATCGCATCAGCAATCTGCTCAGTCATCTGCTCTTGAATCTGGAGTCTCCTAGCATAGACATTTACCATGCGAGGGATTTTTGAAAGACCCACAACTTTACCATCAGGAATATAGGCTACATGAGCACGTCCAATTATAGGAAGCAGATGGTGCTCACAGAGTGAATAGAACTCAATATCACGTACCACAACCATCTCATCATTTGTTGAGCTAAAGAGTGCTTCGCCAAGCACCTCTTTGGGATCTTGATTGTAGCCTTGGGTTAAATGCATAAATGCTTTGTAGACACGCTGAGGAGTTTTTATGAGCCCTTCGCGGCTTGGATCTTCACCTATAATTTTGAGGATTTTTCTTATGGCCTCTTCAAACTCTTGCTCTCTTTGCATGAATGCTCCAAAAGTTTTTTTTAGATTTTATCACAATATTTTGATAAAATAAGACCTAAATTTTAAATAAAAAGGAATTTGATGGAAGTGCAAGCTACCAAAGTTGACAATGCAAATGCGAAACTCGATGTAAAAATCGCGCAAGCAGATCTTGAGAAAAAGAGCGAAAAGATAGCAAAAAACCTCGCTAAAACTATGGATCTACCAGGTTTTAGAAAAGGAAAGGTTCCAGTAGCTATCATTAAGCAGCGCTATGGAGATAAAATCACGCAAGATGCAGAATCTGAAGTATTAAAAGAAGCTCTTGATAAAGCAATCGAAGAGCTAGGAATTGAAAGAAGTGCAATATTGGGAGAGCCAAGATTTAGCAAATATGAGAAGAAAGAGGAGTATATCGAAGCGGAAATCGAGCTTGGATTGCAACCACAGATAGACCTTGAAGGATATGAAGAGCTTATCCCTACATATGAAGAGCCACAAGTGAGTGATGAAGAGGTAGAAAAGCGCCTCGAAGAGCTTGCTGAAGCTATGGCACAGTTTGTAGAAAATCCCCGCAGAAAAGTAGCAAAAGAGGGGGATCTTGTCACAATCGATTTCAAAGGGACTCTTGAAGATGGCACAGAGATTCCTGGAGGAAGCGCTGAAGGATTTGAGCTTCGCCTCGGAAGTGGTCAGTTTATCCCAGGTTTTGAAGAGCAGGTCATTGGTATGAAAAAGGGTGAGACAAAGACTATTGAGGTGACTTTTCCCGAAGACTATCCAAACAAAGATCTCGCTGGTAAACCTGCAAAATTTGAAGTAACGCTTCACAATATCAAAGAGAAAGAGCAAGTAGAAATTAATGATGAGCTTGCAAAGAAGATGCTTCAAAAAGAGGATGGAACGTTGGATGAGCTCAAAGAGGAGATCAAAAAGCAGCTCAAAAGCGAAAAACTCTCAAAACTCTATAATGAAGAGCTAAAACCGCAGCTTGTAGAAGCTCTTGTGGAGAAATTTGAGTTTGATTTGCCAAAAAATATCGTAGAGCAAGAGATCGATGT
This sequence comes from Nitratiruptor sp. YY09-18, assembly GCF_016593235.1. Taxonomy (NCBI): domain Bacteria; kingdom Pseudomonadati; phylum Campylobacterota; class Epsilonproteobacteria; order Nautiliales; family Nitratiruptoraceae; genus Nitratiruptor; species Nitratiruptor sp. YY09-18. The sequence continues at coordinate 156,506 of NZ_AP023065.1, forward strand.
GCAGCTCAATCAAAAAGCACGCGAAATGAGTCCAGAAGAGATTAAAGAGTTGCAAGAAAACCCTGAAAAACTCCAAGAGCTTCGCAAAGAGATCGAACCAGAAGCTACAAAGAGTGTTAAAGCGACTTTTATTGTTGATGCACTTGCGAAAAAAGAGGGTGTAAATGTAAGCGACGAAGAGGTTGTGCAGACAATCTACTATGAAGCATTGCAAATGGGACGCAATCCGCAAGAGATTTTGGAAGCGTATCAGAAACAAGGACTCTTGCCAGCGATTAAGATGGCAATGATTGAGGATAAGCTCTTGACACATCTTCTCAACAAAAAAAATGAAAAAACAGAGGAAAATGCATGAGCTACTATATCCCTTATGTAATTGAGCGCACAGGGAGAGGTGAGAGAAGTTACGATATCTACTCAAGACTTCTCAAAGACCGCATCATTATGCTCAGTGGTGAGATTAATGATGCAGTAGCCTCTTCTATTGTGGCGCAGCTGCTTTTTTTGGAAGCAGAGGACCCTGATAAAGATATCTATCTGTATATCAACTCACCTGGCGGTGTGATTACGAGTGGGATGAGTATCTACGATACGATGAACTATATCAAGCCAGATGTCTCGACTATCTGTATCGGACAGGCTGCAAGCATGGGAGCATTTTTGCTCAGCTCCGGTGCAAAAGGAAAACGCTATGCACTCCCGCATGCGCGTATCATGATCCACCAACCTCTTGGTGGAGCGCAGGGACAAGCGACAGATATCGAGATTCAGGCAAAAGAGATTTTGCGCCTCAAAAAGATTCTCAATGATATCTTGGCACAAAACACTGGACAGAGTGTCAAAAAGATTGCAAAAGATACTGAGCGAGACTTCTTCATGAGTGCCGAAGAGGCAAAAGAGTATGGACTTATCGATCAAGTATTGGAGAAGAGTGCTCGATGATGCGAGAAGTGATTACATATCCTGATAAGAGGCTCTTTCTTCGCAGCAAAGAGGTGGAGAGCTTCGATGAAGAGCTCCACCAGCTTCTTGATGATATGTATGAGACGATGATAGCCAAAAACGGTATAGGGCTTGCTGCGATACAAGTAGCTGTGCCACTGCGCGCTTTGGTTATCAATCTTCCTGATGAAGAGGGAAAGCAGCACAAAGAGGATCTCCTTGAGCTCATCAATCCCATCATTGTTGAAAAAAAGGGAACGCAAGTCTATACCGAAGGATGCCTGAGTGTTCCAGAGTATTATGATGATGTTGAGCGTGCAGAGTGGGTGAAGGTGGAGTATCAAGATCGCCATGGCAATAAAAAAACACTAGAGACTGATGGTCTTTTGGCAGTAGCAGTGCAGCATGAGATAGATCATCTTGATGGACACCTCTTTATCGAGAAGCTCCCTTACCTCAAACGTAAAAAGTTTGAAAAAGAGTGGAAGAAGAAACGTAAAAAGAGTGGCGCCAAGGTATGAAACGGATTTTTTGCGCTACGCTTGATGGCGTAGACGCAAGAGAGGTACAGGTAGAGTCGAGTTTTATCAATGCTCTTCCAGGAATCAGCATCGTAGGACTTGCAAGTAACTCCATCCAAGAGGCAAAAGATAGAGTCAAAGCGGCTCTTGGTGCTAGTGGATTTCGCTTTCCCCCACAAAAGATAACAATCAATCTCTCTCCCAGTGACCTGCGTAAAAGTGGCAGTCATTTTGATCTTGCAATTGCTCTTGGGATAGCTTTGCAAAAAGAGGATGTGGATTTTAACAATATCTTTGTTTTTGGAGAGCTAGGACTCGATGGGAGAGTCAAAGAGAGTGCCAAACTTTTCCCGCTTCTTCTGTCTTTGTCAAAAAAGGGCATCAGTGCTGTTGTGCCAAAGGAGAGTCTACTGCGCCTTGCAAAAATCCCAGGAATTACACTCTATGGTGTAGCAACTCTTGCTGAAGCGATAGAGCTTTTCAAGGTAAAAAACTTCCAAGCCACACCTACACAAGAGCTTCCTTGGCCATCGGTTGAGATAAAAAATCAAAAATACTACTACACCAAAGAGTACCCAATAGATTTCGAAGATGTAATAGGCCAGCAAAGAGCCAAAAGAGCAGCTCTCATAGCAGCAGCTGGAATGCATAACCTTTTGATGGAAGGAAGTCCAGGATGCGGTAAGAGCATGATAGCAAAGAGGATGCGCTATATTTTGCCACCTATGAGTCTTGCAGAGATTTTGGAAGTTGCAAAGCTCAAATCTTTGAGTGATGAAGAGATAGATTTTTCACCTGTACGCCCACTACGTAGCCCCCATCATTCAGCTACAAAAGCGAGTATTTTTGGTGGGGGGAGTAGTGATGCAAAACCTGGTGAAGTGGCTCTTGCTCACAATGGGATGCTCTTTTTTGATGAGTTTCCACATTTTAGCAAGAGTGCACTAGAGGCTTTGCGCGAGCCGCTGCAAGATAGGCGCGTGCTCATCTCTCGCGTCAATACTAAGGTAGAGTATAAGACGAAGTTTTTATTTGTTGCAGCACAAAATCCTTGTCCATGTGGCAATCTGCTCAGCAGTGTGCATGAGTGTCGCTGTAGTGAGCTTGAAATCCGCCGCTACAAAAATCGCATCTCCTCTCCACTCCTTGATCGCATCGATATGTATGTGCAGATGAGTGAGCCGCACGAGGAGGGTGAGCGTATCAGTTCGTCCCAGATGCATGTGAGCGTTTTGCAAGCATTCCGCAAGCAAAAAGAGCGTGGACAAAAGGATTTTAATGGTAAACTCGATGAAGCTGGGATAGAGCAGTATTGCACAATGAGCGATGAAGCAAAGAGCATTTTTGATCAGGCTACTATGAAGCTAGGTCTCTCACATAGAAGTGCAGGAAATCTGCGCAAAGTTTCTCGCACCATAGCAGATATTGAAGGCTCCGATCTTATAGAAAAGAGGCATCTTTTGGAGGCGATGGGATTTAGACGACGATGAAAAATAGATATCTCATTACCATTACCACTGTCCATGGAACCAAACACTATAGTTTCAAGCAGATTGTTAAGTATATCATTGGAATTGTAGCTCTTTTTATAGTTTTAGTTCTACTTTTTGGGTATGGCTATATAACATACCTAAAAAGCAAAATAGGTGTAATCGAAAAAGAGAAGCAGGAGCTTCACCAGCAGGTGGCAAGTCTCACTGACCAACTCCAAAAACTCAATGTCAGCCTCGTGCAAAAGCAGGAGCGACTCAGTGATCTCAGTGACAAAATCGAAGATCTTGAGCAGATTTTAGGACTCAAAGGGGATGAGTATAAGCAGCAGTTGCAAAATCTCAAAATCAGCACACTAGACGCTTCTGCAATAGTTCATCTTATACCTTCAGGTAAGCCTGTTGTGCAAGAGTTTCGCATATCAGCAGGATTTGGTTGGCGTAAGCATCCAATTTTGCACAAAAAAGAGTTCCATCCGGGTATCGATCTTGCTGCAAAAGGGAAGGTGCCAATTTTTGCTACAGCCAACGGTATCATCATCGATGCAAAGCATGGGCGGTATGGCTATGGGAATGTGATCAAGATCGCTCATGTATATGGATTTTCCACACTCTATGGGCATCTACGCAAGATCTTGGTCAAGAAGGGCGACTTTGTCAAAAAAGGCCAAATTATAGGCTATATGGGAAGCACGGGTTTAAGCACAGGACAGCATCTCCACTACGAGGTAAGATTTGACAAAAAACCCCTCAATCCATTAAACTTTATACGATGGAGCAATAGCAACTTTTATACTATAACAGAAAAAGAGAGGCACGTACCATGGGAATCTTTAATAAAGGCACTCAAAGCAGTGGACTCGCAAAAGAGACTTCAGTCATCTCCAAAAGTACAAAAATCAAAGGAGAGCTCACCCTCGACTCAAACCTCCATATCGACGGAGAAATAGAGGGGATTATCAACTCTTCTAGTGTGGTATCAGTTGGTAAAAGTGGTGTGGTAGATGGTGAGATCTATGCCCAAAAGGTACTTGTCAGTGGTCTTGTCAAAGGCAAAATCGATGCAGAGCATATCGAGATCATGACTGGTGGGAGAGTTGTAGGCGAAATTATTGTAGATAATCTGCTGATTCAAAATATGGGAATCTTTAGCGGGGTATGTAAGCAAAAAGAGATGAAAATAGAACAGCCCGAAGAGGAGCCCAAAAATTAGGCTCCAAAGACTCCAACTGCCCATTTTGTTACAAAATAGCCTCCAACCATAAGCCAGATAGCCATGAGAAGGGCAAGAAGTACAGGTTTGATACCAGCTTGCTTGAACTTCTCTACGCTTGTCTCCATACCAAGAGCTGTCATTGCCATTGTGAGTAAGAAAGTATCAAGTTGATTAATACTTGCGATTATTGGCTGTAAGCCCTCAATATCGATCAGCATAGAGTTTATACCAGCAACGACAATGAACCATACAGCAAACCAGGGAATTGTTATTTTAAATTTTTGTTGTGAGCCGTTTGTAGCAGCTTGTGCTCCGCGAGAGACCAAAATACCCAAAATGATAAGAAGTGGCGCGATCATCATAACCCGCGTCATCTTCACTATCACTGCGTTGTTCATAGCTGTTTCATTTACAGCTCCACCAGCTGCAACGACTTGTGCTACTTCATGGACAGTTCCGCCTACATAGATTCCATATGTTTGTGGGTCCATATGTAAAATACCAGATTTATAGAGGGCTGGGTAGGTAAACATAGCGATTGTACCAAAGAGTACCACAGTTCCCACTGCAACTGCGCTTTTATACGGTTCAGCATTGAGAACCGGCTCAGTTGCCAAAACTGCTGCAGCACCACATACGCTACTTCCCGATGCAGTAAGCACTGCAGTATCGCGATCTAGCCCGAAGATCTTCACACCTGCCCACCATCCAAGGATAAAAGTGGTTGTAAGCATAATAGTTGAGACCGTGAGTCCTGCAAGTCCTACTTCTGCAATCTGTTGGAAAGTGATGCGAAAACCGTAGAGAATAATTGCAAAGCGCAGAAGCTGCTTTGAGCTAAAGACAATTCCTGGAACCCACTCTTTTGGTATGTGGCTCCGCAAGGTATTTGCATAAAACATACCTATGACAATACCGATGATGAGGGGACTGATTGCAAGAGCTTTGATAAAGCTTACTTGTGATATCTGAATTGCAGCGATGGTAAAGAGTGCTACGAACAAGATTCCATTGAGGGTGTATTTGATATTCTCTTTGCTAAATGCCAATGTGCTCTCCTTGAGAGAATTTTTGCTTATTATTATAAAACCATATTTTTAATAAGTAAAATAAATAAAATATTATATAATAATAAAAATAACTGAAAAGGTTGCAAATGCGTATCACACTACGCCAGTTAGAGCTTTTCATAGAAGTAGCAAAGATTGGACATCTTACCCAAGTAGCCAAAAACTTTGGACTCAGTCAGTCTGCTGTGAGTATGTCACTCAAGGAGCTCGAATCAATTTTGGGATGTAAACTTTTTGAGAGAGTACAAAAGAGGCTTGTGCTCAATGAAAAGGGACGGGCATTTTTCAATGAGGTAGAGCCTCTTGTTTTTAAACTTAAAGATATCGAATCAGAGTTTATGTCACAAGAAAACAGAGGAAAGCTCGTCATTGGCTGTAGTACTACAATTGCAGACTACATCATGCCAAATATCGTGTGCGAATATATGAACCAGTATCCAGAAGTGCAGATCCAGCTCAAAATCGGAAACACTGCTGAAATTTCACAAATGATTGAGCAGGGTCTTGCAGATATTGGTTATATAGAGGGTGATGCGGAGTGTAATAGTTGCATAACAACGCCTATTGGTAAAGATGAATTGGTTGTAGTCACTGGTGATAAGAGTTTAGCAAAGAAAAAAGAGCACTTTATCGATAATTTAATGGATATGAAGTGGATTTTGCGAGAAGAGGGGAGTGGTACGCGCAGTGAATTTGTCAAGCAGCTGGGACAATTTGGTAGTGATCTCAATATCTATCTCGAACTGCGCCATACTGAGGCAATAATAAGCGTACTCAAAGAGGTAGATCAAAGTATAAGTTGCGTGAGCAAGATAGCAGTCAAAAAGTATCTTGATGCAGGTGAGCTCTATGAGATGAAGATAAAAGGGTTTGAATTTAGCCGTGATTTTTCACAAATTTACTATAAAAACAAATACCAAAGTGAACTGTTTAAAAAATTTAGTCTCTATGCAAGAAGTAGATTTGCCCAGATTTTAGGAGATAAATATGCGTAATCTGTATGAGAGTGTTACACTTCTTGATCAGCGTTGCTACGAGCAGTATCTTTTGCCAGAAGATATTTTGATGGAGCATGCAGCCTATGCAATAACTCAGCAGATACATGTGCGTTTTAAGCCAGGAGCGAAGGTGCTCATCGTTGCAGGTCCTGGTAACAATGGCGGAGATGGAGTAGCCTGTGCGAGGCAGCTCCTCGGTGAATATGAGGTGCATCTTTTTATGCCTTTTGGTGCAAAAAGCAGTATGTGCAAACTACAGCTAGAGCGCTACTATGCATGTGGAGGGGAGCTAAGTGAGAGTATGAGTGAAGCGGATGTAGTAGTAGATGCTCTCTTTGGAAGTGGTCTCTCAAAACCGCTTAATGAAGAGAGCCAGCATACTATTCAAAAGCTCAACCAATTAGATAGCTTCAAAATTGCATGCGATATCCCAAGTGGCATAGATAGTAAGGGCAATCCTATGCCATTAGCTTTTGCAGCAGACCTTACCATCACAATGGGAGCTATGAAACTAGCGCTTTTTATGGATAATGCGAAAGATTTTGTAGGCGAAGTAATCGTTGCAGATCTGGGAGTGAGTAGGAGTCTTTATGAGAGCAAGAGCAGTTATAAACTCTTAGAGATAGATGATCTCAAACCTCCCTATCGCACTCGTTCCAATTCCAACAAAGGTACTTATGGTCATTTAGCACTTGTAGCTGGTGAGAAAGAGGGGGCTGCGATAATGGCAGCACTGGCAGCATTGCGCTATGGTGCTGGCCTTGTGACGCTGCTCACTTTTGAAAAGATTCAAGTGCCATACGAACTCATGCACTCATCCCATTTGCCGCCAAAAGCTACTGCATTAGCAGCTGGTATGGGGCTTGGGATGGAGTATAGCGATGAGGATTTAGAGGAGTTTATGGATAATGATCTTCCTTTGGTAGTTGATGCCGATCTTTTTTATAGTCCTAAAATCAAAGAGATAGTAAAGCGCAAAAGAGTTGTCTTCACTCCCCATCCCAAAGAGTTTAGTGCATTGCTTCACAATCTCAATCTAGCAGATTTGAGCGTTGAAGAGATTCAGCGTGATCGCATAACCGCAGCCAAGATTTTTGCACAAGCCTATCCTGAAGTGGTGCTTTTACTCAAAGGAGCAAATCCTATCATTGCCAAAGGTGAGCAGTTTTTTATCAATCCACTAGGCACCAATGCATTGGCAAAAGGTGGTAGCGGAGATATACTCACCGGTCTCATTGGCGCGCTTCTTGCTCAAGGATACGATCCACTCGAGGCTGCAATCCAGGGAAGCCTTGCTCATGCAGTTGCAAGTAGAAGGGTAGAGAGAGCAAATTATGCGCTCACTCCATCAGATCTTATCGATGTTATAGGGAATTTATGAAAAAAATTGTGATACTTTTTAGTGGTAACGGAAGTAATCTTGAAAATATTGCAAAGAAGCTCCATGGAAAAGTAGAAGTTGCTGCTGCGATTACCAACAATCCACAAGCCTATGGTATACAAAGAGCCAAGAGGCTAGGAATTCCTATCGAGATCATTGATCATCGAGAATTTCCTAGTCGTGAATCTTTCGATGAGGTATTAGTGCAAACTATCAAACAATATAACCCGGATCTGGTGGTCATGGCAGGATTTATGCGCATTTTAAGTCCGATCTTTACCAAAAATATCAAAAACGCTATTAACATTCACCCCTCTCTTTTGCCACTCTTTAAAGGAGCAAAGGCGATAGAAAAAAGCTATGCTTCAGATATGAAGGTGGCTGGAGTAACGGTGCACTGGGTGAATGATGAACTTGATGGTGGCAAAATTATCGATCAGGCATGTTTTCACAGAGAAGATGAGAGCTTAGAGGAGTTTGCAGCAAAGATCCATGAGCTAGAATACAATCTCTACCCTAGAGTAATAGCAAATCTGCTAGATATATCCCTCCAAAAAGCGTCACTGTCACAAGAAGTGTGAATTTTGTCACACTCCAGCCAAGCTCTTTGCCACCTAGCCAGTAGGCAATAGCGAGTTTGACGAGTGTATTTGTGTAGCTTGCAAGCACAATCCCTATGAGAGAAGCTTCGAGACTGAGACGTTGCTCTTTTGCCATTTCACTTAAAGAGAGTGTAATTGCATCTACATCGGTTATTCCAGAAATAACAGAGACCACATATACACCTATATTGCCGTAGCGTGTCTCCACAAATGCGATAGCTCCATAGATGATGCCAAAGAGCAGACCAAATTTGATAGCTTCAGAGAGTTGGAGTGGGTTTTTTTCCAAAGAAGGATTGTGAAACTCGATATTTGTTACGGGAGCTTTACGATAGAGCATATAGACATAGACTCCTCCAGCAATAGCAGTAGCCAAATAGGGAATGGCTATAACAGTTGCTAGTTTTGGGTGTATTATGAGTGTTTCGATGAAGACTCGCACAAACATAAATGTCCAAGAGATGCCTATCCCTGCAGTATAGATATCAAGAAGGGTTCTATTTCTTGGATAGATATCACTAAGAGTAATCGTGACCGCAGTGGAAGATATAAGTCCTCCTGCAGCTCCTGTAATAAGTACTCCATGTCTGTGTCCCAATGTTTTGATAGCCACATATCCTACAAAACTCAATCCTGCAATAATTACTGCCATAAACCATGTTTTATAGGGGTTAAAGAGGTGGTAGGGACCGATCATCTTATCAGGCAGCAGAGGCAGAATAACAAATGTCATTACAAGTAAAAGCACTACTGCGTTTATATCTGTAGCAGAGACTTTTTGTTCGATTTGGCGCAATTTGGGTTTGATTTCAAGGAGAACTATTATGATTACTGTCAAAAAGAGAGCATAATTTTCCAATCTATACCAGACCATAAGGCCCAATATAAAAGTGATGAGAGCAGCTATTTGTGTGGTAATTCCTACTTTTTTGAGAATTTGAACTTTATAGTAGTAAGTAAGAGCGATGAAAAGAGTTATAGCTGTAAATAGAGCGAAAATAAATCCATGTATCTTTGTTTCCAACCAGCCACCCAAAAAGCCAGCCATAGCAATGAGGGCAAAGGTTCTAGTACCCATGAACACCTGTTCATTTTTGAGAATATAGGTGAGAGATCTTTGCAAACCTATCATAATGCCAATAGCTAGTGCATAGAAGAGGAGTTTTAGCAGTTGATAATCCATCTACCTCCTTTTAAGTATCCACCATTCAAACCATTTATACAATTCTACAACAATATAGAGAGGAACTGCTATTTCAAAAATAAGCAGCCAAGCTTTGAGTTGCAGTGGTACTGTGTGGAGGGCATTTTGCAAAAATGGAACATAGACTGCTGCTACTTGTGCGCCAACTGTGAGAGTCCATGCTAGAAGTAACCAAGGATTGGAAAATAAGCCAATAACTGGCATAGGCGCATGAAGGCTTCGGTAGTTGAAGACATTCATCTTTTCTAAAATAATGATACCTGTAAAGGCGACTGTTTGCGCTAACGGAATAGCTTCATTTTGTGGTAATCCCAAAGAGAGATAGTGGTGGAAGAGCCAAAGTGTGCCAAAACCAATATAGGATCCTAGCAAAATAATCATTATAATACCACGCAGCTGCAAAAATGGTGCATTCACAGTCTGGGGTGGTCTTTTCATAATGCTGGCTTCTGCAGGTTCTACACCCAAAGCCACCGCAGTCATTCCGTCAGTCACAAGATTCATCCAAAGTATCTGTACAGGAAGCAAGATGAGAGGGCCTCCCAGTAAAATATTGACAAAAATGGCAATCACTTCACCGGTATTGGAAGAGAGCAGATATGTGACAAATTTTTTGATATTGTCATATTGGCGTCTTCCCTCTTTGACCGCTTTGATGATAGATGCAAAATTGTCATCGAGCAAAATAATATCTGCTACTCCTTTTGCCACATCTGTTCCTCTAAGCCCCATGGCTATGCCTACGTCTGCTTTTTTGAGTGCTGGAGCATCATTGACGCCATCTCCTGTCATTGCGACAATGAGTCCCTCTTTTTGCAAGATATCGACGATGCGAAGTTTGTCTTGTGGTGCTACGCGAGCAAAAATCACATCCTCTTTGATGGCTTTTTGTAAAGCATCATCATCCATTCCAGCTAATTCATTGCCGGTGATGGCTCTTGTTGCCTTAAGACCGATCTCTTTTGCAATAGCCAGAGCTGTCAAAGGGGCATCTCCGGTGATCATAATCACTTTGATGCCAGCTTCTTGTGCTGTTTTAATAGCTTCTGGAACTTCAGGACGAGGAGGATCGATAATGCCAACAATTCCAAGAAGCACAATATCTTTTTCTACATCATCTGGATCAAGCTTTATAGAGTCTGGAACAATTCTATATCCGAGCGCAAGGGTCCGGAGCCCACTTTTTGCGTATTGGATATAAGCCTCTTCAAACTGTTTTTTCATCTTTTCATCAAGCGGCTTGATGCCAGAGCCATCATCATAATATGCAGCTCATTGTAATAGTACTTCTGAGGCACCTTTGATTTAGGCAACTCTTTTGCCGTTCTCATCGACAATTACCGTCATGCGTTTTCGCTCACTATTAAATGAAAACTCACTGATGATTTTTTCATCTTTTGGTGCTAGCCAAGCTTTATATGCTGCAACAATCAATGAAACCTCTGTAGGATCTCCTATGGCATGCCATCCGTTTTGATCTTTTTTTAGCGATGCGTGGTTGCAAACAAGTCCAGTATGTAGCAGTTTCAAAAGAGTTTTATCATGTTTATAGTCTACTTTTTTGCCATTTTTCTCAAAATGTCCAGCCGGATCGTAGCCACTGCCAGTAATTTCGAGCTCTTCACTAAAAAGCCATATTTTTTTGACTGTCATCTGATTTTGGGTGAGGGTACCGGTTTTATCGGTACAGATCACATTTGCACTTCCAAGATTTTCTGCTGCCTGGAGTCTTCTTAGCAGTGCATGGCGTTTGACCATCGCTTTGACTCCAAGAGCCAGTGTAATGGTGACAACTGCAGGCAAACCCTCGGGCACTATGGCTACAGCCAAGGAGATGCCTGTCATGAACATCTCAAAAATATCTTTTCCAAAAAGATATCCAATTATGGCAACAAGAACGGAAATTGCTATGGAGATGATGCCAAGTTTTTTACCTAGAACTGCTAGTTTTCGTTGCAGTAGCGTGGGAGCTTGCTCTACTTCGCTTGTGAGTTTGGCGATTTTGCCAAATTCTGTAGCCATACCCGTTGCTACAACGATCCCTTTACCATATCCATTGGTTACATTTGTTCCCATATAAGCCATATCTTTTCGCACTGCTAAAGGGGCATCTTCGGGTTCAGGATCTATCCATTTATTGACAGGAACCGATTCTCCTGTCAAAGCCGATTCGTTGATTTTGAGATTGACCGATTCAGTAAGACGCAGATCAGCTGGGACTCTATCACCAATTTGGAGTACAACGATATCTCCTGGAACCAAAAATTTCGCTTCTATTGTAATCTTTTGCCCGTTTCTTATTACTTTGCAGTGTGGTGAGAGCATGCGCTGCAATGCTTCGATCACTTTTTCAGCTTTAAACTCTTGGATAAATCCCAAAATGCCATTGAGAATGACAATGGCCATAATAGTCCAACCATCGTCCACTTCACCTATAGCGAAACTGATCCCCGCAGCTACAAGCAGAATAAGAATGAGTATATCAGTAAATTGTCGAAAAAGTATCACGTACCAAGGAGTCTTTTTGGTAGCTGCTATCCTATTGAGTCCATATATCTGCAGCCGTTTTTGCGCCTCTTCATCATCGAGGCCTCCTTGGGGATCTGTATGCAACAGATTGATAATTTTTTCTACTTTTTTTGCATGCCAAGGAATATTGGCTTCTTTTACAGCAGGATACTCTTTTGGAGCTGCTAAAGCACTTGCATAAAACTCACTTTTCCATTTTGAAGCCAAGATAGAGAAAGTTAAAGGAACGATGATGGTAGAAAGACTTGATGCAGCGACCAGTGCTGTGAAAAGTTCGGTATCGATAAGTTGAGCATCCAAGAGAAGTTTGGCCACAATGATCTCTGTTGTTAGCCTTGCATTGAGCCCTATACCAATAGTAAAAGCCTCTTTGAAGTTGAGTTTTTTCATAGGTACCATAAGGAGTACTCCATTAAGTTTACCTACAAATGCTGCTAAAAAGAGTAAGATTGCAAGTTCTGGAGCTTTGATGAGGCCATTGAGATCGACACTCATACCGATCCAGAGGAAAAAAAGAATACCAAAAAAGCCGTAACTTACAGCTCTTACTGCTTTTGTAGTATTTTTGCCAATCTCTCCTGCTTTGTCAAAGACAGGGCGGATGATGATACCAGCTACAATTGCACCTATTACAAGACCAAGATCGGTATACTCAGCAAATCCCCAAAAAATGAAGAGCGTAAGAATCATCAAGACGATGAGGTTGACAACTGTTGTTTTTGTCCATTTCGCCAAAGGAATAAGGATAAATTTTCTAGCAAAAAAAGCAGCTGCAATAAAAATAGCAGCATTGATCAAAACATCTAGTATCTCTTTTTTCATTTGTAGCTATACCGGTCTTCATACCGATCCAGACTGAAACAAAAGCTACGAGAAACACCTCGATGACATCGTCAAGTACACCGGCTCCAACAATGTAGTTACCAACTTTTGTCCTAATGATATTAAATTCATCCAAAATTGGTACGATGACAGCTTCAGCCGTTGGCATATGTGTAAGCCCTATAACAAAGGCGATAAGCCAGCCATATCTCAAATAGAGCATAACAGCCACGCCCAGCAAAAAGGGAAAGAGGGTGTTGAGCACTGTAGCTAGGACAATATCGCTACTTTGGCTTTTCATCTCTTTGAGTTCGATGTAGTCCTATGAAAAAGAGCAAAAAGAGCACACCCAAGTCAGCTAAAGTAGTAAAAATGTTTCCGACAATTCCTGCTTGAAGTATCGAGCCTATGGAAGTATAGTGGATGCCCATACCTACGAAAAGAGCAGCTAAAATTCCAGGGATTTTTAATCTCTCAAAAAAGCCAGCCAAAAAGTAGGTGAACCCAAAAAGGAGTGCCAAAAGAAGGAGAAATTCACCTAGAAGTTGCTCATTTATACAACCATTTTAACTCTTTTTATTTAAAACTTCTCTTTTTGACATCGAAGAGAGATTGAAGTAAAATAAGACAAAATATATCCGAATAGGAGAAGCGATGGCGGACATTTTAAAAATAGGAAAATATGAGTTTACGAGCAGACTTATCGTTGGAAGTGGAAAGTATCCGGATTTTAAAACAACATACGATGCAACAATTGCAAGCGGTGCGCAGATGATTACTGTAGCAGTACGACGCGTCAACATCACCGATCCAAACAAAGAAAACCTCATGGACTACTTCAAAGATAGTGATGTGCAGCTCTTGCCAAATAGTGCTGGATGTACTACTGCTGAAGAGGCTATCACTCTTTTTAGAATGGTACGCGAAGCAACAGGTATCGATATTATCAAGCTCGAAATTATTGGTGATACCGAAAAGACACTCTATCCGGATGTGATTGAGACGATAAAGGCGTGTGAAGTATTGGCAAAAGATGGCTTTACCGTCATGGCATATACCAATGATGATCCAATCACTGCCAAAAAACTTGAAAATGCTGGAGCTGCAGCTGTTATGCCGCTTGCTGCACCAATTGGAAGCGGGCTAGGAATCCAAAACCGCTATAACGTCGTTTTTGTCAAAGAGGTGGTAAATGTACCGGTTATTGTCGATGCTGGAGTTGGATGTGCAAGTGACGCTGCGATTGCAATGGAGCTTGGCGCTGATGGGGTACTTACTAATACAGCGATTGCTCAGGCTAAAAACCCAATCCTTATGGCGGAAGCGATGAAACATGCTGTCCGAGCAGGACGTATGAGTTACTTGGCCGGTCGCATTCCAAAAAAACCGTACGCAACTGCTTCAAGTCCTACTGAGGGTATGATACAGTTTTAAGTGTATTGTTGTAAGCATCGATAAATTGAAGGGGATCGACAGTGATCCCCTTGATTTTGATGGTTAGATGCAGATGCGGTCCTGTGACACGTCCACTTTTGCCACTGAGACCTATGATTTGGCCTCTTTTGACAAACTCTCCTGGTTTTACGAGAAACTTGCTCAAATGATAGTAGCAGCTATAGATCCCTTTACCATGATCGAGTATGATTGAGCCTCCAGCGTAATAGCGCTTCTTGGCTAACACCACTTTTCCATCATTGATTGCCTTTATAGGAGTGCCCATAGCTGCGCGAAAATCTGTACCAGAGTGGTAGCTTTTGAGCTTGCCATTAAAGAGGCGCGCCACTCCGAAAGGATCAGTAATAGCTGCGTTTATAGGAAGAACAAAGGAGTTTTGTACGTAACTTTTTGGCGTTACTGTAGAGTAAATCCTCTTAGCTTCTGCAAATTCTTTGCGGATACGTTTTAATACACTTTGTGGTGGAGATACTTTACTTTTAGCTACATGAAGGCGCTCTTTTGGATAGTTTTTCGGTGTGATATTGAGGATAAATTTCTTACCGTCAATGGCTATTTTGCAACGAGATCGTTTGGTGTAATATGAAAGAGGAATAACGAGAAGATGATTCATTGTTGTATAGGTCTTACAATCAGTTGCATAATATTTATCATAATGGTGCACAAAAGTCTGCCCATTATGCAAAGTGATAGTCGATGCATAGAGCGTAAAAGCTGTAAATAAAAAGAGAATAAACCGCATAAAATATTGTAGCACATAAAAAAATTATTATATAATTGTATTTCACACTTCTTCAAAGGAAAACTATGGCTTTAGAGACACTAACAGCACAAAACTTCAACGACAAAGTTGCATCACACGATATTGTGATACTCGATTTTTGGGCACCTTGGTGCGGACCTTGTAAAGAGTTTGGTCCAATTTTTGAAAAAGTTGCACAAAAACATCCAGATATTCTCTTTGGAAAGATCAATACTGAAGAAGAGAGAGATTTGGCAGCATATTTCAATATCACCTCTATTCCAACTGTTGCAATTTTACGTGAGGGGATAGTGCTTTTCATGCAGCCAGGACTCTTGCCAGAAGAGGCTTTGGAAGACCTTATCCGTCAAGTTAAAGAGCTTGATATGGATAAAGTACGCGAAGAGATCGCTAAGCAAGAGCAAAATCCACAATAAAGAGGCTTTGCCTCTTTACTCGTAATATTATTTACAAGAATCTATGTAGATTGCTGTTGCTTGATTATTTTTACTGCTTCCTTCATAAATATATAAAACACCAATTCCTTGATCGATAACAATAGATCTTAATTTTTTATTAGAACAGATACTCTTTTTGAGAATATTCTCTATCTTTTTAAGTTTAATTTTATCATCATCGACATTTGCAATCATGTCAAACTTTTTTCCCTTATAAATAAACACAGCTGAATTGCCAACTACTCCCCTCAATGTACCATTATGTAAATTGAGTTTAGTGCTATCATTTGCTAAAGCAGTAGAAAAGGATGCTGCGAAAAATATGAGACTTGTAAGAAGGTTTTTCATATATTTCCTTTATAGTTTTATTGATTATATCTTTTTTGTTGAATTTATATTTTCAAAACTCCCATAAGATTGAGCATCATAAAAATAAGCGCAATTGGCGCTATATAGCGGATGCTAAACATCCAGATTGCATAGAGTTTACCAGAGAGCTCGCCACTTTTGTGCAAGTGAGCTTGCACTTGTGTCTTTGGAAGTACATATCCCACGAAAATAACTATCGCAAATCCACCAAGTGGCAGCAAAATAGAGTCTGTTGTAAATTCTAATATATCAAAAAGAGGCTTACCGCCCATGCTAAAGAGTTTTCCCCAGCTATTTGTAAATGAGAGCAGCGCTGCAATTCCAACAAGCCAGTAGATAAAGCTAATAACCACAACAGCCTTTGCACGGGTAAAATTGAATCTATCGATGAGATACTGTACTACAGGCTCTACCAAGCTAATCGCTGAAGTGATACCTGCAAATGCGAGAGCAAGGAAGAATAATAGAGCAAAAAAGACACCAAGAGATCCAAAATTATGCAAGATTGTAGGTAAAGATATAAATACTAATCCAGGACCTTGACCAGGCTGCGCCCCAAACTGGAACAGAAAGCTAAATATCACTAGACCTGCTACAAGGGCTATGAGCGTATCCATAAAAGTTACTATAAAAGCAGTCTTTGTAATACTAGTATCTTTTGGCAGTGATGCTGCATAGGTCATGATAGCTCCCATTCCAAGAGAGAGAGTGAAGAATGAGTGCCCCACAGCACGGATGAAAGCTTCAGAGTTGAGTTTTTCCCATTTTGGCTCGAACATAAAAGCAAATGCCTTACTAAAACCATCGAGACTAAAAGCGTATACAAGCAGTCCAAAAAGAATAAGCATAAGTGACGGCATCAAGATGAGGTTGATCTTTTCGATACCACCTTTGATACCCCTATAGACGATGAATCCTACGATAATGACACTCAATGTATGGAAAAAGATTTGAGCTAGAACCTGATCGCCAATGAGGGAATTAAAAGCATTTTTTGCTTCTTGTGTTGTAGCTGGTAGACCACCGAATATAGCAAAGAGATAGTAGAAAATCCAGCCAATTACTACTGAGTAAAAGGTCATAATAATGATGCCGTTAAATCCCATAAATCCTGCATACTTCCACCACTTTTTATCAGGAGGAGCAAGTCGTTCAAAGCTTGTGACAGTATCAGCTCTTCCAAGAGCACCTATAAGCATCTCTGCAATCATTACAGAAAAACCAATAAAAGCAATTGTAATGAGATATATGAGGACAAACGCTCCTCCTCCGTACTCTCCGGTCATATAGGGAAACTTCCAGATATTTCCTAAACCAACTGCACTCCCTGCAGCTGCGAGAATAAACCCTATTCGACTAAACCTTTGGACTTTCAAGATCGCTCCTGTGTTTTTGCGTTATTATAGCAACAATTCTTGACAAAAAAAATCTTTTTGAATATAATTTCAATCCATTTGGCGGGGCGTAGCGCAGTCTGGTTAGCGCACCTGGTTTGGGACCAGGGGGTCGGGGGTTCGAATCCCTCCGCCCCGACCATGTTCATGATCTCACGTATGGTGGGTGTAGCTCAGGTGGTTAGAGCACCAGATTGTGGCTCTGGGGGTCGCCGGTTCGAGTCCGGTCATCCACCCCATCACTATTCGAGCCCAACCAGTTAATAAGCATAAAATTTAGATGCTCTAATCTATGGGCCGAAATGTGCGCCCGTAGCTCAATTGGATAGAGCAACGGACTTCGGATCCGTAGGTTAGAGGTTCGACTCCTCTCGGGCGTGCCATCTAAACAACTTTTTATGCGCTCGTAGCTCAACCGGATAGAGCAACGGCCTTCTAAGCCGTAGGTTCCAGGTTCGAGTCCTGGCGGGCGTACCACTCAGCGGGAGTGGCGGAACTGGCAGACGCGCCAGACTTAGGATCTGGTGCCGCAAGGCGTGGAGGTTCGAGTCCTCTCTCCCGCACCATCAAGGTAAAACTTGCAAAAGCTTCCTCTAGATCAAATTATGATATTTATTGTATTTCTTCTCATTCTCTTTTTAATCATATTTTATCTCAGGCGCAAACCTCCACTCAAGTACAAAGCTGTGCAAAAGATTTTTACTCCCAGTGAGCAAAAGTTCTATCACCATCTGCAGCAAGCTGTGGGAGATGAGTTTTATATCTTTGCAAAAGTGCGTGCAGCTGATGTATTGCTTCCAGTAAATGCAAAAGATAGAAGTAGATGGCAAAGCGCTTTTAACAAAATTGCCTGTAAACATTTTGACTATGTACTCTGTGATGCGGAGCTTTCGATTGTGGGAGCTATTGAGCTCGATGATGCAAGTCACAGGAGAGCAGATAGAGTCCAAAGAGATGCATTTATCGAGTGGGCTTGCAAGAGCGCAGGCGTCCCACTCATTCGCATCAAAACTGCCAAGAAATATGATATCAAAGAGCTGCGTGCAACGATTCTTTGCCAATGTAAGGTATCAAAAGCTTAGCCATTTGGTGTGGATAGCCTCTTTTTTGGGCAATCTCTTGCGCAAGACTATCTATCGATTTTTCATCCAGTAACTCCCCTTCAATACGTATACCTTGAGCAGTAGAGGGGAGTGCTTGGAGTTTGATGAGTTTGCCTATAATCGCATCTGCCATTGTAAAGATAGAAGAGACTTTGACAATTTCACAGCGCACGTATCTATCACCTTCGAAGGATACTTCAGCTGTACGTAGGCTCAAATCACTTCCTGGGACTTGCTGTGCTCCAAAGAGTGGAGTAGTTGTGGGCTTAGCCTGTGCAAATGGTGGAATATAGCGGCCTACATACCAAATAGCCTTTTTCGTGCGTTTTAGCGCGAGTTTTGGATCGAAGCCTTTTTCGATAAATTCGATATATTTTTGTGAGAGTTTTGGCTGGCTTGATGGTGGCTCACTCTTTGCTACTCCGTCTTCAAAGAGAGTGATATCTTTACGCATACCGTGGAGTTGATAGTATCCAGCTGGATAGGGGGTAAATTGTGCCATGCCATTCTCAGTACCTCGAATACCATGGAAGATCATCTCCGGATAGGGATAATTACTATGATATTTTGCAATGTATGCAGCTTTGAATTCGACTAGACGCTCTCTAAAATACCCCAAAAAGTCATCAATTATTCCACTCTCAAAGCCTGCAGCATTGATAAGAAAATCAAACTGCTCCTCTTTTGTTTCATTATTATTTTTGGATATAACGATAAAGCCATCACCACTTTTCTTTACATTTACTACAGAAGTTTCATATCTTACGTCAGCTTCTTGTAAAAGAAGCTCGGCAATAGCACTGAGACGAAATATATTGATACCATACTCTTGCACTAAAATGATAGGGAATTTGAGTCTATCGATATCTACTTCATTGGCAAAAGGGATGAGCCACTCTTGTGGCGTCAATGGCGCTTTTTTGGGAGTTTTACCTCGCAAAGAGAGGATTTCATCTTTTGAAAAAGTCATAAAATACTCTTGCGGATCTCCTAGCACCCTGTTTGCAGGATCTTTATCGATAAGCTCTTTGTAGTAAATAGCTAATTTTTTGGTTCGTTGTATAAGCTCATATATATCGATAGGAATATGCTTTGGGACTGTGAGGAGTGTAGGGCGCTTCTCTATTGCTTGGGGATAGAAGCGCAAAAACTCAATTGATTCTTTCAAGAGCTGTTTGCGTTGGGCATCGTTAATATCGGGATAGAGATTCCCTCCTGCATGGAGATGGCAGGCCGGAGGTCCAGCTATGAGCGCAGATTTTTTTTCAAAGAGTGTTGGCTCTAGACCAAGTTTATGCAAGTTTATCGCAACACTTGCTCCAGCGACTCCACCACCAATGATCGCTATTTTCATAGAAACTCCATGAGAATTTGTAATGATGTGATTTTTGGCGTATCAAATTTATCGATATCTTGGTCATATCCATATGAAACAAGTACTACAGGCACATTTGCTTCTTTGGCTGCGAAATAGTCACTTGCTGAATCACCTACCATGAGAGCTTCGTTACTCTTGATGTCAAATCTTTCTAAAGCATGCAATAAGGGCATAGCAGATGGCTTTTTTTGGGGGAGACTATCTCCTCCAAGAACCAATGAGAAGTGATCAAGCCCAAAATGATTGAGGATCGGCTCAACAAATACAGATGGTTTGTTGGTAATAAGGGCTAGCTTGTAGTTTTTTCGCAGAGAATCTAACACCTCTTTTGCATGTGGGTAGAGGGAGGTTTTGTTAGTGAGATTTTGGCTGTAGTACTCCATGAAAATATCAAGAGCTTTGTGAAAAAAATTCTCATCTAAATCTATGATCTCTTTAGACCCACTGAGCCCTCGCTTGACAAGCATTGAAGCCCCACCTCCGATCCAGTTGCGAATCGTATCAAGCGAGTAAGTGGGGAGTCCGAGACTATCAAGCGTAAAATTGAGCGCATCTGCAAGATCAGGTGCACTATCTATAAGTGTTCCATCAAGATCAAAAAATATAGCTCTTTTCATTCCCATCCTTTTGGCGCAATTGTATGTATTTGTTCTGATTTTTAGCTAAAAAAACTATTTAGTATTTTGATAATAGATATGCACACCACTCTTTGAAGGTCCAAAGATCGCTTCAGATTCAAAGTGGTTGTTGATGCGGTAGCGGATGATAAGTGTAGAGATCTCATCGTTTTTATAAAGAATCGTGATCTTATCACTGATACGTTTGCCAATCTCAAACCCAACTCTACCATTTTGTGTTACAAGGGAGAGTTTATCAAGCTTTATACCAAAATTTTCCAAAAGATCTTTGACAAAGAAATTAGAAAGTAGCGATCCAAGTCTACTGCCTCCTAGGAGCTTGCTTATTGCACCTTGGCTTCCAGATCCAAAGGCTATCATAGAGAGGATCTGATTTTGCGGCAGATATGGATCACTATCAAACTGCACAATTGGATTTTCCACATCTCCCATGATATCGATGAAGATTGTATAACGATCTCTTCTTGTCTTGCCATGAATTTCGAGCAGCGGATTTGTAGGAGGGCCATAGAAGCTCACTGTTGAAGGCATAAAGGAGATATCTCCGCCACTAAGTTTATAGTTTCCACGAATTATTTGGACAACTCCAAGCAGCTGGAGAGGTTTTTGATACTCTTTGTAGATTGTTACATCAGGCTTGAAGAGCACATAGAGGTCTGGAATTTTGTAGATGATTGGATTTTTTGCTGTGATGTGAATATCGAGAGCAACTTTATCTTTAATAAAAGTATTTTGCTTTACCTCTTTATCGACAATGATGATATCTTTGTCTTCTACAGTATGAAATTTTTTAGGCTGATAGGTGATGTAGCCGTTTTTGAGTTTTAGATCCCCTTCAATATCTACAAGACCTTTTTGCATCAAAGCTCGTAGTGAAAGTTGAACTCTTGCTTTCCCCTCAGATGATGAATAGGTGTAGTCTGGGCTAGAAATTGCTAGCTTGGCATCGAGCCTGCTTGGATCTATCCATCCAGTAATTTTGATGCTATCTTCAAACCATAGCGGTGCTAAGCGGATCTTGTCATCTATGTAGATATACGAAGGTTTTGTAGCATAGAATCCGTGATGATTGTAGACAAAAGAGTAGTAGTCTATGATTACTTTTTGCATTGATCCATGCATATCTATTTGCAAAAATTCAAATGGATTGAGTTTTTTACTTTTGATACTTTGCACTTGGATATGGAGGGTAAAATGTTTAGCTTTTGTATCATAACTTCCATGAGCTACACACTCTGCATCAAGATTATTGAGTGAGATGGGATAGAGATTTTTCATTGCATCGATAAAGTGTTTGAGAGATTTGATGGATGCATCGAGCGTGAGAGTCTGTCGCTCTTTTTTGATAGTAATAGTTGCATTTGCTATCTTGATACTTCCGGTAAGATTTTTATAGAGATCTATCGAGCCAAGATTCGTGACTATGTGAGTCTTTTGGGATGTCGTTATGAAGCGAATAGGATTGAGAGCTGGGAGGTTGAAATCTTTGTATTTGCGAAGGAATTTGAGATCTCCTTCGACTTTATTCTTTTCTAATTTTGCAGCAAGTTTGAAATAGTTTGACTGAGTATGGAGAGCAACTCTATGTATATTTCCTTGTGCTTGCAGCATCAGCCATCCATCTTGTGGGAGAGTTTCATTGAGTTCATGCATAGCGATTTTGGAGGTTTGAAGAGTGAAATCTCTAAAATCTTTGAGCACCAGTTTTGCATCAAAGAGTGGTGAAGAGATATTTGACTCTACTCTATGAAGATCTCCTCTACCTGTCAAAGAGAGCTTTTGATATACTTTTTGCGTAAGAGGAATTGGCAAAGCAGGATTGGTGACATTGGCTTCAAAGGTGTAGGAGAGTTCTTTATTATAGAACACTTTTGCCACAACGTTAGCTTTTGTTTTTTGCCATAATAGCGGAGCTTTGATAGTTGCATGGAGTTTTTTGTAATCATAAAATCCTTCTATGATACCTCTTGATATTAACAGTTGTTCATATTTGATAGTACGTGGTTTGAGAGTAAAATTAATACCTTTTTGTGTAAGAGATAGAGAGAAGGGGATAGGTTGCAATTGCAAATGAGGGTTAAACTTTTTAAGTTGCAGTTTTCCTGCGAGCCTCAAACGATTGTTGCTATATTTTCCTTTTGCGACTACTTTGCCAAGCTTAGGACTTTGCGCAATGAGCTTATCTATAAAGCCACTCTCTTGTGTAATTTTTGAAGCTTGCAGTTTGAAGCGATACTCTTTAAATGTTGCATCTGCAATGAGTTTATTGATCTGCCATGAAAAGTCCAAACCTTTTTTGCTCTTTTTTTGTTTGGGTGGCTTAATTTTTGTAATGCTCTCTATATCAAGCCCTTCGATGATGGCTTTTTTGATGATGAGCTTTTTATGCAGCAGTGGCAAGATGCGGTAGTTGATCACTACTCTTTTGGCAACGGGGAGGTTTTGGTAGCGGATATTGTCTAGCTCTATTGTAAAAGGAGAGCGAAGATGCCACGAGAGGGTGACTCCTTGCTGCTGTAAAAATTCATCTAAAAGATGAGAAAAGGTATGCCAGCGGCTCTCGGCAAAAAAAAGTACAAGAGTTATGACGAGCAAAAATTCGACAATTCTGGCTAGCCACCTCAAAAGTTTGCTCCAATAGAGAGTAATAGTTGACTTTGAGAGAAGTTGTTAGGATCGATACCAAAATAAGCACTTATAGTACCTACTGGACTTGGATAGAGTATACCAACTCCTACACCATCTACATAGTTTGTAAGGTTATAGTTTTTGGCTAAATAAGTGCGATCCCAAAAAAGAGCCCCGTAGAGATTTTTGAATGGGAATCTATATTCTAGTGTAGTAGCTAGAAGCGATTTGCCACCGATCTGGCACCTACTATCAAGAGCATAAAGAGAGCGATAGGCATTAGCACGGTTGGTATCTGCTCCGCCTGCTATGAAAAATTTGCTTGGTGGTAGACCACTACTCGTGCTTATAAATCCAACATGCGCTTTGGCAAAAAGAATATTTTCTCCAATTGGATAAAAGAGGCCAAGCTCTGATTCGCTTTTGATGTAGCTTGCATCAGAGAGAGGATTTTTTGAAGCTTCAGCTTTGAGCAAGAGATAGTACCCGTGCCGTGGGAAGATTTTGGAGTCGCGCTTGTCGTAAAGCAACTCGATATAGGGATAGATAAGTCTGTAGTGGCCACTTTCTATACAGTTTTGGGTATCGCTGATTTTATAGCGGTATGCTGCGAAACCAACTTTGAAAGATCTCTTGTAGCTCTCAAACAAAAATGCATGATCTATGTAGTAGCTTCGGGAAGTAAAACTATCATATTTATCATAGTTATAGCCAACTTTATCTCTCATATCTGCATAGATATCTAAGATTTTAAAACTTGGTGTAAAGAGTTTGACTTCAGCTATGCGCTCAATCTTTGAGTAGCGAAGCGTAAGGCCAATTTGATGCGCATGGAAATTGAGGTTGCGATATGAAAGCGAAGCGATAGCTCCCTGGTCTGTCTCATACCCAAGACCTGCGCGGTATACATGGTGCTTGCGCCGCTCTTTGAGAAAGGTTTCTATAAAGACACGGTTGTTGAGCTTTTTTGAGTAATCAAATCGCACTGCATCAAAAAATTCAAGAGAGTAGAGCCTCTTGTAGCTCTCATCAATCTTGGTGAGGTTAAACTCTTCGTGCGGTTTTATGTAGAGGTGAGAGAAGATGACCTTTTTGGGAATTGTCTGCAATCCTTTGATTGTAATATCTCCAATATAGCATTTTTTCCCTTTATCAAGATAGATAGCGATATATGCTACATGGCTCTTTTGGTAGACATAGGCTTTGGGGTTGAAATCATAGCTGCAGTAACCTGCTCGAAGGAGTTTATCATGCACCTGCTTTTTTAAATCTATAAATTTTGTAGCCACAAAGCGCTCACCCTTTTTGAAAGGAATTTGTAATGGAAAATTGGAAGTGAGTGTAATATCAGCAATTTTTACAGGCTTGTTTTCTGTAATTTTAAAAATAGCCATATCTTTTTGCAAATAGACCTCAATTTTTGCATCGAGGAATCCTTGCTCTTGGTAAAAGAGCAGGAGCTCATCTTGGAGTGAGGGCAGGAGTTTCTCATCTACTTTGGGTTTGAATTTTTTATGCAAAACTTTTTGCCAAAGAGATGGCTCAAATCCTAGCTCTTCGTAGAGCCTCTCTTTACTAAAGCTCTTGTTTCCCAAAAAATCTATATAGTAGCTTGCTCCAAAAGCATAGAGACAAAAAAGAAGTAAAATCATTAATCGTCGCATTGTGCTATTATATACAAATGCAAGAAAAAATTGTGCAATTTTTGCAAAGCAACCATATTCTCGCTTTGGCTACATGTGACGATGAGGTTTATGCTGCAAGCTGTTTTTATGTATTTGACAAAGATGCGTTAGCTCTCATTTTTGCAAGCGACCCTCAAACACACCATATGCAACAAATTGCAAAAAATCAAAAAGTGGCAGGAGCTATACATCTTTGTGAAAATAAGGTTCACAAGATCCAAGGAGTGCAGTTTAAAGGTGTTGTTTGCAAAGCTTCCAAGGAGCAAGAGAGTCTCTATCTTGATACTTTTCCTCTATCTAGAGTGATGCAACCAACCCTTTGGGCTATTGAGCTTACATGGGTGAAGATGACAGATAATACTTTGGGATTTAAGACCAAAATCACTTGGTCTCGATGAGTTTGTCGATAATGAACTGCTCTATCTTATTTTTTGGGATATCTCTATCGATTGCCTCTTTGTAGTATTGGGCTACAATTTCATGGTATTTATCGTAGCTAAAGTGGCGCAGATACTTCTCCCAGGCCTGGCGGATTAGTTTTTTCGCAGCATGCTCTTTGATTCTATTTTCGAAGATTTTATATGTTCCAAAGAAAAGCAGAGTAAATATTATTGCAAGAATAATTGCAAAATGGCAATCGAGTTTTGCCAAAAATCCGTGGAAAATTAAGGTGAGCGGAATTATGAGAATATTCCAAAAGATAAAGTAGATGAGATAGAGCTTGAGCCTACAAAATTTCAAGCCAGGGATTGAAGCAATATCCAGATGGTCTACAACGACGCGGTTAGCTTCCATGAGTTCACGAAAGCGCAGAGGATATTTTGGCTTTTCAAAGACATAATCTGTGATCTTGTCTAGGAGTTTTTCATAAAAATTTTTTCCCATTCTTCCAAATCCTTGTAGGCTTGTGCTTTTCCTGCGTCATAGATCGTCTCGAGCTTTTTCCTCTCAAGTATACCAAAATTTTGGCACTCCAAAATTTCTATATATTTATCTGCTAGAGGGATGGAAGAGCGGATGTTGGAGTTGAGCAGCAAGAAGCCAGCACGTTTGAAATTGCCAAAAAAAGAAAATGGAAATTTGATATTTTGTGTTGGATTGACGTTTATTGCGATTGTAAAGAGTCTATGTTTTTTCAAAGGAGTGATTGGGAGATTATCACAAAACCCTCCATCAATATACTTTTGTCCATCTATTGTAATTGGAGCAAAGAGTGGCAATAGGGCGGATGAAGCAAGTACTGATCTGGCAAGATTACCACTGGTTTTGTAGGCAGGTTTGCAATTATCATAGGGAGTGAGTGTGATATAGAGAGTTTTTTGCAGCTCATCAAAGCTTCTAAGCCCTAAGTTTTCAAGCTCCTCTAGCACAGGCTCTAAAGTCCACAAAGTGCCTCGAAAAAAATTGAACTTGATTTTGTGGTAGGGGAACGAGAGGAGAGTATCCATAATTGCAGCTGGCTGGAGGCCTTTTGCCAAAAAGGCTGCTACGATTGCACCTGCACTACTTCCACTGAGAGATTCAATGTGAAGGGAAAATTTTGACTGCAGTACTTCTATGTATCCAAGCTGAGCGGCGCAACGTGCACCTCCTCCACTCAGAGCTACTGCGACTTTCATAGAGGTTTGACTACAGCCATGATGACTATGATTATCATCAAGAGAGTGGGGACTTCGTTATAAAATCTAAAAAATTTCCCACTTTTGGTGCACTGGTCGTTTGCAAACTGTTTGAGAAAATAGCGTAAGCTAAAATGGTAGATGATGAGCAAAAGGGCTGCAGTGAGTTTGATATGGAGCCATATGCCGCTTTGAAAGAGCGATGGATTGAGTGCAATCATCGCTCCACCACTCAAAATACTTGCCCAAAAAGCCGGTACTCCGATGAAGTAGTAGAGTTTATGCTCTTGGATTTTGACAATTTCTACAAACCCAGCATTGTTTTGGTGTTCAGCATGGTAGACGAAGAGTCTTGGAAGATAAAAAAGCATTGCCATCCAGCTGATAATACTTATAACATGAAAAGCTTTGATCCAAAGATAATACTCCATTGGTGTGCCTTTTTTGCAAAATTATAGCAAAGATTACTCCCAGGAAGCTGGATCGAGATTGTAGTATTCTTTTAGGATCTCATAGAGCTGGGGCTCCTCTTTTTGGAGCTTTTTTGGTTTTTCGAAAAAGTATTCAGTAGCTACTGCGAAAAACTCTGCTGCATTTGTGGCTGCATAAGGGTCGAGAAAGCTTTTGTGGTGGTGTTTGAGTTCATTGTGAAGTTTTTTATACTCTTTTGTCATAATCTGTGCCCATTTTTTATAAAGCTTCAGAGGGAGTGGAGGTGTACCATCTGCAACTCCATCTGCCATATCGAGCTGATGGGCAAACTCATGGAGTGCTACATTTTTGCCATTATGTGGATTGAGATCGCCTGCGAGCACATCCTTCCAGCTAAGAATCACTTCTCCACCTTGCCACGCCTCTCCCAAAAGTACTTGATCTTGTTCTGTGACTATCCATCCCTGCTCTATTTTCTCTTTTTTAAAAACTGCTTCAGGATAGATAAAAATCGATTTGACATGCTTATATTCGCATCTATCGTGTCCAATCGTAAGCAAGCATGCATTGGCTGCAATGATCACTCTCTTCTCTTCATCTATGTTTACACCTCTACCGATGAACTCTTTTTCTTTGATGAAAGTAAGGATGCAGGCTTTGAGCCTCCTTTGTAGCTGGGGAGGGATCTTTAGGTAGAAAGGAAACTCTTTGAGAAGAATCGCTTCATATCTTTTAGGGAAATAGCTAAGAGTTTTGAGTAGATGGTATCTTGCATCAGTTACTAGATAGAGATAGAGCTGATAGAGAACATATGCAAAAAGAATAAACCCAAAAAGGGACAAAAGTAGCAGATAATAGTCCATATGGAAGTGTACAATAAAGAAAAAAAGGAGTCAAAATGGCAGTCTATGGAAGAGTAGAAGGGCCAGAGGACATCCGCCGTATAAACTGCCTCATAAGAGATCAGATGATGGAAGTGCAAGAGGAGGGGCAGCTGAGTGAACTTAAAAAGAGAAGCGATTATCTTTGTACACTTACCTATTCGCCATTTTGGCAAAAAAAATTTGGTGACAAAATTGAAGAGTTAAGAAGTGTGGCTATAGAAGAGAATAGAGTAACCGTCAAAGAGGCAAATATTATCGCAAAATTTAAAGGATGGGACAAAGAGTATTCACCATGGCGTAGTGATATTGATATTGAAGAGCAACTAAAACTTCTGCCGGAAGAGATTGTCGAAGAGATTACACATGCGACTATGAGTCTTGAAATGGATACCAAAATATTAGAACAGCTTAGACGGGAATTCTGTGATATTAGAAAAGCCATGGTTTTGTGTGAGGATGAGGAGTGTCTCAAGAAACTCAAACGAGCTGTCGATATTCTCTCTGTATTACCTTATCTTGAAGAGTTTAAAAGCCATTTTGATGAGGGAGTTTTGGGTGCGATTGATGCCTTTATTACGCAGGAGAAAAATCGTTCAGTAGAGCTTGCTAATATTATTTGTGAAGTAAATGGTTGGTCAAGTTATTTTGAGTCTATAACAGATGAAGATTTTGGTCAAATGAGTGCCAAAGAGTATCTTGATAGTCTCCTTGAAGAGGAAGAAAAAGCACAAACTTATATACCTACCCAGAGCCGATACAAAGGTGGCGGTAAGATTCTTTGGCTTGTATATTACCATCCAAGAAGGAAAAGAGAGTATGCCAAAAGAGTCTATCTGCCAGCTGAATATCGTAACCTCAAACTTGAAGGTCCTGATTGGTTCAAAAACAGATTTGGCAATAAAGTGTGGGGTGTGAAGATAAGTTATGAGACAAGGATCAAAGAGACTACCATCAAAGTGCGTGGCAAAGAGATTCATCTGCCAGAGCGCTGGGTGAAAAAAGAGAAAGTTGTGACACTTCCAGAGATTGCACAAAATGTGAGGCTATTTGAAGAGCGACCAAAGAGTGCGATGAATATAGCATAAATCTATAAAAGGAGGCTCCTATGCATTTTGAAAAAGATATGCAAAAAACAAGGGAGTTTCTTAAAGAGTTTGCGCAATATGCACAGTTGGAAAATATACAACAAGCAGATAGAGTTGTGCGTGCTATTTTGAGAGTATTACGAAGGAGAATTGCTCCGCAGGAATTTCTTGATTTGCTGGCACAATTGCCATTGTGTATCAAAGCTGTTGGAGTAGAAGGTTGGAGACTTAGTGAGTTTCCGGACAAATCTATAAGAAAAGTTGATAGTTTTATAGATGCAGTTATGCGAGAAGACCCGGGTGCACAAAAGGATTTTGGAGATAATCCAAAGAGAGCCAAAGAGATTGTAAGAGCATTTTTCGCCTTTTTAAAGCAACATATAAGTGAAGGTGAAATCAAAGACGTCGCTGCAGAGCTTCCTGAAGATTTGCAAAAATTCGTTGAGGCAGCGTAAGCTGCCATTCGCTATAGCCTTTGGGGGCTCATTCCTTTTTGGGCGAATGATATACTATTGGCAATCGCATAATCAATGCAAGAACAGAAAATATCGATACCAAGTCAGCATTTCGCAAACCCTTCATGCGCCAGCGCTGCATTGTTCCAGCCAATGGCTTCTATGAATGGTAAAAACTGCCAAATTCAACTAAAAAGATTCCCTACTATTTCAAGCTAAAAGAATAATGAAAATGTATTGGGAAGACTAGAGAATTAAAATGATACAATTATATAAATTTATTAATATTTAATGGGAGATAACATGGAAGCTCTAAAAAAATTGCTCTCTTTTATAGTATATTTTATAATATTATTTTTAATAATGACTTTTCTGCTTATGCTTGCATATTCATCATTGTCAGAAAAATTCACAAATAATGGCTTTATGCAGTTTGTGTTTTTTGGTATTGAATTAATTTTAGTCTATGTTTCTTATAAACTGGCATATTTACGCATTTATGGGAGCAAACAATCTTATGAGAGCAAGAAAACCGCTAAAAAACACAAAGCAATAAAGATAGACGAAGGAGATATTGAAAAGTATCAGTGTGCAAAAGATGTTGTAAGCCAATTTTCTAAAGAGTGTAAAGAAGATAATGAAAATGAATTTATTGCAAAAATAGATAAATGTCTTGATGGGGCAAAGCAGCCAGATGGGGTTATAGAAAAAGTTCTCAATGATTATATTCAAGAAGCACTCAATGATGGTTTGCTAGATGAAAAGGAAGAATGTACTATTATGACTCTTTCACAAAACTATAATATTGATTTAGAAAATATTGAAGATCTTCAAAAGGCCAAAATCTTATACAGTATAATTGTAAAAAATGAAATACCTGATGTTGAAGTTAGAGGTAATATTCCTGTATTACTTGAAAATAATGAAACAATCCTTTATGCAGAAAATGGAGTGGCATTGATAAAAGAAGTAACCAAAACCAAATATGTCGGTGGGTCAGATGGGTTTAGTATCAGAATAGCAAAAGGATTATATTATAGAAAAAGTGCTTTTAAAGGTGAGCGCGTAAAGGTATCTTCTCAAGAGGTCGTTGATGCAGGGACTTTGATAATAAGTTCTAAAAATATCTTTTTTGTAGGGGAAAATCAAAAGATTAAAATTCCAATCAAAAGAATAATCACATCTGAGCCATTTGAAAATGGGCTAACTATCCAAAAAAGTGGGAGAGCTAAACCATTGACTTTCTATGGGCTTGATAGCTGGTTTGCACACAATTTGATTATCAATTTGGCAAAAATTGAATAAAAATTTATATAAACTATGAGATAGGTGTTTTGCAATAAATAGGGAATATGAAGGGGGATAGAATTAGTTACAAATAATTTTTGAATTTAAGCATAGGTTTTTTATTTAGTTTTTAAAAGCCTCATCAATGAAAAAGAAAAAAACTATAAAATAATAAATAATTGGTAGAAATTTCATAAAACTTTTAGCTGCAAAAAGCAAGGGTATATCTCTTTTGGTGAAATTGATTGACACGCTCAATCCTGATACATCGAATTTAACACAATTAGAAGCGTCAGCTTGGGATAAGATGAAGCAATTGGTACAAGCTAGGTATAGTGACAGTGAGCTTCTCGATCAATTTTTTGATAGTGTATTGGGAAATATAGGCACATATAATGACAAAATAGTTCAAGCACAAAATGCTACTACTATCGAGGAACTGATACAAATACTTGAGAGCATTTAGATGATATATTTCCTTCTCTTCACTATTGCCTATATCCTTCTTTTTGCTCTCACACCTATTGTATTTTTAGCAAATCTAGCGAGAAAACTACTGTAAAAAGATGGAGTCTTGCGCTATATCTTCACAGCTGCAGTAGGTTTTGACCAGGCAGGAGGATCAATCCTTTACGGCCAGGAGAATTTCACGATCTCTAGCTATACATACTACCTTTGTACAAAAAAGAGAAATCAAGTAGCTTGTCATTTTATGAGGCTGATAGATTTGATTTTTGGCCAAAATCACTGCAAAAGAGCATATCACTGGGAGATCGGAAAAAATAGCTCCGATCTCCTGCAGATCAAGGAGTTGTGAAAGTTATTTTGTCCCCATTTTTTATGGCTTTTACACTATCGATGAGGAGCCATCGTAAATTATAATTTTCATCTACACCTTTTTCAAGTTTATATATTGATTTCAAGCTTGATGGAATATATATCCATTCATAGCCCCCTTCACCATAATGGATGTAATGTCCATTGATGGAGAACTCTTTATTTTTGATTTGATTTATAACTTTATTTGGATCGCTTTTTGTAGTAATAATTGGAATAGCATTGATACCGCATGATTTTGGATCTTGACGACATTTTGAGAGTTTGTTTTCTATTATCTGGTCTACTACTTCTTTTGTATATACTATTTTTGGTGTTCCAGGGAGATTTGCTGTTCCATTTTCATAATCCTCTTCCGAGCCGTATTTGATTTGTGATTCACAATTTTGAGATATGCTAGATGAAGAGCTTGTACTTGATTCATCACATGGAAGCCCTGGTATACAAACACTACTACTGCTATCTGTATTACTTGCATAATTAGATGACGAAGAGTTGCTGCTTGAAAAATTATAATTATTCTTAGGGTAAAATGTTCCATAAAGTGGCTTAAGAGAATATTTTGCATTAACCATAACATAAGCTGCCTCATCAGGCGTTCCAAAATAATAATCACCAGATATATTAGTACCATTGAAATTTAAATAATACCAATCAGCATTTTCAGAATATTGTGAAAATTGAGCAGCGCAAAACAATTGATATTCATTAGTCATATATTTTGCACATGCCATTGGGTTTAAAATTCCTTCGGTTGTTTTTCGCATTCCTAAAATTTTTTTACTCTGATTATCATAACGAATAAAATATAGTGTGTCTGTATAGTTTTTATTTCCATACTGATAATATACAATAGCATACCCTCCAATATATTTTGATGCCTCATAGGGAGAAATATCGATATTATTACGAATATATGAATGAGCATGCACACTTTTTGAGTAAATATCAATTGCCTTTGTAGGATTAATAGTATCCGAGAACAATAAAGAGTAGAGTAGTCCTATAATTGCAATTAGTCTCATATTTATTCCTTAAAATTAAATTATATAAGATATTAATCTATCAAACTTTAAATCCATCTTAATTATAATTCATTTAAAAACTCCTCCCACCATTGCAGCAGATGCATTCTCTCTCCAAAAAATCACTGCGCATATAAGCTCTTGTGACACTGCTTCCTATTTGATGGTGCAGTTGCGCTTCAATGACTTCTGCACTCATGCCATGCTCTTTTTGATGCTCATAGCAAATGGTACTGAAGCTTGAGCGCCATCCATGAGCGTTGTAATTGGTGATGCCAAGCCTTTTGTGCGCCACATTGAGAGTGTTTTCTGACATCTTCTTCCCATATCACCTGATTGAGTATGGTTAGCCTCATGAAAGAGGCTCAAATAGATTATACTCATTCCCATACACAAATTGCACAAAGATTAACAGATGGTTTAGTAAATAAATCGAGAAATAAAATATCATAAGAAGCGCTATCTCATGGGGATTTTATAAAAAAGGGTGATGAATATGGAGAAGCTATTGGTGGAGCATACCGGGATCGAACCGGTGACCTCCACGCTGCCAGCGTGGCGCTCTCCCAGCTGAGCTAATGCCCCTTGGATGTGCTATTATAGCAAAAGGGACAAACTGTAAGCAAATGAACAAGTATTCATATTTGTTTGAGCGCGACATAGAGCCAGAGACAGAGTGTAGCAAATAGTGAGAGCATGACTGCCGCAGCTCCCATATCTTTAGCCTCTTTAGCAAGAGGATGGATATCAGGCATTGCAAGATCTACCACACGTTCAATTGCGCTATTGAGTAGCTCTACTATAAGAGGCAAAAAGAGTGAAAATTGTAAAATAGCTCTTTGAGATAGTGGTAGAGGGAGCATCCAAAAAGCAATACTTAAAATAATAAATAGAAACACTTCTATACGAAAACTCATCTCTTGCTTAAGTGCTGCAATGAGGCCGCTTAAGGCGTAGCGAGCATTTTTAAAAAGATGATATTTGGGTTGATTTCTCATTTGATAAGATACCTTTGTGCTTCAGCTTTGCTTGGGAATGGAGAAGCTGTGACTCTCTTATCTCCTATCACTACTTCATAGCTCTCTTCAGGCCTTGCTTTAGAGTATGTCAGTGCAATCTTAACAGCCAACTCTTTGTCTTTTTTTGATGCATTTTTGTGTAGGAGGCTTACTGGCCCTGGAAGAGGAAGAGTAAAGAGTATATATTTGGTTTGATGTATGTTTTTGATTTTTTCATTCTCCTCTTGATTGCGACTCACTACAAGCTTAGCACCATCTGGCAAGCGAAAGTGGCGTC
Organism: Nitratiruptor sp. YY09-18; assembly: GCF_016593235.1. Lineage (NCBI taxonomy): Bacteria > Pseudomonadati > Campylobacterota > Epsilonproteobacteria > Nautiliales > Nitratiruptoraceae > Nitratiruptor > Nitratiruptor sp. YY09-18. The sequence goes on from NZ_AP023065.1 coordinate 190,051, forward strand.
CCCACTTGAGCACATCGATATCCTCTACATCAAAAGTATCATAAGTGATATGATCTTTTATCTTTTTGCTAAAGTGTTCATCAGTAAGCAAGCATCCTCCACTTGGACTCTCATAATTTTCTATTCCCCACTTTTTGGCTAGCTCCATCTGCACTTCGCGACTGCGCCCACTAATACCTAGGAGTTTCTTTCTATTTACCCACCCTTTTTGCTCTGGAATTGTTGGAGGGAGGAGTTTTGCACTGAGGGGTCTAAGGATAAAACCATCTGCACTAGAGAGATTCTCTACCTTTTTGAGTGCATCAAAGCGCTGACTCATTGGTCGCTGTCCAACCACTTCACCACTTATGATAAAATGTGCATCATATTTAGGCAGCAGCGCTTTTGCTATACGAATCATATTGGCATGGCAGTCGATACATGGATTAAAGTTTTTGCCATAGCCATACTTTGGATCAAACAAAATCTCTTGGATGAATTGGTCGCGTATATTGACTATCTCTAGTTTTGCTCCTATTTTTTTAGCAATATCTTGAAGATACTTTTGCTTCTCCTCTTCAGCTTTCCCTCCAAAACCTGTATCAAAATGCAGACCTATTACCTCTATACCTTGCTCTATAAGTAGTTTCATAGCCAAAAGACTATCCAGCCCTCCACTAAAGAGGGCTAATGCACGAATTTTACTCAATGATCATCTCTCCTCTTTTAAGTTTTATAATATTCTCTTTGTATTTGCGAATCAGATAGCTTTTTTGCTCAAATGGTATGTTTGAATGGGTTAACTGCTTGATCTTATTTTCATAGTATTTTATCAAAAAAACTAATAGTTCTTTATGGAGATTTTCCTCATCAAATGTAATAATTCCATCATCAAGCAAGATTTCACGAATTTTTGGATGTTCAAGGTTTTGCTCTAAAGCTAGGCGAAACTCCTCTTTATGGTAGATGATATGTTTGATATCTATAATATCAAGTACTGTATCGATGAGATACGGGTGTACAAGCATCGTTTTGATAATGCTAAGCTCCTTGGCATCACGAGTCTCGAGAGAAGCTGGTTGGGTAGTTTGCTGCTTTTTAGGCTGTAGCTGTACTTTTGAGGGCAAAATATTTAAAAGTGCAGCGAGATAGTCACGATACTCTTCAGCGACCAATGGAGGGAGAGTTTTGAGATACTCTATACCTTCAAAGAGTGCCTTTTGCTTCTCTTTTGGATTTTGCAAATCGTATGTTTTTGTAATAGTTTCCAAGACAAATTGTATAAATGGTTGTGGATGAGAAAAAAGCTCATGCAGTTCGCTCTGTTTTCCTTGTACCACCATGTCAGCAGGATCGAGTCCTTGCGGAAAGATCACAACTCCCCCGTCAATATCGTGGGAGCTAAGTAGCTTAGAGGCTTTGAGAGCAGCGTTGATCCCAGCTTTGTCCCCGTCATACGCGAGAATTACTCTAGGCTCACCCCGCGTAAGAAGCGGAAGGTGCCCGGCAGTAAGAGCAGTGCCAAGCGTTGCTACAGCTGTATCAAAGCCTCCTTGATGGAGCATTACCACATCCATATACCCTTCACATACGATTATCAGCTTCTTTTTAAATATCTGCTCTTTTGCTATATGGTAGCCGTAGAGGATTTTTGATTTGTGGAAGAGTTTGGTCTCAGGTGAGTTGAGGTATTTAGCAGGATGGTTGGTGATGGTGCGTCCACCAAAACCAACAAGAGCACCTTTTGGCGAAAATATAGGAAAAGTGATGCGCTCTATCATACGGGCATAGACTCTCTCCCCTTCTTGTGCCAATATACCAGCCTGCAAGGCATCTTGAAAAGGGATGAGGTGAGATTTGAGATATGCTAGCTGACTGGCTGAATCTGGCGCGTAGCCGAGGGAGAATTTTTCGATACTCACACTGCTGACCCCTCTCTCCTTGAGGTAGCCAAGAGCTTGTTGATTGTGCAAAAGATTTGATTTGTAAAACTTATTTATCTCTTCCAAAGCTTTAAAAAGCGGTGCAAGAGAGCTTTGGCCCTGGGTATGTACCAAAGAGAAGTTGTACATAGAGGCAAGTTTTTCAATGGCTTCAGGGTAGGAGAGCTTCTCATAATCCATCACAAACTTTATTGCATCGCCCCCGGCACCACATCCAAAGCAGTGGTATATCTGCTTAGCAGGGGAAACTACGAAACTAGGTGTATCTTCATTGTGAAAGGGGCACAAAGCCTTGTAGTTGGTGCCAGCCTTTTTGAGTTCTATATAATTGCCTATTACATCGACAATATCAACGATGTTTTTAAGTTGTTCGATTGAGGCTTTATCTATCATTGCGCTATTATAGTATAATTTCGCAAAAGGAGCTTCGTTGGACTTTTTGCTAGCATACAGAGATCCTCTTTTTGGCCTTTTAGTATTTTTTGGTCTCATCTTTATCATCTCCTTTTTTAGCTACTCTTGGTCGATTTTGAAATTCAAAAAGCAGTCATCTTCACTAGAAGAGTTTTTCAATCGCTATACCCACAAAGGAGCAATTAATGAGCTCTTTGATGAGTATGACCAAAGAAAACTTCTTATGCTTTTGGCAAACTCGTTGAAAAAAGAGGGTGATTTTGAAGGAGCAATTGCTATCTATTCCAAACTCAAAGAGCAAAGCAATATGCAAGAGAGGCTCTTCATCCTCCAAGAACTTGCTGATCTGTATAAAGAGGCTGGATTTTTGCAGCGGAGCAAAGAGATATATGAAGAGATTTTGCGCTATTCACCCAAAAACAAAGAGGTTCTTGAAAAGCTTATGATTTTGTATGAGAAGCTGGGCCTATATAACGATGCTTTGGAAGTCTCCAACATTTTAGACCTCATTGGAATCAAGAGTCCCCATGCTCTCTACCTCCAAGCTGTGATTGCAACACAAAATAGTGACATACCGGCTCTCATGCATCTTTATCACAAGGAGCCTAGACTTGTTAGAGTCATTTTCGAGTGGTTCTTTCGCTATGCTCCCAAGGATGCTTGGAAAAACTTGCGCCAAGATGATTATCTTGAGGTGATAGATATTTTATGGTTTTTGCCCAAAGAGCATAGCAAAACCGATTACCCCCTCCTTGAGCAGCTCTATAGCGCCAAAGGGTATATTAACAAAGCAAAGAATAGTGATATTTTTGAGTTAGATATTCTCCTGCACTATCCAAAAGCGCAGCTTGATTTTGAATATATGTGTCAAAGTTGCAAAAATATCTTTCCCTTTTCTTTTACGCGCTGTCCCAAATGCGGATCGGTCTATGCTCCAAAGGTTGAGTTAGTAATATCAAAAAGAGGTAGTGATGAAGAGAGTTTTGCTTTTTAGTGACGGATCGAGCCTGGGCAATCCTGGCCCTGGCGGATACTGCGCAATTTTGCGCTATAAAGATACCGAAAAGGTTATAAGTGGAGGTGAGCCCCACACTACCAATAACCGCATGGAACTTAGAGCCGTCATAGAAGGGCTCAAAGCTCTCAAAGAGCCTTGCGTAGTAGATATCTACAGTGATTCAAACTATGTAGTGCAAGCAATCAATCAGTGGCTAGCGGGCTGGATCAAGAAAGATTTCAAAAATGTCAAAAATCCTGATCTGTGGAAAGAATTTCTAGAGGTTGCAAAACCGCATAAAATTAGAGCCTTCTGGGTCAAAGGTCATGCAGGGCATGAAGAGAATGAAAGATGTGATAAAATAGCAAGACAAATGGCACAAAATCAAAAAGCATAATACTCCCCATCTGCTTCGAAGCAGCTGAGGAGTGTTTTGCAGATCTGGGAGCGATGAATGCAAAAACTGCAAGAGTTTGAGAAAAGCCTTAGATATACCTTCAAAAACAAAGAACTACTCAAAGAGGCACTTACCCACAAAAGTTACAAAAGTCCTGTCAATAATGAGAGATTGGAATTTTTAGGCGATGCCGTACTTGATCTCATTGTGGGGGAGTATCTTTATAAAAAACTTCCAAAAGCAAATGAGGGGGAACTTTCAAAGCTCCGTGCATCTCTCGTAAACGAAGAGGGGTTTGCAAAGCTAGCAAACAGGCTCAATATTGGTGATTATATCTTCATATCCCAAGCTGAGGAGAACAATCACGGCCGCAGCAAGCCAAGCCTCCTTTCTAATGCTTTTGAGGCGGTAATGGGAGCGATATATCTTGAAGTTGGGCTTGAAAAGGTCAGAGAGATAGTGCTGGATCTTTTAGAAAAAGAGTATCCAAAGATAGATCTTGGCACTCTCTTTAAAGATTTCAAAACTGCTTTGCAAGAGTTTACCCAAGCGCGCTTTGGTGTTACACCACAATATAAACTGCTTGGAGCCACAGGTCCAGATCACAAAAAAGAGTTTGAGGTAGCTGTGATGCTTCATGATGAGGAGATAGCTACTGCAAAAGGACGCAGTAAAAAATCTGCCCAGCAAGAAGCTGCAAAGATCGCTTTGCAAAAACTAAAGGCTGAAGATGAATAGTTTTGGAATAAAATTTCGCTTTACTACTTTTGGTGAGTCTCACGGCAAAGCGATAGGGTGTGTGGTAGATGGTGTTCCTGCAGGACTTAAAATCGATGAAGAGTTTATCCAAAGTGAGCTAGATCGCAGGCGTCCTGGCAAAAGTAAATTTGCAACTGCAAGAAAAGAGAGTGACAAAGTAGAGATCCTTAGCGGCGTCTTTGAAGGTAAAGCTACAGGGACTCCAATAAGTATGGTGATATTTAATAAAGATCAAAAAAGCCGCGACTACTCCAATATAAGAGATATTTTTCGCCCAGGGCATGCAGATTTTACATACTTTCATAAATATGGGATCAGAGACTATAGAGGTGGTGGACGCAGTAGCGCAAGAGAGACTGCTGCGCGTGTGGCTGCAGGAGCAGTAGCGAAGCTGCTATTAAGAGAATTTGGTATCGAAGTAGAGGCTGGCGTAGTTGAGGTAGCAGGCATTAAAGCCAAGCAGTTTGATTTTGCGTATGCAAGAGGGAGCGAGATATTTGCCCTTGATCCAGCAGTAGAAGAGCAGCAAAAAGAGGCGATATTGAAAGCAAAAGAGGCTCACGATAGTGTAGGTGGAGTTGTCTTAGTCACAGCTCGTGGAGTACCTACAGGACTAGGTGAGCCTATCTATTACAAACTCGATGCAGTACTTGCTGAAGCTCTCATGAGTATCAACGCAGCAAAAGCCGTTGAGATTGGTAATGGGTGTGAAGCTAGCCGCCTTATGGGCAGTCAAAACAATGATGAGATTATCGCTGAGGGTTTTGCGAGTAACAATTCTGGCGGTATTTTAGGCGGAATTAGCAACGGAGAAGAGATAGTAGCGCGCATCTACTTCAAACCAACCCCTTCAATTTTCCAAAAGCAGCGCTCCATTGATACAGCAGGTAATGAGGTAGAAGTAGAGCTCAAAGGACGCCACGATCCTTTTGTGGCTGCTCGTGGAAGTGTGGTAGCTGAAGCGATGATGGCTTTGGTGCTTGCAGATATGCTTTTGTTGGGTGCTACAAGCAAACTTGAAAATCTTCAAAAAATCTACAATGCATGATATTGTTACTTGGATAGTCAATCTTGTAGGAGATCTTGGCTACATTGGCATCTTTGTGATGATGTTTTTGGAGAGTTCCTTTTTTCCTTTTCCTAGTGAAGTTGCGATGGTACCGGCTGGTTATCTTGCGAGTAAGGGGGAGATGAGTCTTTTGGTCGCATGGCTTTCAGGCGTTGCTGGAAGTTTAGCAGGAGCACTTTTTAACTACTACCTTGGTCATAAGCTTGGACGCCCCTTTTTAGAAAAGTATGGAAAATATCTCTTTTTGAAAGAGAAGTCTTTGAAAAAAGTGGAAGATTTTTTTGCAAAATATGGGCATCCAAGCACTTTTTGGGGTAGACTCATTCCTGGAATTCGCCAATATATCTCACTGCCTGCTGGTATTGGTCGTATGAAACTTACCGCTTTTGCTTTTTATACATTTTTAGGTGCTGGATTGTGGTGTGGCATTTTGCTCGTTCTTGGCTATTTTATTGGTGAGAATGAAGAGCGTATTAGATCTGCAACGCATCTTATTATTGCAATTGTTATGCTTTTGGTGGTAGGAGTATTTTATTACTACTATCGCAAAAACAAAAAGAGCCAATAATAGGTGCAAAGGAGCTAAAATGAAAATAGCAGATGTGGCACAATATGCTACTGTAAAAGCTACGCACCAGACAAAAGAGCAGATTGCGGTGAGTCTTCTTAAAAAGAGTATGGAGCAGACAAAGCAGATGATGGAAGAGCTTGTAAAAAGAGTCTCCAGCCTCCAAAAAATGAGAAAGGCACACTTAGTCTCTATGCTTGATCATCCTCCTCGTATGGGAGGCTAAGCAGCTCGATATGTCCTATGGCATTGCCAGCAATGCCTTTAATGGAGCCGTAGAGAGAGATAGTACTATCGAGCACCTTTTGCAGCTGTTTCTCGCGCTGCTTCCAAAGTCGCTGCATCGCTCTTTTTTCCTTATCAAGATCCTCTTGCATCTGTGTAAAACCCTCTACAATCGCTTCGATTTGCATCTTAAACTCATTTGATGTGAGGTAGCGATAGAGCAAACTCATCTTGTCACTGCGATTTTGCATGGAACGTGTTGTAAGAGCTAGCTGGATGATATGCTGGCGCAAAATGAAGCTCAAAGCCTTAAACTCCTCAAAGCTACATATCCAAATCCCATCGATAAGCCCCATACGCTCCATATCTTTTGGCATTGCTTCAGTGACGATTACTCCAATATCGGCACCAATTTGGCGCATATCGGTTTTGAGTTTTTCGATCCAGCCCTTTTGAAACTCCTTGGTACGTTTGCTCTCATAGTAGATTTTGCCACAGTTTGCTAACTCTCGTGTATTGACAATTTGCAGGCAATCTGCCCCACGCTGCCCTTTTTTGATCTCTTCAATGGTATCGAATGGGAACTGGTTTTGGAGGTACTCTTCTATTGCTAGCTCTTGCACCTCACCTTGATGCTGTTGGGAGGTGAGTTCTGCTTTTCTCTGCGCCTCAGCAAGCTTGGCTTTGAGATCTTTAAGCTGCTTCTCTTTCTCTTTGAGTTTGAGCTCACTCTCTTGTGCTATCTGCTTTGCAAGACGCTCTTTCTCTTTGGCAAGCTCTTCATTGAGCTCTTTTTGTGCCTGAAGTCGTGCTTGCTGTATGGCTTCCTCTTTTTGGCGCTTGAGCTTTTCTATCTCTATTTTTGCTTCATTGAGCTCTTTGACCTGGTTGCTCTTTTCTTGGAGCTCTTTTTTGAGATTTTCTATGATACTTGCTTGCTCGTTTGCAATTTTTTCTTTGAGCTCTTGCTCAAGTTTTATACGTTCTTTTGCCAAAGCCTCTTGCGCTTTTTGTGCTACTTTTGCTTCTATTGCAGCCTCTTTGGCTTTGATCTCTTCTTGCTGGGCTTTGAGTTTGGCCAGCTCGGCTCTATAGGCTTGTCTGTGTTCTTCTATCTCTTTTTGTAGTTTTGCCTTGGCAGCTTTTTCTATCTCTTCATAGAGTGTTTGGTTGATATCTATTTCGTAGCCGCAGTTTGGACATTTAATAGTGTGCATTGGCTCTCCTCGAGGCATTTTAATACAATTATAGTAGATTTAGTGCAACAAATTGCATAAATTAAAAAAGTGTTGGTTGCAAGGCTTTGGGACGAAAGCTTTTACGATGAATAGGAGAGAGGCCATACTTTTTCATAGCTTCTATATGCTCTTTTGTACCATACCCTTTGTGTTTACAAAAGCCATACTCTGGATAGAGCCTATCCATTTCGCACATGATACGATCTCGCGTGACTTTTGCTAAGATTGAAGCTGCCATTACTTCTTTTACTGTTTGATCTGCTTTGATAACTGGCTCAACCTTTTCAACGCCGAATTTGGAGTTGCCATCAAAAATATATTTTTGTGCTTTAAGTGCATTGAGAATCTCTTTGAGTCCTTGGGTGATACAAGCTGAAATTCCTTTTTGATCAATTATTTCATTATTAATGATTACAATTTTGTATTGTGTGGCATTGATGATTTTTTCATAGAGCTTCTCTCTCATTTGTGCTGAGAGTTTTTTTGAATCATCAAGTTTATAAACTCTTTTGATAAAAACCACGCCAGCCATCACCAAAGGTCCTGCCAACGGCCCCCGCCCCGCTTCATCAATACCGCAGATAGTCATACATACCCTTATAGATTAAGATAAAATTAATAAATAAAGTTCTATTATTAAGTATATATATTCAAAAAGAAGTCATAATGTTGCGTTTATCTATTTTTCTTTTCCTTATTATATCTACTCTTTTTGCTTGCATTTTTCCTCCAGATAGAGTGGTTATTTGTTTCAATAAAGCAAGCATACAAATAGCACCAGGAATAAATCAATACAAAAAGGAACTTGAAAAGGATTTAAAAGGGGGAACAGTAACAATTGTGCGGAATGGTTCTGTTACTTGTATACATATCAAAAAAAGACCGCAGAGATACATTACTGAGATAGTAACAACTCTTGATCTATCTGCATGGTTTGAAAAGAAAGAGTGTATTCGATCTTGGGAAGCGTTTTATGAGTGTATGAATAAAAAACGGAATAGCAAAGATGAGAAGCTCTATCAAAAACTCGATCGCAACTTTGTAGCAAAGATTATCTGCCAAGAGGGACAAGAGTGTGATCTTAGTTTTTTGCGATGGGAGTTGCATTGGAATACACCAGGTTATATGCAACTAAAAACAGTCATAGGTCCAGGCGGGTTTGCATCTAAAGAAAAAGCCAGGAAAAGTCTTGCAAAGATTAATAATCTCTTAAAAAAAGTTCTCTATGGTGCACGATTTCCTCAAAATGCAGATGAAAATTATGATGGTTCTACCTATTATGAAAATCATAAAGTGGCGCAATACGATTTTAAAAAAACAGTAGCAAATCTATTACAAAAGATGCAGCACTATAAGATAATCTCAGGTATAGATCAAAACGACATAAAGCAGTTAATCTCTTTATCGATTCCAGGTGCAAATATTCTTTATCTGCCTAGAGGGTGTAAAAATCCTTATGGTGACATAAGCAAGGGAGAGTGGATAGATGTAAGATCTGCTCATGTAGTTTTTGGGAAGTGTCCTGCTGTAGAGATTCTGCGATGAAGGAGAAAATATGAAAAAGTTCTTTCTTAGTTGCATACTTGTAGTCACATCACTCTTTGCAGATGAGTGTGGGGATATAATAAAAAAATTAGTCTCTATCCAAAATAGTATTGTGCAATATAGCTACCAAAACCTCCAAGTTGGTGCATGGGCAAAATTTACGTATGGATTAGCTATATATGCAGGCAAAAGAGAAGTTGATGGGAAGAAACTCTATGGAGTGGAGCTACAGCCAAAGCCATCGTTGGCATTGCAGACTTGGTATAGCATCATACCTAAAAAATTAGCTCCAGGAGTTACTCTCCTTACTCTTGATCCAACAATATTGTATGTTTTAGATAGAGGAGGACATGTTATAAAACTCAATAAAAATATGATAGAGCTTTACTATACATTTGCGATGGGTGGGAGAGAGAATCTAAGCACCATTTTAACACCAGCAATACTCAATAATCCACCAAGATGTGATAATCGTATAACTATTAAAAAGATTCAATTTACAGTTCAAAACCGAAATATCCCAAGCTTTTTAATTGTTTCTCAAAACAGTGGTGGAAGATTGGTAGTAAGCGATAAAGTTCCGTTTGGTATCGTTGCATCTGGCGATGGAAGTGTAGAAGCTAGTCTCAAGCTTTTGGATTTTGGGTTTCATGGTAAAAAGCCTTTGATTGATGAGAAAAAACACCGCATGGCTCAAGAGTTTAGCATACATTTTGGTATGTAAAAGGATTGTGATGAGATTGTTACTACTGATGATTTTATTTTGCCCGCTCTTTGCAAAAGATCAGGTCTTTTATCTGGTAAGTTCAGTACAAGTGCCTAATGCTTACTACTTTACTCCTTTAGCTATACATAATGGTAAAGCTGCATTTGGTTATATAAGCAAGATTAAACCGACGCGTGATGAAGTAGAAAAGCAAAGAGAGCGTATACGCCAAATCATACAGGCAAATATAGAAAAAGAGTATGGGAGTATGCAAAGGTGGGAAGAGGAGAACAAAAAAATAGCTAAAGAGAGTGCTAAACAGCTCCAAAAAAATGCTCCAACATGGTTGCAACATCTCTTTCCGCCAAGTCTTGTAAAAGAGGCAGTACCTTTTTTGCTCAAAGGTGCTCTCTTTTTTGCAATGCATACAAAAACAGCAAGTGAGCCCTATGGTAATTTAGGAGAGTGCGGCGTAATTATATTTGATGGAAAACTTAAAAAGATTAAGATTGGTATAGATGAGCCAGTCATTGCTCTTGATTTTTCCCCAGATGGCAAGTATCTTGGAGTAATGAGTGATCTCAGTTACGAAGATAGCAAAGGCAGATATCACGCAGTAGCTCGTATTACACTCATTGATGCACATTCTTATAAGATTATACATCAGTGGATCTTTGCCAATGCGGTCGATCAGCTTGCCTTTGATGCTTTTGGAAGAGTTCTTTTTATCGTGCACAATCCTGCAAAATGGAATGAAAAGGCTTTACGCTTTATCGATATTGTCACAAAACGGCTGCTACCACAATATATTCCATTTTATTGCGGTTCTGGCTCAATGTGGTATGGAAGTGTAAAAAAGATTAAACCATGCTTTTGCCTTAGTCCAAAAAGAGACCTTTTGTTGCTGCGCAATGGAGATCAAGTGGTCTTTTATAATCTCAAAGATCTTAAAAAATATGGGGAGTTAAATAATGAGGCTTATAGCTCACTCTATGTAAAATTTGCCCATGTACATCCGTGGTTAGCAAAAAATAATGGGGAGATTATTGATTATCAGCAAGTAAAAGTAATGCAAAAATTTCACGACCCTCTCAAAGCCGGATTTGTAGATGCAGCATTTATGCCAGATGATAAAAGAGTAATTTTTACTAACCATTTTGGTAAATTCTATATTTTTGTTCTGCAATCAGGCAAATTAGTTGGACAGACGAAAAATATTATTCGTGATGGAGGGAAGCTCTTTGTATTAACTCATGATGGACGATGGATAGTAACAGAGCATATCACAAACAAATTTGCCACTTATGCTGGATATCTTCGCCGCAAAAAGACAGATCTCAAAATCATAGATCCTCAAACTCTTCGTACAGTGCAACGTATCGCATTCCCAAGTGATCAAACACTCATAACATATGCGCTCTTTGGTGATCGGCTCATTGCTAGTGACTTTGATACACTCTATATCTTTGAGAGGGTAAAGTAGCTAGTAGAGTGTTTCACTGCTCTCCTTGGCAATAGCCCAGGAGTAAAAAGGGGTTATCTCTATGGGAATATCTTTAATCTCATAGAGAAAATCTGTAGCAATTGTAACAACTTCTATTTTTTTTAATGGAATACTATTTTTAGCAAGAACTTGCTCGATGCGCTGCTGGATGCGGGTTTCGTTGCCAAATGGAATAGCAAGAATGAGGAGCTCTTGTTTGGGATTGTAAAAGCCAAGTGGTTCGAGATAGCAGATCTCTTGATCTGCAATTTCTAGATAGACCATATTCTCAAAGCTTTTAGGAAACTCTTTTTGGGTAAAAAGTCTCGATTTGATTGTAAAATCGTGAAAAAAGAGCTTGGATGCAGCGCGTTTTGCTCCAAATTTTGGCACAAGATAGATATACCTATCCCTTTGCCACTGTTCAAAAAGAGCATAGAACCTATCTTTAGAGATTTTAAAGCGCTCTTTGAGGCGCGTAAAGAGAAAATATGCTGAGATATTGTAGCCTTGATAAAACGCAATCTCTTTGAAGATGGCAAAATCCTCCTTGAATGTGAGCATGAGCATCTCTTGGTAGACTTTATCCTTTTTGAACTCTTCTATAAATGGTATAGCTGGATAGTTGCCGTTTTTGAGAAAGTTGTTGAAAGCTATTTTGATATCACTCCTCTTTTCAAAAAGCAGATACTCTTCAAAGTCAAGATTGGTCAGTCTATAGTGCTTTGCGTCTACAAGTTCTCGCTTTTGGTGCGAGACGACGACAAAGCTCTCAACTGCAGGGATATCGATAGAAAGGGGTGGGTTGTAGTAGACTACTATTTTGATTTTATTTTGAGAGATAAATGTTTGGATATCTTTTTGAATTGCCGTTATATCAGCTCTTGCATCATCAAAATCAATCAGCAGTACCTCTTTTGGTCTGTAGTATGTATGGAGGAACTCTTGTGTAAGTGAGTACTTCCCACAATATTTTGGACCAGTGATGAGGATCTTTTCTGCAGGCTCGATTGCACATTTTCGCGGCAAAAACTCATATTTTGCTATACTTTTGTCATAGAAAAACTCTAAAGCTTCCATTTTCCTTCCTAAAAGGAAATAAATTTCATTTATTATAACCAAAAAACTTGCAAATTGACTTCCTCTTCGTTTATAATAACGCTCCCAAATATGTTGCACTTGCAACAAGTTCTTTGTGAAAGGTTCAAATGGAGAAGATCAGACTCAAGCTTCGTGCTTATGATCATAGGGTGTTAGATAGAAGTGTCTCTGCAATCGTAGAGGCTGTGAAGAGAACGGGAGCGGAGATTAAAGGTCCGATTCCATTACCAACAAAAATCAGAAAATATACAGTTCTTAGATCACCACACGTTAATAAAGACTCTAGAGAACAGTTTGAAATCAGAATTCATTCTAGGCTAATCGATATCGTATCAGCAACACCTGATACAGTTGATTCACTAATGAAGCTTGACTTGGCACCAGAAGTGGATGTCGAAGTTAGGTCAATGGGCGAGTAAGGGGAAGTAGATGGAATTTATCGTAGAAAAAATCGGAATGAGTAGAACAATCGGTATCCCTAGTGTACCAGTAACACTACTCAAAGTGAAAGAAGCAAAAGTTTGTGAAATTGTCGGTGACAATAAAGCTATCGTGGCTTATGGATCAGGCAAGAAGAGAAATAAAGCGATCGAAGGCCAGCAAAAGAAATATGGCCTAACACCTGAATTTAATAGATTTGTAACCCTTAAAGTAGCAAACAGTGAGCCAGGTAACCTTGACCTCTCGCCACTTGGTGAAGCAAAAAGAGTGAAAATTAGCTTCAACTCAAAAGGTCGTGGATTTAGTGGTGTTGTAAAAAGATGGAACTTTGCTGGTGGTCCTGATAGCCATGGTTCAAGATTTCACAGAGCACCAGGTTCGGTAGGTATGTGTGAATGGCCAGGACGCATTATGCCTGGACAAAAAATGCCTGGACAGTATGGAAACAAAAAAGTAACCGTACAAAACGAAGTAGTAAGCTTTGATCCAGAAAATGGAATTTTGGTTGTAAAGGGTTCAGTACCTGGACCAAACGGAGCACTTGGTAAAGTAAGGATTGTCAAATGAGTAAAGCAATAGTTTTGAATAACAATTTCGAAAAAGAGCAAGAGGTAGCGGTTCCTGAGAGTTTCCAAGGGATTAACCCGCATAACCTCTATCTCTATGTAAAAGCATATCTTGCGAACTTGCGTGCAAACAACGCACATACTAAAAACAGAAGTGCTGTTAGCGGTGGTGGACGTAAGCCTTGGCAACAAAAGGGACGTGGTGGTGCACGTGCTGGATCAATTAGAAGTCCTTTGTTTGTTGGTGGTGGTGTAGCATTCGGTCCTACAAACCAAAAGAACTACACACAAAAAGTAAATAAAAAGCAAAAGAGAAAAGCTCTTGAATTTGCTTTGAATGAAAAAGCAGAAAATGGAGCGCTCTTTATCGTTGATGAGATCAAAGTTGAATCAGGCAAAACAAAAGATGCAGCAGCTATCGTCAAGAAGATAGGTGCAAGAGATGTTCTTTTTGTGAAAGATGCAATTGATGAGAAGACTTTCTTGGCATTTAGAAACTTGCCAAATGCATACTTAATCGAACCAAACGAACTCAATGCATATCTAGCGTCAGCATTCTACGCTGTTGTCATTGAAAAACCAGTTTGGGAAAAAATAGTAAAAGAGGGCTAAGATGGCAGATATTACAGATATCAAATCAATCGTTTATACTGAAAAGAGTTTGGGCCTTCAAGAAGAGGGATATATCGTTATCCAAACAAGTGACAAAGTGACAAAGAATCAACTCAAATCAATTCTCAAAGAGTATTTTGGAGTTACTCCAGTCAAAATCAACTCTCTTCGCATGAAGGGCAAAACGAAACGTTTCAGAGGAATAGAAGGGAAGCGTGATAACTATAAAAAGTTTTACGTGAAGTTGCCTGAAGGGGCAAAAATCGAAAGTCTAGCGGTGTAAGGATAGAAGATGGCAATAAAAAAATATAAACCGTATACGCCTAGTCGTAGATTTATGAGTGTTGTTGACAGTAGCGACATCACTGCAAAGCCTAGTGTGAGAAAACTCCTTGTCAAACTTCCTGCACGTGCTGGGAGAAACAACCAAGGACGTATCACTTCACGCCATAAAGAGGCTGGAGCGAAAAAACTCTATCGTATTATCGATTTCAAACGTAACAAATTTGGCGTACCTGGCCGTGTAGCAACTATCGAGTATGATCCATACAGAAACTGTAGAATCGCACTTGTTGTTTACAGAGACGGTGACAAAAGATACATTATTCAGCCAAGCGGCTTGAAAGTAGGTGATACAGTTGAAGCTGCTGAAGGTGGTCTTGATGTATTGCCAGGCAATGCTATGAAACTCAAAAACATCCCTGTGGGTACACTCGTGCATAATATCGAACTCAAGCCTGGCAAAGGTGGCCAGATGGCAAGAAGCGCTGGTGCATATGCACAGATCATGGGTAGAGAAGATAAGTATGTGATCTTGCGCCTGCCAAGCGGTGAGATGAGAAAAGTCCTTGGTGAGTGCATGGCAACTGTGGGTGTTGTTGGTAATGAAGAGTATATCAATATTGTTATTGGCAAAGCCGGTCGCAATCGCCATAGAGGTATAAGACCTCAAACAAGAGGTTCAGCAATGAACCCAGTTGATCACCCGCATGGTGGTGGTGAAGGTAAAACCGGTCCTAGCGGACACCCTGTAACACCTTGGGGTATGCCAACGAAAGGGTACAAAACACGTCGTAAAAAAGCTAGTGATAAACTCATAATCTCTAGAAGAAAGAAAAAGTAAGAGGGTAAAAAATGGCTAGAAGTATCAAAAAGGGTCCATTCGTAGATGACCATCTTATGAAGAAAGTGCTCAAAGCGAAAGAGACCGGAGATAAAAAACCTATCAAAACTTGGTCTAGAAGAAGCACAATTGTGCCAGAGATGATAGGTCTTACAATTAACGTACACAATGGAAGACAATTTGTTCCTGTATATATTACTGAAAACCATGTTGGCTTTAAACTTGGCGAATTTGCTCCAACAAGAACCTTTAAGGGACACAAAGGTTCTGTGCAGAAGAAAATTGGTAAATAAGGATAGGTGATGAGTAAGGCAGTATTGAGATTTATCAGACTCTCACCGACAAAAGCGAGACTCGTCGCGAGAGAGGTACAGGGTATGAATGCCGAAGAGGCATTGGCAGCTTTGGAGTTCACACCAAATAAAGCAGCAAAAGTAATCTCAAAAGTGATTGCAAGTGCTGTTGCAAATGGTGGATATGAACCAAATGAGGTAGTTGTTACTTCTTGCAGAGTAGATAGAGGACCATATCTTAAGAGATTTAGACCAAGAGCAAGAGGTCGTGCAAGCAGAA
Source organism: Nitratiruptor sp. YY09-18 (assembly GCF_016593235.1). Classification (NCBI taxonomy): domain Bacteria; kingdom Pseudomonadati; phylum Campylobacterota; class Epsilonproteobacteria; order Nautiliales; family Nitratiruptoraceae; genus Nitratiruptor; species Nitratiruptor sp. YY09-18. The sequence continues at coordinate 205,790 of NZ_AP023065.1, forward strand.
TCATGAAGCCAACTTCTCATATTTATGTAGAAGTAGCGCAAAAGAAGGATAGCTAATGGGTCAAAAAGTCAATCCTATAGGTTTAAGACTTGGAATCAATAGAAACTGGGAATCACGCTGGTTTCCGGATCATAACAAGATGCCGGATAGAGTGGAAGAAGATCATAAAATCAGAAAATTTTTGAAAAAAGAGCTCTACTACGCAGGAATCAGCAATATTATTATTGAAAGAACTGCAAAGAAGCTCAGAGTTACTATTGTAGCTGCACGTCCGGGGGTTATCATCGGTAAAAAAGGTGCAGATATCGAAAAGCTCAAAGAGAAGTTGCAAAGACTTGTGGGCAAAGAGGTTTTCATCAATATCAAAGAAGAGAAGCGTCCACAAGCATCTGCGCAGCTTGCAGCTGAAAACGTTGCAACGCAGCTTGAGAGACGTGTGGCATTTCGCCGTGCGATGAAAAAAGTAATTCAAGCTGCCAAAAAGGCTGGTGTAAAAGGTATCAAAGTTCAGGTTGCTGGACGTCTTGGTGGTGCTGAAATGGCACGTACTGAGTGGTATCTAGAAGGACGTGTTCCTTTGCATACACTCAGAGCAAAAATCGATTATGGATTTGCTGAAGCCCATACTACATATGGAGTAATCGGCGTGAAGGTCTGGATCTTTAAAGGTGAGGTACTCCAAAAGGGTATCCAACCTGAAAGAACTGAAAGACCTAAAAGACGTGCTCCAAGAAGGAGAAGTTAATCATGTTGATGCCTAAGAAGACAAAATATAGAAAACAGCAAAAGGGACGCAACAGAGGTAAAGCTTATAGAGGCAATAGTCTTGCGTTCGGAAATATAGGAATCAAAGCACTTGAGCATGGTCGTATCGACTCTCGCCAGATTGAGGCAGCAAGGGTTGCAATGACTCGAAAAGTAAAAAGAACTGGAAAGATCTGGATCCGTGTGTTTCCAGATAAACCTCTTACCAAAAAGCCATTGGAGACAAGGATGGGTAAAGGTAAAGGTGCAGTGGAGAAATGGGTTATGAATATCAAACCTGGCCGCATCATTTATGAGATGGCAGGTGTTGAGGAGAGCTTGGCAAGAGAAGCTCTCGATCTTGCACGATACAAACTCCCTTTTAAAACAAAAATCGTGACACAAGAGAGTGAAAATGAACTATACTGAGTTGAAAGAGAAGAGCCTACAAGAGCTCGAAGGGTTGTTGAAGGATAAGAAGTTGGAGCTGTTTGAGCTTCGTATGAAGCTAAAAACAATGCAGCTTCAAGATACGAGTCAAATTAGAAAAACAAGAAAAGATATTGCGAGAATCAAAACCGCTATTGCGGAGAAAAGAAGGGCTGGATAATGGCTTACAAAAGAGTTATTCAAGGAACAGTCGTTAAAAAGAGCGGTGACAAAACTATTTCACTCCTCGTTGAGCGAAAAGTTATGCACCCAAAATATCATAAGATCGTTAAACGATTCAAAAAATATTTGGTGCATGACGAAAAAAATCAAGCCAACGTTGGAGACGTTGTCACTGCCGTAGAATGTAGACCAATTTCTAAAAGAAAATCTTTTAGACTCAAAGAGATTGTACAGGCAGGAGTTAAGTAATGATTCAAAGTTTTACAAGACTCAACGTCGCTGATAATAGCGGCGCAAAAGAGATTATGTGTATTAAGGTCCTTGGTGGATCGAAAAGACGTTACGCTTCCGTTGGCGATGTGATAGTTGCTTCAGTCAAAAAAGCAGCACCAAACGGAAAGGTGAAAAAAGGTCAAGTTGTCAAGGCAGTTGTAGTAAGAACCAAAAAAGAGGTTCAAAGAGAAAACGGCTCTTTGATACGATTTGATGACAATGCAGCTGTTATTCTTGATAACAAAAATGAACCTATTGGTACACGTATTTTCGGTCCTGTTAGCAGAGAAGTTCGCTATAAAAACTTCATGAAAATTGTTTCACTTGCACCGGAGGTGCTCTAATGGCTAAGAAATTTAAAATCAAAAAGGGCGATATTGTAGAGATCATCGCCGGAGATGACAAAGGTAAAACTGGAGAGGTTCTCCAGGTTCTTACAAAAAAAGATGCAGTAATCGTAGCAGGCTGTAAGCTTGCAAAGAAAGCTGTAAAACCGAGTGAACAAAATCCAGAGGGCGGATTTGTCAATAAAGAGATGCCTATTCACATCTCTAACGTTCGTAAAGTAGAAGGTGGCGCATCATGACATTAGAGCTAAAAGAGATCTATAACGAGAAAGTCAAACCAGCTCTTGCTGAAGAGCTTGATCTTAAAAACCCTATGCTCATTCCAAATCTTGAGAAAATTGTAGTGAGTGTAGGTGCTGGTGAAGCAAGCCGTGATAGTAAATTGATGCAAAATATTCAAGATACTATCAGCCTCATCACTGGGCAGCATGCTGTTGTTACGAAAGCTAAAAAGAGTGAGGCTGGGTTTAAGATCCGTGAAGGTATGCCTGTAGGAGTAAAAGTAACACTACGCCAAGATCGTATGTGGAACTTTTTGCAAAAGCTCATCTATATAGCACTGCCAAGAGTGAAAGACTTCCGCGGACTTCCAAAAAGTGGTTTTGATGGGAGAGGAAACTACAACTTTGGTCTTGATGAGCAGTTGATGTTCCCAGAAGTTGATTATGACAACATCATCAAAACTCACGGTATGAACATAACAATTGTAACAACAACTGATAGTGACAAAGAGGCGTATAAGCTTCTTGAACTACTCGGATTTCCATTCGCAAAAGGTGGTAGATAATGGCGAAGAAAAGTATGATCGCGAAAGCGAAGAGAAAGCCAAAATTCAAGGTTAGAGCATATACTCGTTGTAGAATCTGCGGCCGTCCAAGATCTGTATATAGAGATTTTGGAATCTGCAGAATCTGCTTGCGTAAAATGGCAAGTGAAGGCTTGCTTCCTGGTGTTAAAAAGTCAAGTTGGTAATTCACTAATAGGTAGCGTGCACAGCACGAACCCTATTAGATATTCATGAAGGAGAAAAGATAATGGTTAATGATATCATCGCTGATTCAATCACAAGAATTAGAAACGCATCTATGCGCGGACAAGAGGTTACACAACTTCTTTATTCGAAAATTGTAGAAGCTATTGTAAAGATTCTTCAAGATAAAGGCTATATAGAGAGCTATAAAGTAGTTGAAGATGGTAACAAGAAATTTATCAATGTAGTTTTGAAATATGAAGAAGCAGGAAAGAAAAAGAGACCTGTAATTAATGAAATTAAACGTATTTCTAAACCTGGTCGTCGTGTCTATAAAGGCAAAGATGAGATCAAGAGATTCAAAAACGGTTACGGAACTATTATAGTAAGTACTAGTAAAGGTGTGTTACCTAACGATGAAGCTTACCGTCAGGGAGTTGGCGGCGAAGTTTTGTGTAGTGTTTGGTAATACGATATCCATTCGAGAAATCGTAGAAATATCGTATAAAGGAATAAAATGAGTAGAATTGGAAAGCAACCAGTTGCAATACCAAGTGGTGTTGAAGTAAAGATGGAAGAGGGTAAACTCATTGTCAAAAAAGGCAACCTCACACAAGAGGTTGATTTTGGCAATAGAGTAAAAGTAAAAATAGATAATAATCAAATAATTTTTGAGCCTGCTGGAGAAGATAAGCAAAGCAGAGCATTTTGGGGAACATACAGAGCCCTTACCAATAACGCAATCAAAGGATTGGTAGAGGGGTTTGAAAAGAAACTTGAGATCAATGGAGTTGGTTATAGAGCACAAGTCAAAGGCAAAGAACTTGAACTGCAGCTCGGTTTTTCACATCCGATCAACTATCCAATTCCTGAAGGAATTCAGATAACTGTCGAGAAAAATATTATCACTGTCAAAGGCCATGACAAGCAAAAAGTTGGCCAAGTAGCAGCAGAGATTAGAAGCTTTAGACCGCCTGAGCCGTACAAGGGTAAAGGTGTGAAATATGTCGATGAAGTTATCATTAGAAAAGCTGGTAAGACAGCGAAGAAGTAAAGGGTAGGCTATGAGAGAGAGCGTTCAAAAAAGAAAGAATAAATTAAGAATAAAAAGAAAAAGAAGAGTTCGCGGTAAAATTACTGGTAGCGCAGAGCGTCCAAGAGTATCGATTTTCAAATCAAACAGACACTTTTACGCGCAAGCTATCGATGATACCAAAGGACATACTCTTGCATACAGTGATGGCGCGAAGCTTGGCGTAAAAGTCAATAAAGAGGATGTGAAAAAAGTAGCAGCCGATATGGCACAAAAGCTCAAAGCTGTAGGTGTTGAGACAATCGTTTTCGATAGAAACGGTTATCTTTACCATGGAGTAGTTGCATCATTTGCTGATGCACTCAGAGAAAACGGAATCAAGTTCTAGGGGTAGCAGATGGAAAAATGGAATAGAGAAGAATTCGAAGAAGTTGTTGTAAATATCAGCCGCGTGACAAAGGTTGTCAAAGGCGGGAGAAGATTTAGATTTAGTGCACTAGTGGTAGTAGGGGACAAAAATGGTCATGTTGGCTATGGTATTGGAAAAGCCAAAGAGGTTCCAGATGCGATTAGAAAAGCAATTGATAACGCTTTTAAAAACATTACAACTGTGAATCTTAAAGGTACTACAATTGCTCACGATATTGAGCACAAATACAATGCAAGCAAAATCTTGCTCAAACCAGCAAGCCCTGGTACTGGTGTGATTGCCGGTGGTGCTGCTCGTCCTGTGCTTGAACTTGCTGGTGTAAAAGATATTTTGACAAAGTCTCTAGGATCAAATAACCCTGCTACACTCGTTCGTGCTACAATTGAAGCATTAGAAAGAATTAAAGCATAAGGATAGAAAATGGCATTACACAATCTCCAACCAGCTCCTGGTAGTACTCACAAGACAAAAAGAGTTGGCCGTGGGCAAGGTAGCGGAATGGGTAAAACTGCTACTCGTGGTCAAAAAGGTCAAAAGAGTAGAACAGGATACTCACAAAAAAGAGGATTTGAAGGTGGTCAACAACCACTGCAAAGAAGACTGCCAAAAGTTGGATTCAACTCAAATGTAGTCAAGCCTGTAGCAATCAATGTTGATAAAGTCAAAAAGGTTGCTGAACTTGAAGAGATCACTATGGAGACAATCCGCAGTGTCTATAAACTTCCAAAGTATGTAACACGTGTAAAACTCATCGGTAGAGGTGTAAAAGAGATAATCGCAAAAATAAAAGACGAAAATATCTCTCATAGTGGACAACAATAATGAGTAAATCATTAGTCAACAAAATCCTCATAACGCTTGGATTTCTGTTTCTCTACAGAGTCCTTGCGTATGTCCCCGTGCCAGGTGTCAATATCGATGTAGTCAAAGACTTTTTTGATTCCCAAGCAGGCAATGCCCTTGGCATGTTCAATATGTTTAGTGGAAATGCCGTTAAAAGACTCTCAATCATCTCATTAGGTATTATGCCTTATATCACCGCTTCAATCATTATGGAACTCCTTGCTGCTACTTTCCCGGCTCTTGGGCAGCTCAAAAAAGAGCGTGATGGTATGACAAAGTATATGCAGATTATCCGCTATGCAACTATTGTCATTACACTCATACAAGCAGTTGGTGTCTCAATTGGCCTGCAGCACCTGACAGGAAAAGCTGGTGAGCCTGCTATTATGATAGATATGCCTTCATTCATCACTATAGCAGCTATAAGTATGCTTGCTGGGACTATGATCTTGATGTGGATTGGTGAGCAGATTACGCAAAGAGGTGTTGGTAACGGTATATCTCTTATCATTTTTGCTGGTATCGTATCTGGAATCCCATCTGCAATTGCTGGAACTATCAATCTTGTCAATACAGGCGAGTTGAACTTCTTGATACTTATTGCTATCGTTACCATTATATTGGTAACTGTAGGATTTATCATCTACGTAGAGCTAGCAGAAAGACGTATACCAGTCTCATATTCTCGTAAAGTTTTGATGCAAAATCAAAAAAAGAGAATAATGAACTATATCCCTATCAAGCTCAACCTCAGTGGAGTTATTCCGCCAATTTTTGCATCTGCGATTTTGATGTTTCCATCAACTATCTTGCAATCTAGCACAAACCCAATAGTACAAAAAATAGCAGATTTTCTCAATCCAAATGGATTTATCTTTAATGCACTCATGTTTGTGCTAGTAATTTTCTTTGCATATTTTTACGCTTCTATTGTCTTTAATGCAAAAGATATTGCAGATAACCTCAAGAGACAGGGAGGATTTATTCCGGGAGTGAGACCTGGTGAGCCAACAGCAGCCTATCTCAATGAAGTAGCAAGCAGACTAACTTTTTGGGGTGCGCTCTACCTCGCTATCATTGCAACGCTGCCGTGGGTACTTGTTAAGGCAATGGGTGTACCTTTCTATTTTGGTGGAACTGCGGTACTTATCGTTGTGCAAGTTGCGCTTGATACTATGAGAAAAATTGAAGCGCAAATATATATGAGCAAATATCAAACACTCAGTACGGTTGGACTTTAATGGCGATAGCTATTAGAAAACCAGCCGAGATTGAGAAATTGCGAAAAGCCAATATCATCGTAGCCAAAACCCTCAACTATCTTGCCAAAGAGTGTAAGCCCGGCGTCTCGCTCAAAGAGCTTGACGCTATGGGTGAAGAGTTTATTAGAAGTCATGGTGCAAAACCTTCGTTTAAAGGGCTCTATGGATTTCCTGCTTCAGTTTGTACCTCTGTCAATGAGGTAATCATTCATGGAATTCCAACAGATTATAAACTAAAAGAGGGTGATATCATTGGACTTGATATTGGTACAGAATATGATGGTTGGTATGGTGATGCCGCAATAACTGTGAGTGTTGGCAATATTAGCGACAAAGATAAAGAGCTTATCGCAGTAGCTAAAGATACGCTCTACTATGCAATAGATATTATCCGCGCTGGTATGCGATTCAAAGAGTTAAGCTATGAGATCGAAAAATATATCAAATCGCGTGGTTATCAGCCTCTCCATGGATTTTGCGGTCACGGTATTGGTCGCAAACCACACGAAGAGCCGGAGATTCCAAACTATCTGGAGCATGGGAGTCCAAAAAGCGGACCAAAAATCAAAGAGGGTATGGTATTTTGCCTTGAGCCAATGATATGTCAAAAGCTTGGTACACCCAAAATATTGGAAGATAAGTGGTCGGTTGTGAGTGAAGATGGCCTCAGAGGCAGTCACTATGAGCATACAGTTGCTATAATTGGTGGAAAAGCAGAGATTTTAAGCAAGGAGGATTGAGATGGCAAAAGATGATGTGATTGAGGTAGATGGTATAGTCAAAGAGGCATTGCCGAATGCAATGTTTCGTGTAGAGCTTGAGAATGGGCATGTGGTGCTTTGCCATATCGCTGGGAAGATGCGCATGCACTATATCAAGATACTTCCAGGTGACAAGGTCAAAGTTGAGCTTACTCCATACAGCCTTGATAAAGGGCGCATTACATTTAGATATAAATAAGCTTAAATTAAGAACACCTTAAGTATAATTACATCCCTTTTTGGGAAACTGTATGAAGAATCTTTGTAAGAGGTGGCACTTTTCTTACAAGGATTGGCTTGATTGGCTCATCAAGCCTAGCGTGCCGTAAAGTAAGTGCTTAATCTTTTATAGGAGACAATAATGAAAGTTCGACCTTCAGTAAAGAAGATGTGCGATAAGTGCAAAATTATCAAGAGAAAAGGCGTAGTGAGAGTTATCTGCGTCAATCCAAAACATAAACAGAGACAAGGATAAAAGATGGCTAGGATTGCTGGTGTAGATCTTCCAAAAAACAAGCGCATCGAGTATGCATTGCCGTATGTATATGGTATCGGTCTTACAACTTCTAGAAAAATTCTCGATGCTGTAGGAATCAGCTACGATAAGCGTGTCTATGAACTTACAGAAGAGGAAGTAGCAACTATCAATAAACATATCCGCGAAAATTATATGGTCGAAGGTGATTTACGTAGAAAAGTTGCTATGGATATCAAAGCATTGATGGATATCGGATGCTATAGAGGTCTCAGACATAGACGTGGTCTCCCTGTTCGCGGTCAAAAGACAAAAACAAATGCGCGAACACGTAAGGGTAAGAAAAAAACTGTAGGTTCAGCGAAGTAAAGGACGGTAGATGGCAAAGAGAAAAACAAGAAAAAAAGTAGTTAAGAAAAATATAGCACGCGGAGTTGTCTATATCAATGCAACTTTTAACAATACTGTCGTGACTGTAACTGATGAGATGGGCAATGTGATTGCTTGGAGTAGTGCTGGTAGCCTTGGCTTTAAAGGGAGCAAAAAATCTACTCCATTTGCAGCGCAGCAAGCTGTAGAAGATGCAATGACAAAAGCAAAAGAGCATGGCATTAAAGAGGTGGGTATTAAAGTACAAGGACCAGGAAGTGGTCGCGACACTGCAGTCAAGAGTATCGGTGCGATTGAGGGAATTCGTGTACTTTTCTTTAAAGATATTACTCCATTACCACACAATGGATGTAGACCTCCAAAACGCAGAAGAGTGTAATTTAAGTTTTTATTTTATACGGCACGCCACGCAATAGCCAAAATATATGCAAAAGTAGGAGAAAAGCAATGGCAAGATATAGAGGTCCAGTTGAAAAGATCGAAAGAAGATTAGGCGTAAGCCTAGCACTCAAAGGCGAAAGACGTCTTGCTGGGAAGAGTGCTCTTGATAAAAGACCATATCCTCCAGGGCAGCATGGTCAAAGAAGAAGTAAAATCAGTGAATATGGATTGCAGCTTCGTGAGAAGCAAAAAGCAAAGTTTATGTATGGTGTTGCTGAGAAGCAGTTTAGAAACCTCTTCAAAGAGGCGAACCGCATGGAAGGCAATACCGGGGAAAATCTCATTAGACTTCTTGAGCAAAGACTTGATAATGTTGTATATCGCATGGGATTTGCAACAACAAGAAGATTTGCACGCCAGCTAGTCAATCATGGCCATGTACTTGTTGATGGTAAACGTGTAGATATACCATCTTACCGCGTAAAACCTGGTCAAAAAATCGAAATTCGCGAAAAGAGCAAAAACAATCCACAGATCCAAAGAGCACTTGAGCTAACAAATCAAACTGGTATAGCTCCTTGGGTAGATGTGGATAAAGACAAAGTCTTTGGAATCTTTACGAGAATTCCAGAGAGAGACGAAATCGAGATTCCAGTAGAAGAGCGTCTCATCGTCGAGCTATACTCTAAATAATAGTGTAAGCTAAAATAAATTTATAAAGAGAGTTGGCTATGAGTAAAATCAAAGTAAAACCGTCGGTTCCAACAAATATAGAGATTGAATCCATCAAAAACAATCATGCACGCCTCAATGTTTTCCCTTACGAAAAAGGGTATGCGATCTCTGTCGCACACCCACTTCGTAGACTCCTCCTTAGTGCTACAGTAGGGTATGCACCAATTGCTGTGCAGATTGAGGGAGTAAAACATGAGTTTGATAGTGTGCGTGGTATGTTGCAAGATGTTGCTGAGTTTATTATCAATCTCAAAAATATCCGCTTCAAAATAAAAGATAGCGAAAAAGATCAAGTAACAGTTTCTTACTCTTTTGAGGGACCAAAAGAACTCACAGGTGCTGACCTTGTGAGTGATGAGATCGATGTAGTTACTCCAGAAAACTTCCTTGCAACACTCAATGAAGATGCGAAACTCAACTTCTCTCTTATTGTGCATAAAGGAATCGGTTACGTTCCGAGTGAAGAGATTCGGCAAGAGGTTCCAGAGGGCTATATTGCACTCGATGCATTTTTTACACCGGTAAAAAAGGCTCTCTACAATATCGAGAATGTTTTGGTTGATGATAACCCAAACTATGAAAAAATTGTCTTTGATATCGAAACAGATGGTCAGATTGCCCCAGTGGATGCATTGAAAATGGCTCTTGAGGTGTTACAAGGGCAGCTCGCAATTTTCAATGCGGAGATGACTGTTGTTGAGAGTGCACCAACTGCCAATGCACTCCTTGGTGACAATAGCCCACTGTTTCAAAAAATTGATGTACTCAATCTTGGAGCAAGAAGCTACAATAGCCTCGAAAAAGCAGGTATCGAGTATGTTGGTGAACTAGCCATTTTGGATCAAAATGAGCTTAAAAATATCAAAAATCTTGGGAAAAAATCTATTGATGAGATTGTTGCGAGAATTGAAGAGTTTGGTATAGATACCTCTTCACTTACTCCTGAAGACAAAGAGGCTATACGAGCCAAAATTAACAAGCTAAAAGGATAAGGAATGAGACATAGACACGGATATAGAAAGCTTGGTCGTACTAGTTCTCATAGAAAAGCACTGCACAAAAACCTTGCTATTGCTTTGATTATCAATGAGAAGATCGAGACCACTGAAGCAAAAGCAAAAAGTCTTCGCAGCTTCATAGAAAAACTGATCACAAAAGCCAGAAAAGGTGACTTTAACGCACACAGAGCAGTATTTGCATATTTGCAGGATAAAGAAGCAACAAAAAAACTTGTAAATGAGATAGCTCCGCGATATAAAGAGCGCAACGGTGGATATACAAGAATCACAAAAACTCGTGTAAGAAGAGGTGACGCAGCACCTCTAGCTTTCATCGAATTTGTTTAATTCTCAGGGGGCTCCCCCTGAAAATCCAATTAATTACTAAAATTTATCTCCTTTTAACCGAAAATAATCTATATTCCCTCACATCTCCCAAAAAAGGATTAGAATGGATTTCCCATTTACTGATGAGGATCTTTTGCCAGCTGTGCAAAACATAATCGATACAGAAATTAAACCTATGGTTGCACTTGATGGTGGTGATATAAAATTATTAGGCGTTCGCAACGGCAAAGTCTTTGTCCAGTTAGGAGGAGCATGTGTTGGATGTAGTGCATCAGGTAACACGCTCAAATATGGAGTGGAGCGACAGCTCAAGATGAAAATACATCCAGATATTGAAGTAATCAATATCCCACAAGGATATGAAGATAAGTGGGAAGATATTGCAATGCAGTATGAAGGAGAGAATAGCTAATGCATATTGATGCATTGATGGAAAAAGCAACGAAACAGTTTTTACAAAAAAATTACCAAGAGGCTCTCGATGTTTTCTTAACAATTTTGCGCCAAGAGCCGCTGCACAAGCCAGCACAACTTGGCGTCATGCTCTGCGATCTTTTAGAGGAGGATGAAGAGGAGGCAGTAGCCCTTTTTGATTTTTATCTTGTGCTCAAGCAAGAGGCCGAAGAGGATGCAGAAGAGCGTGTTATTGAGATGATTCACTCACTTGATAAGGCACAAGAGGATCTTGCATCAATGCTTGAGCAAGAGAGCGTTTCAGCAATTGAGGGAATTGCATACAAGGATTTTAAGCGAATCGTACAAGAGCGTGGAAGTTTTAAAAGAGCTTTTGAAGATATCATGTTTAGCACGAAGGTGATAATCACGCAAAAGAGCGACTTTTTTGACTTTTTGAATAACTTGTTAGAGTATGGTTTCAAAGATATTGCATATAGCTATTTAGAAGATGCATCGAAACTCTATCCTGCTGATAGACGTTTACAAGAGTTTATGCAAAAGCTTAAGCAATGATTTATAAATTTGAGAACTTTAGTGTGACAGATAACACACAAGAGATAGATAGAGCCGACCTCTTTTTAAAAACAGCGCAAAATAACCGCTATATCAAAGAGCAGCCCCAAAATATCCTCATTCCAAAAGAGTTGATAGCAAAGCTTGATTTAAGCGATATACAAATTATTGGTGTCACTGGCACAAACGGTAAGACAACTACAAGTGCAGCTATCTACTCTTTGCTCAATGATTTAGGATTGAAGAGTGCTTTGCAAGGTACGCGCGGCTTTTTCGTCGATGATGAACTCGTTGCTCCCAAAGGCCATACGACTCCATCAATTCTTGAGACTATTGTACATATGTATGAAGCAAAAAAGCGAGGTGCTAGCTATTTTGTCATGGAGGTAAGTTCCCATGCAATAGCGCAGCAACGCATCGAAAATTTAGCGTTTGCGCTCAAAGTTTTTACCAATATTTCGCAAGATCATCTTGACTATCATAAAAGCATGCAAAGTTACATCGCCACAAAAAGCTCTTTTTTTGCAGATGAGACTTTGAAACTCATAAACAAAGATGATAAAAATATCGAGTTTAATGTAAAAAATGCTCGCACATATGCACTTGAGACTACAGCTACCTATCAAATAGTTGCATACTCCCTTGAAGGCGGTATCAGTGCAGTATTGCAACATGGCAGCGAAATGGTAGATTTTTACTCTCCATTGCTCGGTCTTTTTAATCTCTACAACATCACTGCCGCAATTGGGGCGGTCCATATGCTCACAAATCTTCCTCTTGAAGATATTGTGCAGGAGGTGAAGCATTTTGGAGGGGTTCGCGGTCGCATGGAGATTGCAAGTACCAAGCCCTTAGTAATAGTAGATTTTGCACACACTCCTGATGGGATGCAAAAGGTATTTGAATCATTTCCTGGCAAAAAGATTGTAGCTCTCTTTGGTGCCGGCGGTGATAGGGATAGATCCAAAAGAGCTCTTATGGGCAATGTTGCAAGCAGGTTTTGCACCAAAATCTATCTCACAGCTGACAATCCTCGCAGTGAAGATGTAATGCAAATAATAGACGATATCAAAAAAGGTATCACTACAAATATTCCTATTATTATCAATCCCAATAGAGCAGAAGCGATTAAAGAGGCTTTAGATAACTTAGAAGAGGATGAGATACTTCTTATTCTTGGCAAAGGAGATGAGGAGTATATTGAGATAGATGGAGAGAAAATTCCATACAGTGATCGTGAAACTGTTGAAGCGTTAATGAGAAGTAATTGAAAATTATCAATTTAATCTAAATTTCGCATGATAAAATTCAGACAAATTTTGTATGATTTAAAAGGAGAGCAATATGGGTATTCCACAACCAACATTCTATATTTTCAAGTGTGAGCAGTCAGCTCCTCCAGGATTTCCAAAGCCAAGCTGTGTAAGCCAAAACAATCCAGAAAGTCAGCAGCTCTTTCAATATCTTGCGCAAAAACTTATGGAAAAAGGGATTATTGCTGCAGTACAGCCAGTGCGTACAGGGTGTCTCAATAGATGTCAGCTAGGTCCTGTTATGCTCGTAGAGCCAGGACACCACATGTATGTTGGACTAGATAAGCAAAAAATTGATAGAATTATAGAGGAGCATATAATTGGTGGCACACCAGTTGAAGAGTATCTGATTCCACAAGAGTACTGGGATGAGCCTATGAGTATCGCAGATGTTATTAAAATGGCAGGCGGAGCGTAAAGATGATGATCGAGATGCTCTATAGCAAGATTCATAGAGCTACTGTGACGGATGCCAACCTTAACTACGTTGGCTCCATCACTATTGATGAAGAGCTAATGGAAGCCGCAAAGCTTAGAGTTGGCCAAAAGGTAGATGTGCTCAATATTAACAATGGCGAGCGCTTCCAGACATACGTGATCAAAGGTGAGCGAGGAAAAAAAGAGATTTGCCTCAATGGTGCAGCAGCACGCAAAGCGCATCCAGGAGATAAGGTTATCATAGTAGCATATGCGCAATATAACCACGAAGAGCTTCAAAACTATGAGCCCACTATCGTTTTGGTTGATGATGAAAATAATATCGAAGAGATTCTCAATGATATGTAGGATATGCTATGTTTGATAAGTTTGATTTAGGTGAGCTTGGAAAAGTCTTTGAAGAGATTCAAGAAAAAGCAAAAAAACTCCAAGAAGAGAGCGAAAAGAAGACTTTTACTGCCAAAAGTGGCGGCGGCTTGGTGCAAGTAAGCGCAAATGGAAAAGGGGAAATTATCGATATAGAGATTGATGATTCGCTGCTTGAAGATAAAGAGTCTCTTCAAATACTTTTGATAAGTGCGATAAACGATGTTTTGAAAATGGTAGAAGAGGATAAGCAAAAGAGCGCAATGAATCTTATGAATCCCTCAATATTCGGAAGCAATTGATGGATCTTCTTGAGAGTTTTGAAGAGTATCTTCACCAAAACCCGATCCAGATAAAAACTTTTCATCCCTTTTACCAAGAGGCTCTCAACTACATGCTTCAAGGTGGTGGGAAGCGGTTTCGTCCTTTGCTGCTCTTGCACGTAGTACAAGCGTATGAGCCACTTCTTGTTCCTTCTGCTATGCCTGTAGCTTTAGCGTTAGAGATTTTCCATACCTATTCACTTATTCATGATGATCTCCCTGTGATGGATGATGCTGCGCTTCGTAGAGGCAAAGAGACGCTCCATAAAAAATATGATGAGCTCACAGCTGTACTTGTCGGCGATGCTCTCAATACACATGCTTTTTATCTCATTTCCTCTGCACCTTTGCATCCTCAAACAAAGAGCGAGCTTACAAAAATTCTTGCAATCAATGGCGGTGCGGATGGTATGGTGCATGGACAGATTCTAGATTGCTACTTTGAGGATAAAAGGCTAACTATCGAAGAGCTCAAGACGCTTCACTGCAACAAAACAGCAAAACTTATCGCTGCAAGTTTGCAAATGGGAGGAGTTATTGCAGATCTTGATCCAAAGAAAGCTAATGAGCTTTACGATTTTGGAATCGAGCTTGGAATACTCTTCCAGATTCAAGACGATATCATCGATGCAATCTGTTCTAGCGAAGAGGCTGGCAAGACCACGCAAAATGATACGCACAAAAACTCATTTATCAATCTCTTAGGTTTGGAAAAATCTCTCCAGGAGGCAGATAGATATGCAGTTGCGTTAGAGAAAAAACTTGCTTCATTTGATGAAAAATTGCAACAAAATCTTGCTACACTTCTCCAAAAATATCTCTATAGACACAAAAAGGAATGTTGATGGATACAAAAATGCTCAAAAAAATGGCTGATACAGTACGCTTTTTGGGACTTGATATGATTCAAAAGGCCAATAGCGGCCACCCAGGTGTAGTACTAGGGCTTGCAGATGTTGCAGTTGTGCTCTCACGGCACCTTCGCCACAATCCCAAAAATCCCAAATGGCTCAATCGCGATCGCCTAGTTTTTAGTGGAGGGCACGCTACAGGACTCATCTATTCACTGCTTTATCTTTGGGGATACGATCTAACGCTAGAGGATCTCAAAGAGTTTCGCCAGTTTGGAAGCAAAACGCCAGGTCACCCAGAGTATGGACACACCCCTGGAGTCGAAATTACCACTGGACCGCTGGGACAAGGTGTTGCCAATGCTGTTGGTATGGCAATGGCAAGCAAATATCTCGCAAGACTTCTCAACACTGAAACTACCAAAATAATAGATCATTATGTCTACTGCTTGTGTGGTGATGGAGATTTAGAAGAGGGGATCAGCTATGAAGCATGTGCACTAGCTGGAAGATTTGAGCTTGATAACTTAATAATGATCTATGATAGCAACCATATCACGATTGAAGGTGATACATCTTTGGCTTGGAATGAGGATGTCAAGAGAAGATTTGAAGCCCAAAACTGGGAAGTGACAGAAGTAGATGGTCACGACTATGAAGATATCGATGCGGCTATTCGCTGGGCTAAAAAGCGTAAAAAACCAGTGCTCATCATCGCACATACTACAATTGCCAAGGGAAGCTGCAAATATGAGGGTGATCCGCACTCACACGGTGCACCACTTGGTGAAGATGATATACGTTGCGCTAAAGAAAAAGCAGGATTTCCTCCAGATGAGAAGTTCTATGTACCAGAAGATGTACTTGCGCGATTTCGCTGTGCAGTAGAGAAGGGTGAACTTGCCGAGAGAGAGTGGAAAAAACTCCTCATCGAGTCTCCATATAAAGAGCAAAATGAGATTTTGGAAAAACTCCAAAATCCAGATTTCAATGCAATCGAGTGGCCAGAGTTTGAATCTGGAAGCATGATAGCTACTCGTGATAGTAATGGAAAGATTCTCAACGCAATTGCCAAAGCACTCCCTGGCTTTGTAGGGGGAAGTGCAGACCTTGCCCCATCAAACAAGACATATTTACAGGATATGGGGGATTTTCCGAACGGCAAAAACTTCCATTTTGGTGTGCGTGAGCACGCAATGGGAGCGATCACCAATGGTATGGCTGCTTATGGGCTGCTCATACCCTTTAATGCAACATTTTTCGTCTTTAGCGATTACCAAAAAGCGGCTGTACGTATAGCAGCTCTCTCAAAACTCAAAAACTACTTCATTTGGACACATGATAGTATCGGTGTTGGAGAAGATGGTCCAACACATCAGCCAATCGAGCAGCTTACAACCTTTAGAGCGTTACCACACTTTTATACTTTCAGACCAGCAGATGCTACTGAAAATATTGAGTGTTGGAAAGTGGCATTAAAACTTGATAAACCATGCGGATTTGTGCTCAGTCGCCAAAAGCTCAAAACTCTCAAGCCGAAGAGAGATTATGGTGACCCAAGTCGCGGGGGATACATTATCAAAAAAAGAGACAATGCGGTTATTACTCTTGCAGCATCTGGTAGTGAAGTGATGCTTGCACTCCAAGCTGGCTGTCATCTTGAAGAGCAAGGCATCAATGCAAATATAGTGAGTATGCCATGTATGGAGCTCTTTTTGGAACAAGACAAAGAGTATCAAAAAACTGTTTTTGATCCATCTACAAAAGTGCTAGCAATCGAAGCAGCGAGCGCAATTGAGTGGTATCGCTTTGCAGATGCAACTATAAGCATGGAAAATCGCTTCGGAGCAAGTGGACCTGGAGATGTTCTTTTCAAAGAGTTTGGCTTTACAATAAGCAATGTAGTGGAAAAAGCTAAAGAGATTTTGGGATAGACTCCTCTATCCCTTGACATTTAAAAAAAATATTTGTAAAATTTCACCCACATTCATTGATGCCGGTGTAGCTCAGTTGGCTAGAGCAGCTGATTTGTAATCAGCAGGTCGGGGGTTCGAGTCCCTTCACCGGCTCCATGTTTTTTCAGCGTTTGACCAGTAACAAGGTGGGATACCCAAGTGGCCAACGGGGGCAGACTGTAAATCTGCTGGCTTTCGCCTTCGGAGGTTCGAATCCTCCTCCCACCACCATGACGCGGGAGTAGCTCAGTTGGCTAGAGCATCAGCCTTCCAAGCTGAGGGTCGCGGGTTCGAGTCCCGTCTCCCGCTCCAAACTGGGAGCTGAACTAATGTAGCTTCTTGTTTCCTACATAGTTTATGCTTCCGAAAAATATTGTGCTAGTCAAAGACGTGAATATGCCCAGATAGCTCAGTGGTAGAGCACTTCCTTGGTAAGGAAGAGGTCGGCGGTTCAATCCCGCTTCTGGGCTCCATTCACTGATGCTATTTGTAACTATTTGGGTGTTTATTATTTTTTGATATAATACGCCCGTTATTTTAATACCATATGGAGGAAGATTATGGCAAAAGAAAAGTTCGTCAAAACTAAGCCGCACGTCAACATCGGTACTATCGGACACGTTGACCACGGTAAAACTACACTTACTGCTGCGATTACTGCAGTTCTAGCAGAAAAAGGTTACGCAGAAAAAAGAGATTATGATCAAATCGACAATGCACCAGAAGAGAGAGAAAGAGGTATCACTATCGCTACTTCTCACGTTGAGTATGAAACAGACAAGAGACACTATGCACACGTAGACTGTCCAGGTCACGCTGACTACGTTAAAAACATGATTACTGGTGCAGCGCAAATGGATGGTGCTATTCTTGTTGTTTCTGCAGCAGATGGTCCTATGCCACAAACTCGTGAGCACATCCTTCTTGCACGCCAAGTTGGTGTTCCTTACATCGTAGTATTCTTGAACAAAGAAGATATGGTTGATGATCCAGAGCTTCTTGAACTTGTTGAAATGGAAGTTCGTGAACTTCTTAACGAATATGATTTTCCAGGAGATGATGTTCCTGTAATTGCAGGTTCTGCTCTTAAAGCTTTGGAAGAAGCAAAAGCTGGACAACTCGGTGAATGGAGCGAAAAAATCCTCAAGCTTATGGATGCTGTTGATGAGTACATCCCAACTCCTGAGCGCGATATCGATAAGCCATTCTTGATGCCAATCGAAGACGTTTTCTCAATCTCTGGACGTGGTACGGTTGTTACTGGTAGAATTGAAAGAGGTGTCGTAAAAGTTGGTGATGAAATCGAGATCGTAGGCCTTCGCCCAACACAAAAAACAACAGTAACTGGCGTTGAGATGTTTAGAAAAGAGCTTGACCAAGGTGAAGCTGGTGACAATGTTGGTGTACTTCTAAGAGGTACTAAAAAAGAAGAGGTAGAAAGAGGTCAAGTTCTTGCGCAACCAGGAACAATTACACCACATACTAAATTT
Source organism: Nitratiruptor sp. YY09-18 (assembly GCF_016593235.1). Classification (NCBI taxonomy): domain Bacteria; kingdom Pseudomonadati; phylum Campylobacterota; class Epsilonproteobacteria; order Nautiliales; family Nitratiruptoraceae; genus Nitratiruptor; species Nitratiruptor sp. YY09-18. The sequence goes on from NZ_AP023065.1 coordinate 224,097, forward strand.
GAAGCTGAAATTTACGTACTTACAAAAGAGGAAGGTGGACGCCATACTCCATTCTTCAGCGGTTATAGACCACAATTCTACGTACGTACAACTGACGTAACTGGTACAATTACATTGCCAGAGGGCGTTGAAATGGTTATGCCTGGTGACAACGTAAAAATCAACGCTGAGCTTATCGCACCAATCGCACTTGAAGAGGGTACGAGATTTGCTATCCGTGAGGGTGGTAGAACTGTTGGTGCAGGTGTTGTAAGTAAAATCATCGAATAATTCATGGGGCTTTGCCCCATCACTATGTAAGGGTAAAAGATGAGAGATATCATTCACTTGGCATGCGAAAAGTGTGGAAGGAGAAACTACCACACGACAAAAAACAAAAAAACGCATCCTGAAAAGTTTGAAATAAAAAAATATTGCAAGTTTTGTAAACAACACACAGTGCATAAAGAGGCAAAACTTTAAGGTAAAAGCATCTGGCTTTTACCTTCATATAGGGCAGTAGCTCAGTTGGTAGAGCAACGGTCTCCAAAACCGTTGGCCGGGGGTTCGAGTCCCTCCTGCCCTGCCATATAAGGATAAACATGGAAAAACTTATTCAATATATTCATGATGCAAGAGTAGAGTTACAAAAAGTTATTTTTCCAACAAAAGAGCAAGTCAAAAATGCATATATTGCAGTTTTTGTTGTGGTAACAATAGTTGCCCTCTTTTTAGCACTTGTTGATGGAACTATGTCGTTTATTCTCTCACATATAATGTAATTAAGGAATTTTATGGCACATAAATGGTATGCAATTCAAGTCTATGCTGGAAGTGAAAAAGCTGTAAAAACTGCAATCGAAAACTTGGTAAAAGAGCAGCATCTCGAAGACAAAATCAAAGAAGTCGTTGTGCCAACTGAAGATGTGATTGAAGTGAAAAACGGCAAAAAAAAGATTACTGAAAGAAGTGTCTATCCTGGATATGTCTTTGCAAATATAGATCTCGATACTGATCTATGGCAAAAGATCCAAAGTCTTCCAAAGGTATCGCGATTTATAGGTGAATCAAAAAAACCGACACCAATTAGTGAAGATGATGTAAAGAAGATTTTGGAAAAAGCACAGAAAAAAGGTGCTCCAAAACCAAAAATATCTTATGAGCCTGGAGAGATGGTGCGCATCACTGAAGGCCCATTTGCAAACTTTACGGGTGTTGTAGAAGAGTATGACATGGAGCATGGAAAACTCAAACTCAATGTCTCTATCTTTGGTCGAAGCACACCAGTAGAGATTCTCTATACACAAGTAGAGAAAATAATCTAAGTTAATGAAAGGAAAGAAATGGCTAAAAAGATCGTAGACCAGTTCAAATTACAAATACCTGCAGGAAAAGCTAACCCATCGCCTCCTGTTGGTCCAGCTCTTGGTCAGCGTGGTGTAAATATTATGGAATTTTGTAAAGCTTTCAATGAAAAAACAAAAGATATGATGGGATTTAACATCCCTGTTGTTATCACTGTCTATAGTGACAGAAGCTTTACATTTATTACAAAGCAGCCACCAGCAACTGACCTTATCAAAAAAGCTGCTGGTATCCAAAAAGGTAGTGACAACCCACTTAAAAACAAAGTAGGGAAGATCACACAAGCACAGCTTGAAGAAATAGCTAAAACAAAAATGCCAGACCTCAACACTGAAGATATAGAAGCAGCAAAACGAATTATTGCTGGAAGCTGTAGAAGTATGGGTGTAGAGATTGTAGATTGATCCAACCACAGGATCTAAAAACGTGGTAGCAAAAAACTATATGCGGAGTGAATAATGGCAAAAAAACATTCAAAAAGATATCAAGAACTTTTAAACAAAATTGAAAAAGGTAAACTCTACTCAGTTCAAGAGGCAGTAGAGAAAGTAAAAGATTTAAAATCAGCAAAATTTGATGAAACAGTTGAACTTGCTTTGAGACTTGGAGTAGATCCAAGACATGCTGATCAGATGGTAAGAGGATCAGTTGTGTTGCCACACGGGACAGGTAAAACTGTGCGCGTTGCAGTTTTTGCAAAAGGTGCAAAAGCAGATGAAGCAAAAGAGTGTGGCGCAGATATCGTTGGAGCAGAAGATTTAGTAGAAGAGATTCAAAACGGAAACATCAACTTCGATATTGCTATTGCAACACCAGATATGATGGGTCTTGTTGGTAAAATTGGTAGAATTTTGGGACCAAAAGGCCTTATGCCAAACCCTAAAACTGGCACAGTAACTATGGATGTTTGTAAAGCTGTAAAAAATGCGAAAGCAGGACAGGTAAACTTCAGAGTTGATAAAAAAGGGAATATCCACGCAGGAATTGGCAAAGCAAGCTTCTCACCAGAAGCATTGAAAGAGAACCTTGAAGCATTTGTCGCACAGATTAATAAACTCAAACCTGCTGCTGCAAAAGGAAGATATATCCGCCATGCAGCATTGTCACTCACTATGAGTCCAGCAGTTGAGCTCAATACACAAGAGCTTATGGATATCAAAGCGTAAGCTTTATCTTAGACTGAAGATAGCGGGCACACAAGTAAGACCTGCTTGAAGTCTTCTGTCGGAAAGGAGGTAAAAAGATTTGACACGCAGCCAAAAGGAAGAGGTCGTTGCCTACCTCACAGAAGAGTTTAAAAATGCAGCTGCGATTGTAGACTGTGACTACAAAGGTATGACTGTCCCTCAGCTCGAAGCGTTGCGTAAGCAAGCTAGACATAAGGGACTCAAAGTACGTGTAGTCAAGAATACACTCGCAATGATCGCACTAAAAAATAACGGTATCGAAGATTTCGAACTCCGCGATACCAATGTACTAGTGTGGGGGAGTGACCTTGTTGATCTTGCAAAGACAGTTACTGACTTTGCAAAAGAGAACAAAGATACTTTCAAGATCAAACAGGGTTACTTTGAAGGTGAAGTTGCTGATGCTGCCAAAATTGAAGCATACAGTAAGCTCCCAAGCAAAGAAGAGCTTCTTGGAATGCTTCTATCTGTTTGGACAGCTCCGTTGCGCAATCTCCTCTATGTGTGGAATGCGCCTAAACAAAACTTTGTTACAGTTTTAGAAAATATCCGACAACAAAAAGAAAGCTAAAAAATAAAAGGAGAAACAATGGCTTGTACAAGAGAAGATGTAATCGAATATATCTCAAATCTTAGCGTATTGGAACTTAGTGAACTTGTAAAAGAATTCGAAGAGAAATTTGGTGTAAGTGCTCAACCAACTGTAGTTGCTGGTGCAGTTGCTGGTGGTGGCGCTGAAGGTGGTGCTGCAGCAGAAGAAAAAAGTGAATTTGATGTAGTACTTACTGATGCTGGTCCTAAGAAAATCAACACAATTAAAGTAATTAGACAAGTAACTGGTCTTGGACTCAAAGAGGCTAAAGAAGCTGCAGAAAACACACCAACTACAATCAAAGAAGGTGTGAGCAAAGAAGAAGCTGAAGAGCTCAAAAAACAATTCGAAGAAGCTGGCGCTAAAGTAGAAATAAAATAAACCTTTCCAAACCAATTAGAAGAGGATTTTATCCTCTTCTTAATCTAACATATATTACAATACACCCCCTCCTACAATACCATATGGTAAAAACTACAGAAAATGAGGTTAGCCTATGCTAAATAGTTTAAAATCCGGTAGCAGACTCAGGGTAGATTTTTCCAAAATTCCCCAAGATTTAGAAGTTCCAAACCTTCTACAACTCCAAAAAAGCAGTTATGAAAACTTCTTGATGGCAAATCAGGAAAACCGCGAAAATAGCGGAATAGAGAGAGTTTTTAGATCAATTTTTCCAATTCACGATCCTCAAAACCGCATCACGTTAGAGTATGCGGGTAGCGAAATTGTAAAACCAAAATATACAGTGCGTGAATGTATGGAGCGTGGCATTACATATAGCGTCGCTCTTAAAATGAAGATTCGTCTCGTTCTATGGGAAAGAGATGAGAAGAGTGGAGAGAAGATCGGCGTCAAGGATGTCAAAGAGCAGTTTATCTACGTGCGTGACATTCCATATATGACAGATCGTACTTCATTTATTATAAATGGTGTTGAAAGAGTCGTTGTCAATCAGCTTCATAGAAGTCCTGGTGTAATCTTCAAAGAGGAAGAGGCAACCACTTCAAGCGGTACGATGGTTGATACCGCACAGATCATTCCAGATCGCGGAGCATGGCTCTATTTTGAGTATGATCCCAAAGATATATTATATGTAAGAATTAATAAAAGAAGAAAAATACCGTCTACAATACTTTTTAGAGCTCTTGGATATAGCAAACAAGATATTTTGAAACTCTTTTATCCAATCACTACAATCATTGCAAAAGATGGAAAATTTTTAATCGAATTTGATCCGCAAGACTTCGTAGGGCGGGTAGAGTTTGATGTAAGAGATGAAAATGGCAATCTCATCATTGAAGCTGGTAAGCGTCTTACAAAGAAAAAAGCACAAAAACTTATCGAAGATGGCCTCAAATATATAGAGTTTCCTCTTGAAGTGTTGATTGATCGCTATCTTGCAGCTCCTATTGTTGATCAATCAAGTGGCGAGGTGCTTTTTGATACACTCACAAGTCTTGATGAGAACAAGCTCAAAAAGATTATCGAAGCTGGGATTGAAGAGTTCCAGATAGTTAATGACCTTGCAGCTGGTAGAGATAAGTCAATCATTAACTCATTTATTGCTGACCAAGAGAGTCTCAAGCTTTTACGCCAAACTGAAGGTATAGAGGATGAGAATGACCTCGCAGCAATTCGTATCTACAAAGTGATGCGCCCTGGAGAGCCTGTAACAAAAGAGAATGCAAAGGCTTTCGTACAAGATCTTTTCTTCAACCCTGAAAAATATGATATTACCCGCGTGGGTAGAATGAAGATGAACCACAAGCTTGGCCTTGATGTGCCAGAGTATGTGACAGTTTTGACCAATGAGGACATTATAAAGACTGTGCAGTATCTCATCAAAGTCAAAAATGGCCAGGGACGTATCGATGATAGAGATCACCTAGGAAATAGACGTATCCGTGCAATCGGTGAGCTTCTTGCAAATGAGCTCCATACTGGTCTTGTGAAGATGCAAAAGGCTATCCGCGATAAGATGGCAACAATCAGTGGGAATATCGATGAGTTAATGCCGCATGATCTGATCAACTCCAAAATGATCACAAATACGATTTTAGAGTTTTTTGCAACTGGGCAGCTTTCACAGTTTATGGATCAGACCAACCCACTTAGTGAAATTACTCACAAAAGACGCCTCTCAGCACTTGGCGAAGGGGGACTTGTCAAAGAGCGAGCCGGATTTGAGGTGCGTGATGTTCACCCAACCCACTATGGAAGAATCTGTCCTATTGAGACTCCAGAGGGACAAAACATCGGTCTTATCAACACCCTCTCAACATATGCAAAAGTAAATGAGCTAGGCTTTATAGAAGCAGCATACAAAGTGGTCAAAGACGGCGTGATTACCGATGAAGTAGTCTACCTTACTGCTGCGCAAGAAGAAGGCAAAATTATTGCTCCTGCAAATACTGAGATCATTGAGGGTAACAAGATCAAAGGCGATATTGTTGAAGCACGCAAAGATGGGGAGATAATTTTAGTTGAAAAGAATAAGATCGAACTTATCGACCTCACACCACGTATGGTTGTGGGTGTGGCTGCAAGTCTCATTCCATTTTTGGAGCATGATGACGCGAACCGTGCACTCATGGGTTCAAACATGCAGCGTCAAGCAGTTCCACTCCTTCGTACAGAAGCTCCAATGGTTGGAACAGGGATGGAAAAGGTTGTGGCGCGCGATGCGTGGGAATCAATTAGAGCAAAGCGCAGTGGTGTTGTAGAGAAGATCGATAGTGAAAATATCTACATTCTTGGTGAAGATGAGAATGGAGCATATATCGATCACTACAAGCTTCAAAAGAATCTGCGTACCAATCAAAACACCTGTTTTACGCAAAAGCCGATTGTGAAAAAAGGTGACTATGTAGAAGCTGGTCAGGTCATTACTGACGGACCAAATATGGATAATGCCGAACTTGCACTTGGTAAAAATATGCTCGTAGCTTTCATGCCATGGAATGGGTATAACTTCGAGGATGCGATTGTTGTGAGTGAGCGTATCATTCGCGATGATGAGTTTACATCAGTCCATATCTATGAAAAAGAAGTAGAGGCTCGTGAGCTTAAGCATGGTGTAGAAGAGATCACGCGCGATATTCCAAACGTTAAAGAAGAAGAGATCGCGCACCTCGATGAGAGTGGAATCGTAAAGATCGGTACATATGTCAAGCCTGGTATGATCTTGGTAGGAAAAGTGTCTCCAAAAGGTGAGGTACGACCAAGCCCAGAAGAACGACTTCTTCGCGCAATTTTTGGTGAAAAAGCTGGCCATGTGGTTAATAAATCTCTCTACTGTCCACAATCTATGGAGGGTGTGGTAGTAGATGTGAAAATCTTTACCAAAAAAGGGTATGAAAAAGATCCTCGCAGCATCCAGGCGTATGAAGAGGAGAAAGAGCGCCTTTCAAAAGAGCATCATGATAAGCTCTTGATGATCGATAGAGAAGAGATGCTCAAAATTGTCTCGCTCCTTGCGAATGAACCTTTGGAAAAAGATGCAAAAATTAAAGATAAAGAGTACAAAGCAGGTGAAAAGATTAGCAAAGAAGAGCTGAGCTCAATCAACAGATTTGCTCTCAATGCACTTGTTAAATCATACTCTGCAGAGGTGCAGAAAAAATATAATGCTATCAAAACACATTTTCAAAATGAAAAGCGTAAACTTACCGAGGAGCACGAAGAAAAACTTGCAATCTTGGAAAAAGAGGATATCCTCCCAAGCGGGACAGTTAAACTTGTCAAAGTCTATATTGCTACAAAACGTAAGCTCAAAGTGGGTGACAAGATGGCTGGACGTCACGGTAACAAGGGTATCGTCTCAGTCATTGTACCAGAGATCGATATGCCATACACAAAAGATGGCCGTATTGTAGATATTGTGCTCAACCCACTTGGAGTTCCTTCACGTATGAATATTGGACAGATTCTCGAAGTCCATCTGGGCCTCATTGGCAAAAAGCTTGGTGAGCAGATCCAAGAGATTTTTGAGCAAAAAAGAGCAGATTTTATCGATCAGCTTCGCAAAAAGATGATCGAGATCGCAGATGTTGCAAAACTCATGAATGCAAAAGAGGCGATCGAGAAGATGAGCGATGAAGAGCTCATCAAGTATGCAAGAGACTGGAGTAAGGGAGTCAAATTTGCTACACCAGTCTTTGAAGGTGTCAATGAAGAGGAGTTTAAAAAGCTCTATGAGATGGCAAAAATGGATATGGATGGAAAGATGGAGCTCTATGACGGCCGCACTGGCGAGAAGTTCAAAGAACGCGTCAATGTTGGGTACATGTATATGCTCAAACTCCATCACCTTGTGGATGAAAAAGTCCATGCCCGCTCAACAGGACCATACTCACTTGTTACACAGCAACCTGTGGGTGGTAAAGCACTCTTTGGTGGTCAAAGATTTGGTGAGATGGAAGTGTGGGCACTTGAAGCACACGGTGCAGCGCATACACTCAAAGAGATGCTCACAATCAAATCTGACGATGTTGAAGGCCGTGTAGCGGCATACAAAGCTATCACAAAATCTGAGCCGATTCCAGAACCTGGAATCCCTGAAACACTTTTCGTTCTTACAAAAGAGTTACAAGCACTAGGAATTGACGTAGAAATTTTAGATGAGGAAAAAGACGATGAAGAAACTGGTACCAATTGAAATCGGTGAAGAGAAAAGACCAAAAGATATCAAGGCTATCCAGTTCAAACTGGCGAGCCCTGAGAAAATTCTTAGCTGGTCTCATGGCGAAGTAAAAAAGCCTGAGACTATCAACTACCGCACGCTCAAACCTGAGCGCGATGGACTCTTTTGTGCAAAGATTTTTGGTCCTATTAAAGATTATGAGTGTCTTTGTGGTAAATACAAAAAGATGCGCTACAAAGGTGTAGTGTGTGAAAAATGTGGTGTTGAGGTAACTGTAAGTAAAGTACGCCGCAGCCGCATGGGGCATATTGAGCTTGTTACACCTGTAGCGCATATTTGGTATGTAAACTCTTTGCCAAGTCGTATCGGTACGCTTCTTGGTGTCAAAATGAAAGATTTGGAGCGTGTGCTCTACTATGAAGCATATATAGTCAAAGAACCAGGTGAGGCGTATTACGATTTTGAAAAGAAAAATCCAGTTAAAAAGTATGATGTTTTAAATGAGGAGCAATACCAGCAACTCATGCAGTATTTCGGTGATACGGGTTTTGATGCTCGTATGGGTGGCGAAGTAGTCAAAGAGCTTCTTGAAGAGTTTGATTTAGTTGGAACCTTTGAGCAGCTCAAGGAGGAGATGCGCCAGACCAATTCTGAAGCTAAACGCAAAACGATCGTCAAGCGTCTCAAAGTTATTGAGAGTTTTCTCAATAGCGGCAATAGACCTGAGTGGATGATGCTTACAGTCATTCCCGTTCTTCCACCAGATCTTCGCCCGCTTGTAGCACTTGATGGCGGAAAGTTTGCTGTGAGTGATGTCAATGATCTCTATCGCCGCGTAATTAACCGTAACCAGCGTCTCAAAAGACTGCTAGATCTGGATGCACCTGAGATTATTGTGCGCAACGAAAAGAGAATGCTCCAAGAAGCAGTGGACGCTCTTATAGATAATGGTCGCCGTGGCAATGCAGTTAAGGGAGCAAATAAGCGTCCTCTCAAATCCCTCAGTGAAATTATAAAAGGAAAGCAGGGACGCTTCCGCCAAAACCTCCTTGGTAAGCGTGTCGATTTCTCTGGACGTTCTGTAATCGTAGTAGGCCCTAATCTTCGTATGGATCAGTGCGGATTGCCAAAACTTATGGCTTTAGAATTATTTAAACCGCATCTCTTGGCAAAACTTGAGGAAAAGGGCTATGCTACTACACTCAAGCAAGCTAAGAAGATGATCGAAGATAGAGAAAATGTTGTATGGGAGTGTTTGCAAGAGATAGTTGATGAGTATCCAGTGCTTCTCAACCGTGCACCGACACTCCACAAACTCTCTATCCAGGCTTTCCACCCAGTACTCATCGATGGAAAAGCGATTCAGCTCCATCCACTTGTCTGTTCGGCATTCAACGCTGACTTTGACGGTGACCAGATGGCTGTGCATGTACCGCTTACTGAAGAGGCGATTGCAGAGTGTAAGGTATTGATGCTTAGCTCCATGAACATTTTGCTCCCTGCATCTGGCCGCGCTATTGCAGTGCCGACACAGGATATGGTCCTAGGTATCTACTATCTTTCAAAAGAGCGTGAGGGTGCAAAGGGTACAAATAAGCTCTTTGCAGATGTTGATGAGGTGATGATTGCATTAGAGTCTGGCTATCTTGATATCAATGCAAAAATACGTACAAAAATCGATGGACAGGTTGTCTATACAACTGCTGGCCGCATGATCATCAAATCGATCTTGCCAGATTTTGTGCCACTCAATATCTGGAACAGAGTGCTCAAGAAAAAAGATATAGCAAATCTTGTTGACTATGTCTTCAAAGAGGGTGGACCAAAAATTACAGCAGAGTTTTTGGATAATCTCAAAGAGCTTGGTTTCAAATACTCAACAATGGCGGGTATTAGTATCAGTGCATATGATATCAAAGTACCTGAGTCGAAACAAAAACTCATCGAAGAGGCAAAAAACAAAGTCAAAGAGATTCAAAAGCAGTTCCAAGCAGGTCTCTTGACCGAGCAAGAGCGCTACAACAAAATCATCGATATCTGGACTGATACTACAAATGCAGTTGCAAAAGAGATGATGGAGCTCATGAAAAATGACAAAGAGGGCTTCAACTCAGTATACATGATGGCTGACTCTGGAGCTCGCGGTAGCTCAGCACAGATTCGCCAGCTCGCTGGTATGCGTGGTCTTATGGCAAAACCAGATGGAACAATTATTGAGACGCCAATTATCTCTAACTTCAAAGAGGGTCTCAATGTTCTTGAGTACTTCATCTCTACCCACGGTGCAAGAAAGGGTCTTGCAGATACTGCACTCAAAACTGCAAACGCAGGGTATTTGACAAGAAAACTCGTTGATGTGGCGCAAAATGTCAAGGTCACAATTGAAGATTGTGGAACGCACGAAGGTGTAGAGATTACTGAAATTAGTGTAGGGAATGAACTCATTGAATCACTTGAAGATAGAATCTTGGGACGTGTCCTTGCACAAGATGTGATAGATCCAATTACAAAAGAGATTCTCTTTACCGAAGGTACACTTCTTGATGAAGAAAAAACGAAAAAAATCGTCGAAGTTGGTATCAAGTCTGTAGTTATACGTACACCAATAACATGTAAAGCAGAAAAAGGTGTCTGTGCAAAATGCTATGGTCTGAATATGGCGGAAGGTAAACTTGTCAAACCTGGTGAGGCAGTAGGAATCATCGCAGCCCAATCTATCGGTGAGCCAGGAACGCAGTTGACACTAAGAACTTTCCACGTTGGTGGTACAGCAAGTAGGGCAGCGGAAGAGCGACAAGTTGTTGCAACAAAAGAGGGCTTCATTCGCTACTACAACCTGAAAACATATGAGACAGAAAATGGCAAGATTATAGTTGCAAACAGACGTAATGCTGGAGTATTGTTGGTTGAGCCTAAAATCAAAGCTCTCTTTGATGGTGAGCTCGATATTAAAACAATCCACGATGAGGTTCTTATCACGTTGAGTGATGGCAAAGAGAAAGTACGCTACTCACTCAAGAAAAACGACTTTGCAAAACCAAACGAGCTTGCAGGTGTAAGTGGTAAGATTGAAGGTAAACTCTTCTTGCCGTATGAAAGCGGCACAAAAGTCAAAGCTGGTGAGAGTATTGTAGAGATTATCAAAGAGGGATGGAATATTCCAAACCGTATACCTTACGCAGCAGAGCTCAAGGTAAAAGATGGAGCTCCTGTTACACAAAAAATCATCAGTGGTGCTGAGGGTGAAGTGAAGTTTTACAAGCTCAAAGGTGATTATCTTGAGCGCTTTGAAAATGTCAAAAAAGATGAAAAAATCGACGAGAAAGGTCTCTTTGCTGTCATTGCAGATGACCAAGGAAGAGAGGCAGCACGCCACTATATTGCAAGAGGTTCAATCGTGCAGGTAGATGATAATCAAAAAGTATCAAAAGATACGATCATTGCGGTTCCTGCAAAATCTGATAAGACTATTATTGCTGAGTGGGATCCATATTCTATCCCAATCATTGCAGAAAAAGAGGGTGTTGTCACATTTGAAGATGTAATCCCTGGCATCACCGCAGTTGAGCAGGTTGATGAGTTTACAGGTGAGACAAGACTCACAATCAATGAGTATATTCCACCTGAATATAAACCTGCTATTGTGCTAGCACCAAAAGATGGGAGTGATGTGATCCGCTATGTGCTTGAGCCAAAAACTGCACTCTATGTACAAAACGGCCAAGAGGTGAAACTAGCCCAAATTTTGGCAAAAACACCAAAAGCTGCAGCAAAATCGAGAGACATCACCGGGGGTCTTCCGAGGGTAAGTGAACTCTTTGAAGCAAGACGACCAAAAGATCCAGCGGTTGTAGCTGAGATCGACGGAGTTGTAAGCTTTGGTAAACCAAGCCGTGGCAAACAGCGTATCATCATCACAGCTGATACTGGTCAGACTGTAGAGTATTTAATCGATAAAAATCGCCAGATCCTGGTTCATAATGGCGAGTTTGTCCATGCTGGTGAGCGACTCACAGATGGTACTATCAGTGGTCACGATATTCTCCGCACCCTTGGTGAAAAAGCGCTTATGTACTATATGGTAAGCGAGATTCAGCAAGTGTATCGCCGCCAGGGTGTTAATATTGCTGATAAGCATATCGAAATCATCGTTTCACAAATGCTTCGCCAGGTTAAAATCATTGAGAGTGGTGATACCAAGTTTATCCCAGGTGATTTGGTGAGCAAAAAAGAGTTTAGAAAAGAGAACGAGAGAATTCTCAAACTAGGCGGTCAACCTGCAATTGCCGAGCCAGTACTCGTAGGTATTACTCGTGCGGCAGTGAGCTCAGACTCTGTTATTAGTGCTGCTTCATTCCAAGACACTACTAAAGTCTTGACTGAAGCGAGCATCAGTGCAAAAATAGACTATCTCGAAGATCTCAAAGAGAACGTCATCATCGGTAGACTCATTCCAGTTGGAACAGGACTCTATAACAAAAAAGATATAGCGTTGCAAGTTGCAAGCGAGGAGTAATCCTCGCTTAGAAAAAGTTTAAATTAAGCAATATATAATGTTTGTTTGCATATAATTAGCCACTAATTTTGCGAGAAAGGAAGAGAAAGTGCCTACAATCAACCAGTTGGTAAGAAAAGAGAGAAAAAAGGTGATCAAAAAATCAAAATCACCTGCTCTTGTAAAGTGTCCACAAAGACGAGGCGTGTGCACGAGAGTCTATACGACTACGCCTAAAAAACCAAACTCTGCACTGAGAAAAGTTGCAAAAGTGCGACTTACTTCAGGATTCGAAGTGATCAGTTATATCCCTGGAGAGGGTCACAACCTCCAAGAGCACTCTATTGTATTGGTGCGCGGTGGTAGGGTAAAAGATTTACCAGGTGTGAAGTATCACATTGTTCGTGGTGCACTCGATACTGCGGGTGTAGCGAATAGAAAGAAATCTCGTTCTAAATACGGAACAAAAAAACCTAAATCTTAATAGATTACTTGTGAGAGATTAAATAGTTTTATTTAGTGTCTCACCCATAGCCACAGGCAAGGCTTATTTGTCTGAGTAAAATTTTTTGAAGGAGCTAGACGTGAGAAGAAGAAGAGCCCCAGTAAGGGAAGTGTTACCAGATCCGATTTATGGAAGCAAAGTTGTTACAAAGTTTATTAATAAATTGATGTGGGATGGCAAAAAGAGTACAGCGCAAAAGATTTTCTATAATGCGCTTAAGCTCATTGAAGAGAAAGACAAAGAAGCAAAAGGTATCGATGTATTCAATGAAGCGATCGAAAATGTGAAACCTTTGCTTGAAGTAAAAAGTAGACGTGTAGGTGGAGCTACTTACCAAGTTCCGGTTGAAGTTAGGCCTGTGAGACAACAATCACTTGCAATTCGCTGGATCGTAGATGCAGCACGTAATAGAAACGAGCGCACTATGGCTGAGCGTTTGGCAAATGAACTTCTTGATGCTGCAAACAAAAGAGGTGCAGCATATAAGAAAAAAGAAGATACTTATAAAATGGCAGAAGCTAACAAAGCATTTGCTCACTATAGATGGTAAAATCAAACAAATTTTTGGACTCCTCATATTGGCAAGAGCGTGGCTCTTGTCTTCTTCATTTTTCAAATTTCAGATGCAAAAGGATAGATAATGGCCAGAAAGACACCTATAGAAAAGGTTCGTAATATTGGTATTGCAGCGCACATCGATGCTGGTAAAACAACTACTACAGAGAGAATTTTGTACTACACAGGTATATCTCATAAAATTGGTGAGGTGCACGAGGGTGCTGCGACAATGGACTGGATGGAGCAAGAGAAAGAGAGAGGTATTACAATTACTTCTGCAGCAACCACATGCTTTTGGAAAGACCACCAAATCAACATCATCGACACTCCAGGGCACGTTGACTTTACAATCGAAGTTGAGCGTAGTATGCGTGTTCTTGATGGTGCTGTAGCAGTATTTTGTGCAGTTGGTGGTGTGCAGCCACAATCTGAGACTGTTTGGCGCCAGGCAAACAAATACCATGTTCCAAGAATTGTTTTTGTAAACAAAATGGACAGAATTGGTGCAGATTTTTTCAATGTTGAAAATCAGATTCGTGAAAGACTCAAAGCAAACCCAGTTCCTATTCAGATTCCAATCGGTGCAGAAGATAACTTCAGGGGTGTCGTAGATCTTGTCGAAATGAAAGGAATTGTCTGGGATGATGAGACAATGGGTGCAAAATATGAAGTGATTGATATCCCTGAAGAACTTCGCGAAAAAGCTGAGGAGTATAGAGAAAAACTTATCGAAGCTGTAGCAGAGACTGATGAAGAACTTTTAGAAAAGTATCTTGGCGGTGAAGAACTTACTACTGAAGAGATCAAAAAGGGTATCAAAAAAGGTACACTTGATATGTCAATCACTCCAATGCTTTGTGGTAGTGCATTCAAAAACAAAGGGGTGCAAACACTTCTTGATGCAGTCGTTGATTATCTTCCTGCTCCAACAGAAGTGAGCTGGATCAAAGGAATCGATCCTAAAACTGGTGAAGAGGTAAGTGTTGAGTCAACTGATGATGGTCCATTTGCAGCACTTGCATTCAAAATCATGACAGACCCATTTGTTGGACAGCTCTCATTTATCCGTGTATATAGAGGACAGATTACGAGTGGAAGCTATGTGCTCAACTCAACAAAAGAGAAGAAAGAGCGTGTAGGTCGACTTCTTAAGATGCATGCGAATAAGCGTGAGGAGATCAAAGAGCTGCCTGCTGGTGAGATTGGCGCAGTTGTTGGTCTCAAATACACACTTACTGGAGATACACTCTGCGATGAGAACCATCCAGTAATTCTAGAAAAAATGGAATTCCCAGAGCCAGTTATCTCTGTTGCAGTTGAGCCTAAAACAAAAGCTGACCAAGAGAAGATGGCTACTGCTTTGGCAAAACTTGCTGAAGAGGATCCAAGCTTTAGAGTCCATACTGATGAAGAGACAGGTCAGACAATTATCTCTGGTATGGGTGAGTTGCACCTTGAAATCATTGTTGATCGTATGAAACGCGAATTTAAAGTGGATGCAGAAGTTGGTCAGCCACAAGTTGCATATAGAGAAACTATCAAAACTCCTGTTGAGCAAGAGTACAAATATGCAAAACAGTCTGGTGGTCGTGGTCAGTACGGACATGTATTCATTAAACTTGAGCCACAAGAGCCTGGTAAAGGGTATGAGTTTGTTAACAATATCACTGGTGGTGTCATTCCAAAAGAGTATATCCCAGCAGTTGACAAAGGTATCCAAGAGGCTATGCAAAATGGTGTAGTTGCTGGATATCCTGTGGTAGATGTCAAAGCGACACTCTATGATGGTAGCTACCACGAAGTTGACTCTAGCGAAATGGCATTCAAAATAGCTGGTTCTATGGCATTCAAAGAGGCAGCGAAGAAGGCAAACCCTGTGCTTCTTGAGCCAATTATGAAAGTAGAAGTTGAAGTTCCTGAAGAGTATATGGGTGATGTTATCGGTGATATCAATCGTCGTCGTGGACAAGTAGCAAGTATGGAGGATCGTGCAGGAAACAAAATTGTCACTGCAATGGTACCACTTGCAGAGATGTTTGGATACTCAACAGATCTAAGATCTTTCACACAAGGTCGTGGTACTTACTCTATGGAATTTGATCACTACGAAGAGGTGCCGAAAAACGTTGCAGACGAAATCGTCAAAAAACGCAATGGCTAAGGTCATTAAGACCCACATTACTGACGAAAAAACTATCAAAGAGACTCTCCATAAGGAGGGTTTCTTTAACATCTTCACTTGGCATGATGAGCCAAATACGCATTATCCAGTCCATACCCATCCCAACTATGAAGTACGTTGGGTGATTGATGGTATATTAGAAATTACCCAAGATGGAAAAACTATAAAACTTGAGCCAGGTGATCGTTTAGAGAGTGAGCCTCATACTCCACATAGCGCTTACACACCCACAGGGGTTACTTACGTATGTGGGTCCCGGTAGCTCAGCAGGATAGAGCACAGGATTCCTAATCCTGAGGCCGTGGGTTCGAATCCCGCCCGGGACACCATCAAAAAGCCCATGAAATCGGGATTTTTGAGAAACTTGCAAAATTTAAGGAAGCGGTGGTGTCATCTTGGGTGTCGTCCTTTTAATAGTGGAGTAAGTGTACGAAATGCAAAAGATAATAAGCAAAACGATAATTTTAATTGTGTTGTCTTTGGTTATAGTGGATTTATATTTTATAAATTCATATAAGATCCGATGCCATGGTGTTTTAGGTTGTTGATACCAAAAGTTGACTATGTTTAACCCCTTCTATAACCATATAGCTAAAAAATATCGGAGCTCGCACTACCCGCACTCCTAATCCTCCAGAGAGAACCTAAGTGCTTTAGACTACCATTAGGAGTGATTCCACATGTACCCTGAATTTATTTCCTTTGGCTTTGATATGTTGTAAGAATCTCTTGCATATCATCAAGTGAGATATGTTGATCTTACGGCGCAGTATCAAAGAATAAAAAGAGCCAAGCCTATGATTGCGGCTACAATGGCAGGCAATGCGAGGATCACTCCCACTACTACTCCCTCAATAATTCCCTCTATTACTGCTCTTAATGTATTTATGACGCTCATACTTTCATTATAGCATGGTATTTTGGACATTCATTTATCACTATATTAATTCTTGAGTATTGTTACATTATAATATAATGATTTTATGAGAGATTTTTTTGATGGCTTCAAAATCGGATTATTTGCCCAAATAGCGGGAGTAATAGTTTATGGTATCGGTTTTGTCATTGGTGTTGTCATATCTTTAATTCTTCTTGCACTATAATGCCTTAGTTTGAAAATGTTAAAAGATCTGTCTAATCTTGTAAAAAGTGGCATTGCTAGATGTTTTTGCTCACCTGTATGGCTAAAGTTTTGGCGTGGTTCATGCTACTTTCAAGTATCCTATGACATAATTTTAGTATGTGGCAAGTAATTATCTTTCTCATGGTTATTGGCTTCATTATTTTTTTTGTTTGGAATAAGAAAGTAAGGATATATTCGCTTATTGCGTTTCTCTTCACTCTTTTTGGATTTGTAAGTGATGATTAATCCTTTGTCATTTTATGAAGATTTGTGCTGCAGCTTGTGCAAACCCTGTTTTTTCTCTAGTCATAGGAAAAATATAGTCTTTGACTTTTTCATACTCCTCTAAAGTCAAAACAGCAAACTTTGATTTTCCTCTGAAGTAACGATAGATTCTTGCCCTTTTTGAGCCCAGCCTCTATTACTTTAATGCCTTTTACCTTGAAATCATTTGTGCTTATCATCCTATATCCTTCACAATCGGACTATTTATACGGTTAATTTGTGTCGATATTAATTGATATCTTTTAAGCTTCAATGCTTGATGAAGCATGGCTTGCAGCAGAAGAGAAAATGTGCTTATAGGATTAAGAAAGGTAGATATTATCTCATTTTATAGGGAGTAAATTTAGTGATTTAGTGTTTAAGTTTTGCAACGGGTGTCCTCTTTTGGTCTAAAAAAGAGGAATCTCCATAAATACGCTGCTATCAACCAAAATCAATCTTAATTATATCTTAATTTTCCTCATCCGGAGGCCGTGGGTTCGAATCCCGCCCGGGACATATTCTCTATCCCTCTAGCGCAATGGTATCGAGATAGTTTGCATTTGCGAATATATTTGAAGCGCTTTCCCAATTGATGTAAGTATAAAAGTTTTCTAGATACTTTCCGCGTTCATTTTTATAATCAAGATAATATGCATGCTCCCAAACATCAATTGTTAGCAGAGGAGTTTTGTTATAGCGCAAGGGTGTATCTGCACCGGTCGTGTTTTCTATGTGCAAATTGCCCTTTTCATCCATAGTAAGCCATGTCCAACCGCAGCCAAAATTGTTCAAAGCTGCCTGGATAAACTGCTCTTTAAATAATTCCATCCCGCCAAAGGTATATATAATCTTTTCTTCAAACTCTTTGGAAGGAGAGCATGTTTGTGGTGAGAGGCAGTGCCAATAGAGGTTGTGATTGAATGTTTGTGCTGCATTATTGAAAATTGCACCATCAGCTTTTTGAATTATCTCTTTGAGCGGTAAATCTTCAAATTGTGTGCCTTGAATGAGAGCATTGAGCTTCTTAACATATCCAGCATGATGTTTATCATGATGGTAGTGGAGTGTCTCTTGTGAGAGAAAGGGCTCAAGTGCTGTGTAGGCAAAAGGAAGATCTGGTAATAGGTGTTGCATAGCATCTCCTTTTGGGCGAATATATTTCATTATAGCTAAAAAAGACTATCTTTTTTTTATAAAAACAGCTATAATGATTTTACCCAAAGAGATTTGGGCGCATTATTTTCAAAGGAACAATCGATGAAGCAAATCTATGTTGGGAATCTCCCATACAGATCAGGCGAAGAAGAAGTGCGTAACCTATTCGCACAATATGGTGAGGTAAACTCTGTAAAACTTATAACTGACAGAGAGACAGGACGTCCAAGAGGTTTTGGATTTGTTGAGATGGATGATAGTGAAGCCCTTGCTGCTATCGAAGCTCTTGATGGACAAGAGTTTGAAGGCAGAGTACTAAAAGTCAATGAAGCGAGACCTAGACAGCCTCGTCAACCAAGAGAATTTAACTAATATTCTCCCACGGCGGCTTGGCCGCCATCTTCAATAACATCCCCACAAAATTGCATCTGTCCCAAATCGCAGGCGAATGGCCTTCGTAGCTTCTAAGAGCGCGTGGAGTTTCATATCTTTTGCATATGTAAAGATATTATATATTTTTTTCTCTTCAAATCTTGCGCAGCTAATACCTATGCGTATTATTGATGCTGTAGGGTAGTGATCGCACTTGCGAAAGAGGGCTATAGCGATTTTTTTGAGCAGTGCCTCACTAAAAGGACGGTTTGTGGTGTAGTGGGCTTTGCTCTTGTGGCCAGTATCATACTTGATGCTAATAGCGTAGTAGGAGGGATTGAGGCGAAGTTTTGCAATGCTAAAGGCTAGATGGCGCGCTAAAATTGCGATGCGACGCTCTATCTCAGCACGGCTGCTTACCGGATCGATAGTGCGTGAAATGCCTATGGATTTGCGAGGACTCGTAGGAATAATTGGCTCATTATCGACGCCCCATATGCGATTATAGAGCATGATACCAGGCTTTTTCCACGAGTAAAAAATATCTTTGATATCTTTTGTCTCACCTAGTGTTTTGATACCGTAGTTGCGAAGTCTTCGCAAGTACCTTCTGCCAATTCCTGGAAACTCCTCTATGGGGATATTGTGGATGAACTCCTCTACATTTTCAACGATCTTGATCCCTTGCGGTTTTGCATAGGATGTGGCAAGTTTAGCTGTCCATTTGCTTCTTGCAGCACCGATAGAGATAGGAAGAGAAAATTTTTCTAATATTTTTGCTTGGAGATCTTGCAAGAAGTTTGGAAGCTCTTCGTATGACACCCACCCGTGCACATCAGCAAAAAATTCATCGATGCTATACTGCTCCACAAGAGGAATCTGCTCTTGCAAAAAGTGTTTGAGCTCATGGGAGAGCTGATGATAGTAAAGATGATTGGGAGGAACAACTTTGAGGTTTGGATAGAGCAAGAGAGCTTCTTTGATAGTCATACCTGTTTTGATGCCGTGTTTTCTTGCTTCATAGCTTGCTGTGATGATAATACCTCGAATTTTGCCATTTTCTACAAAATAGTCAAGAAAATTGCTCTGTGCATTATAAAAAATTGAAGGGACAAATGCTCCGCTACTCTCATCAAGGGTATCGAGTTTGTACTGGCTATGGGTATCAAAGATAAAAGGATCTCCCCTTCCACCAACTGCAGCTGGGATACCTCGTAGCTCTGGATGTTTGATGCGTTCAGCCGAGATAAAGAATGCATCAAGATCGAGATGAATTTTCATTTCATCCTCCTTTTGTGCTAAAATAATAACAATATGTTTTGTAAAATTATAAAAAATTAACAAATAGTTAAGGAATAGCATGCTGAGTTTTCACGAAGTGGTAGAGCGGATCAAAGATATCCTCTCCCAAGAGATTGGAGAGCGCAAAGTCTATGATAAGGATGTGGCAAAGGCGTTGGGACTTACACCAGAGAACTTCTCCATGCTCAAGCGCAGAAATAGACTTCCCCTTGAAGAGCTTCTTGATTTTTGTGCTAAGCGAGGTATTAGTATCAACTGGCTTTTGTATGATCAAGATCCCGCTTCTTTGTGTGATCAGACAGAAAAGTTTGCTTATGTGAAGTATTTCAAAGAGGTTAATGCAAGTGCTGGAGGGGGAGCAATAAACTATGCACTTGTAAGCCAGAAGCTCTTTTTGGATCCGCATATTGTAGAGCTTTTGGGAGGAAGAGGCAGTATCAAAGATATTGAGGCAATTAATGTACTTGGTGACTCTATGGAGCCACTCTTGCAAGATGGAAGCATCGCCTTTATCGATACTTCACAAAAAGAGCTTAAAAAAAGTGGAATATTTTTGGTTAGGACAAACGCGGGACTGTTCATTAAAAGATTGCGTCTTCGTGCCGATAAAAGAGTCGAGCTCATTTCGCAAAATCCAAGTTATCCTGTAGAGATATTAGAACCACAGGAAGTTGAAGTGGTTGGGCGTGTTGTAGGTACTATAGAAAAGATTTAGAGAGGATTGTATGCTGCGTTATTATATAAAATATTTTGTGCTCTATGCTTTTATTGTCTGGCTGAGTCTCTTTATCGAAGTCTATGTATTTATGGATCCCTTTTTTCTCCATCCAAAACTCTATATTATGCCCGTGGTAATGGTAGCTCTCTTAGCGATTTTCCCAGCATACCTTGAGTATAAACTCTACAATAAAAACCAAGAAAAAATCGATATTCCTTTACCTAAAAAGACAAACTTTCAACCCAAAAAAGATCGCAATGATGTACTTACCGGAGCCTTGCGTAAAGATGCTTTCAATGAGATATTTGGTATGAAGATACTAGAAGCTAAGCATCTACAGTCCCCTCTCTCGCTCATTATCTTTGATATCGATCACTTTAAACAGATCAATGATACCTATGGACACTTAGTAGGTGATACTGTGTTGCAAGAGTTATCACACATTATCAAAGACAATATCCGCTCTTCGGAGTATTTTGTGCGTTGGGGAGGAGAGGAATTTATACTTCTCATGCCAGGAACCTCACTGCAAAATGCTGCCATGGTGGCTGAGAAACTGCGTAGAGCAATTGAGGCCCACGATTTTGATAAAGTTGGCAAAGTGACCTGCAGTTTTGGTGTCACTGCCCTCAATGAAAAAGATACAATCAAAAGCTTTTTAGAGCGTGCCGATGCAGCTTTGTATGAAGCAAAAAATAGTGGACGCAATGTTGTAAGGGTGAGAAGATAGGACGCATAATAGTTTATGGTGATATTCATGGATGTTTTGAGGAGTTTTTGCAACTGCGCCAAAAGATTGGCATACAAAAGGGTGATATTGAGATAAGTGTCGGTGATTTTCTCAATAAAGGCCCTTACTCAATAAAGGTGCTTCAATTTTTGCGAAAAAACAGTATTTTAGCAGTGCGCGGTAATCATGAGGATAAGTTTATACGCTATCATTTTCACCAAATCCTCCATCCTAAGAAAAATCCTATGCGTCTTGACACTCTCGAAGAGCAGATATATGCGCAGCTAAGTGATGAAGATATTCGCTACTTACAAACTCTTCCGCTCTTTATACAAAAAAAGAAGTTAACAGTCGTTCATGCTGGTGTTTTGCCGCAAACAAAGCTAGAAAATTTGGATAAAAAGATGGCTGCGAAGATCATGCGTGTACGTTATGTAGATGATGAGGGGCATTTTGTGCCACTTGATAAAGTAGATATACAGCGCCATTTTTGGTGGAGTGATCTTTATGATGGGAGATATGGGTTTATTGTTTATGGACATCAGCCATTCTACGCGCCAAGACTCGATCGCTTTAGCATCGGTATCGACACCGGAGGAGTCTATGGCAACAAACTCACTGCAGCTATTTTTGGTGAGTGTATCGCTCAAATGGAAATAGTACAGGTGGCAAGCAAGGCTTACGCACAAAGAAGAAGGCCATGGATTGTAGCAGATTTGTAGCAGATGTGCATCTAGCAAAGCTGGCAAAATATTTGCGACTTTTGGGATTTGATACGCTCTACTTCCACTCCATCAGTGATAATGCACTCAAAAAAATTGCGCAAGAGCAAAACCGCATCATCCTTACAAAAGATAAAGAGCTCTCTCTCCATCCAAAAGCCTATCTTGTCAAATCACAAGATGTTGCTAAGCAGATCAAAGAGATTTTGCACTATTGCAACACAAGAGAGTGTCACCCATGGAGTAGATGTTTAGTAGATAATACGCCTCTTATAGCAGTGCAAAAGAGTAAAGTCGAGCATCTTCTTCCACCCAAGGTAAAGAAGAGTTTTGAGAATTTTTGGCAATGCCCAAAGTGTGGGAGAGTCTACTGGCATGGAAGCCACTATGAGCGGATGCAAAAATTTATCGATGAGGTGTGTGACAAAATTCAGGTACAATCTGGGCAAGAAGATTGATGATCTCTTTGGGATCTTTTGTTTGTAATAGTTTTTCGATCTGCTGCTGCAGTGTTGCAAAATTAGCTGGATTTGCCCTTGCTATATAGATCGATTCATAGCGTGTTGGCTCTTCGCTGCCTTTGAGCATAAGCTCTTCGTAGAGCTTCTCACCGGGCCTTAGACCAATAAATTTGATAGGAAGATCTTTATTGTAGATCTCAAGCATCTTTTTGGCTAGATCTACAATCTTGACTGGCTCGCCCATATCGAGGATGAAGATCTCTTTGCCTTTGGCGATTGTAGCTGCTTGTAAGACGAGCTGGCACGCTTCGCTTGTAAGCATGAAGTAGCGAGTGATTTTGGGATGGGTAACAGTAAGGGGAAGGTTTTTTTCTATCTGCTCTTTAAATTTTGGAATGACACTGCCGCTGCTTCCCAGCACATTACCAAAACGTACCGCACAAATTGTAGTGTTATGTGATGGGACACTCTGGGCATAGAGTTCGCAGACACGTTTGGTAGCCCCCATCACATTAGTTGGATTGACTGCTTTATCTGTTGAGATGAGGACAAAGTGAGGGACTTGGTTTGCTATTGCGGCATCGATGCAGTTTTTGGTGCCTAAGATATTGTTCTTGACAGTAGCGTGAGGATTGAGCTCTGCAAGAGGCACATGTTTGTAAGCTGCAGTATGGAGAATGATATGAGGTTTATGCTTTTTTATAATTCTATCAATCTCATGAAAATCTGTCACATCACAAAGATGGGGGATGAGTGAAGGATACTCTTCACTGATTTTATAGAGATTATATTCACTCATCTCGGCTGCAACCACTTCACTCGCACCATACTCAAAACACTGGCGTACTAGCTCGCTTCCAATACTTCCGCCAGCACCAGTGATGAGTACGCGCTTATCTTTTATAAATTTACCAATTGCTCTTGTATCAAGGTCTTGGGGATTGCGTGCAAGGAGATCTTCAATGGTGAGGTTGCGCAGAGGCTCTTTTGTAAGAGTTGCGATCTTTATCTCTTTGATACCGTGCTCTTTGGCCTCTTTCTCTATAACGCGCAGCTCTTGGGGGTCAAGTTCTTTGGCGATAATCAATGCATCTGCGTCTAATTTAGCCCAGAAATCTTGTAATGACAGAACCGGTACGGTACCAATATAGCTCCCCCTTCTATCCTCATCAATGATTGCAACTGGCTTGTACTCAAACTCACCACTACTAAATCCATCTATGAGATTTTTTGTATTTGGCGAAATGCCATAAATAGCGCATGTTTTGATACTTTTATGTGTAGTTGACTCTATCCAAAGCCTTTTGGCAATACGCATGGCTGATAGGAAGATAAATGAGAGAAAAAAATCGATGAAAATTGCGCTGCGCGGAAAGAGAAAGAGGGTATTGTGGAAAGGAAATAAAAAGAGAATTATAATTGTATAAGCTACCATATGGGCGAGAAAGAGCCTGCGGGCTTCGGCAAGACCATAGTAGCGCCAGGTGAAGTGGTACTGCTTGAAAAAGTAGAGTGTTGTGATTTTAATAAGAGTAATAATCGCATAAATTGCTCCAAAATCTCTCCAAGCAAATGGTGGGATAGAGAAGTTAAAGCGAAGGCTGTATGCGAGGAGGAGCGAAAAGAGTGAGAATAGTGCATCTGCTAGCATAAAGAAGATGATTCTTTTGGCCATTGTTGGCTTTAAAAAATTTCGCAAATCTTCTCGCATATCTTTGCTACCTGCTTTTTTGTAAGTTGTGTGCCGCTTGGAAGACAGAGCCCTTTTGAGAATAACTGTTCACTTATTCTATTTCCATAGAATGGGAAATCTTTGCAAAGGGGCTGCATATGCATCGGCTTCCATAGCGGGCGCGATTCTATCTCTTCATCTAAAAGATGTTCGTGGATACGGAGGGGTTCTGTTTCAAAAAGGGCAGTTGTAAGCCATCTATTGCCATAACTTCCAGGAATTTCTGGCATGAACGTGGCTCTATTATCTAAAAACTCTCGGTACCAAGAAAAGATTTCTCTCTTTTTAGCAATCCTCTCATCCAATATTTCCATCTGGGCTACACCGATTGCTGCAAGGATGTTGCTCAGGCGATAGTTGTATCCATAGGTTATATGTTCATACCACGGAAATCCTGGTTCTTTTGCTTGTGTAGCCAAAAACCTTGCCTTTTGCATGAGCTTCTCATCTGCCCCCACAAGCACTCCTCCGCCACTAGTAGTGAGGATCTTGTTGCCATTAAAGGAGTAGACACCAAAAATTCCAAAAGTTCCTGTATGTTTATTTTTGTAGGTAGCACCAAGTGATTCGGCTGCATCTTCGATAAGGTGAGCGCTATATTTTTGGCAAAGCTTTGCAATCTCTTCTATGTTTGCGCTTTGGCCATAGAGATGTGTAACGATCACAGCTTTTGGACGCTCTTGCTTGAGTGCTTTTTCTAGTGCTTCTGGATCCATTTGCCAGCTTGCATCACAATCTATGAGGATTGGTGTAGCTTTTTGATATAAAATCGGTGAGAGGGATGCTATGAAGGTAAAGTTGCTTACTGCTACTTTGTCACCTTCATCAATTCCAAGAGTGCGAAGGGCAAGATGTATTCCAGCAGTAGCATTGCAAAGAGCTAATGCATGGTGAGCTTTTGTGTACTTTTTAACCGCTTCTTCAAAACGATCTATAAATTCACCGACCGGAGCGATATAGTTGCTTGCAATAGCTTCTTGAATGTATGCGAGCTCTTTGCCGCTCATATGTGGTGGTGAGAGATAGATCTTCATCAAAGCCTTTTATCCACTAAATCTTTAGGCAGCATACCCTTAATATCAAACACCACGCTTGATTTCGGTATCTTTTGATAATCAAGCTTTCTAAACTGCTCATGGGCTACGGCTAAAACAATAGAGTCATACTCTGTAAAATCTGGCTCATTTGCTAAAAGCTCAAGACTGTATTCTCTTTTTACTTCCTCTTTGTCTGCCCAAGGATCATATACATCTACTGCTATGCCAAAGTCTTGCAGCTCTTTTATGACATCAATCACTCTACTATTTCTAATATCTGGGCAGTTCTCTTTAAAAGTTATTCCCAGTACTAATGCTTTGCTCCCTTTTACTGTGTGCCCTTTATGGATGAGAAGTTTTACAACCTTATTGGCTACAAAGATACCCATCTCATCATTGGTCCTTCTACCAGCCAAGATGATTTGTGGATGGTATCCCACCTCTTTTGCTTTGTAGGCCAAGTAGTAAGGATCTACTCCAATGCAGTGTCCTCCAACAAGTCCTGGGCGAAATGGGAGAAAATTCCATTTGGTTCCAGCTGCTTCAAGCACATCAAGTGTATCGATATTTAGTTTGTCAAAGATGAGAGCCAGTTCATTGACAAATGCTATATTGATATCTCTTTGTGCGTTTTCTATCACTTTTGCAGCTTCAGCTACTTTGATACTTGGTGCCAGATGTGTGCCAGCGGTGATGATACTTTTATAGAGCTCATCGATCTTTTTTGCAACTTCTGGTGTACTTCCGCTTGTTACTTTTTTAATTGTTGGAAGGCGATGCTCTTTATCTCCTGGATTGATTCTCTCTGGAGAGTAGCCACAGAAGAAATCTTCATTAAATTGTAATCCACTCTCACGCTCTAGCTCTGGTACACATACCTCTTCGGTACATCCTGGATAAACGGTAGATTCGTAGATAACAATATCACCTTTTTTCAATACTCTTCCAACAGTTCTACTAGCCATTATTAAAGGGGTAAGATCTGGATTTTTATGCTCATCAATTGGAGTTGGAACAGTAACGATATAGATATTTGCTTCTTTTATATCTTCAATAGATGAAGTAAAGGAGAGGTTCTTTGCTTTTTGTAGTTCATCTTCACTTACTTCCAAAGTTCTATCGATTCCGTTTTTTAACTCTTCAATACGTTTGGCATTGATATCAAATCCAATAGTTTTATACTTTTTACCAAACTCTACTGCCAATGGCAGGCCTACGTAGCCAAGGCCGATGATGGCAAGCTTCAAAAACTCTCCTTGGGAAAAACTGTATGAAAGATGCGGTCTAGATCAAAGGGGCGGATATTTTTATTAAATCCAGCAATGTAGGGCAAAAACTCTAAGAAGAAATAAGCAAGGTGGAGCATCGGTAAAAAAATGATAAGCATTGTTTTGAATGTGGAAGGCTTATGCCATTCGCGTATCCACTCAACTGCGCTCTTAACACCATAGAGAGCTAGCATCGCTTCAAAACTGATAATAAAACCTAAAACCAAATATGTTAGAATGAAACTATATATAAAGAGATAGAGAAAAAACTCAAGGTTGCTCATGTACTCTCTTTTTTCTTACCATTATAGCAAAAGGTTACTGATACTCTTTATGGTAGCAGGACTTTTATTGAGTGGCTGTGTCTCAAAGCAGATACAAAGAAGTGAACCTGTGAGTTTCGTATTCAAAACACCTGTACTCAAAATTGCAGCTAGTGGCTTTTTGCAAAAGGGGCGCATCATCAAACTCCAAGGATACGATGCAGGCCAGCCGATACTTGAACTCATTCTTGCTAAACGTGTCTGTATCAATAGCAAGTGTATGAGCTATGCAATGTTTAATAAGAGGGTGCTTTACCCTGCATATCCCCCCTTTATTATTCGCAATATTGTAACTGGCAAGCCAATATTCAATGGTCAAAACTTAGAAAAAAGAGGTGATGGGTTTGTGCAAGAGATAACCTCAAAGCAGTTTGCTATAATCTACCGCGTCAAAAAAGATGTAATATATTTTAAAGATAGGAAAAACCGTATTCTTATAAAGATAAAGGAGCTATATTGAGTAAATTTGTCGGGGCACATGTGAGTGCAAGCGGGGGTGTGGAGAATGCTCCAAAAAACGCGCAAAAAATTGGAGCAAAAGCATTTGCTCTCTTTACAAAAAATCAGCGCCAATGGAAGGCAAAACCACTCTCGCAAGAGAGTATTGAAAAGTTCAATGAGTATCTTTATGAAGCAGGTATTCAAAAAAAGCATATTTTGCCTCACGATAGCTATCTCATCAATCTTGGACATCCAGAGGATGAGAAGTGGAAAAAGAGTTTAGATGCATTTATCGATGAAGTGCAGCGTTGCGAGCAGCTAGGACTTGACAAACTCAATTTCCATCCTGGCAGCCATCTTAAAAAAATCAGCGAAGATGAGTGCTTGGATCGCATCAGCGAAGCTATGAATGAGGCGCTCAAACAAAGCAGCTCTGTTACGCTTGTTATCGAAAATACAGCAGGACAGGGGAGTAACCTTGGGTATAAATTTGAACATCTGCGCTATCTCATTGACAAATCGATCGATAAATCTCGCGTAGGAGTCTGTCTCGATACTGCACATATGTTTGCTGCAGGTTACGATATCAGGACAAAAGAGGCTTATGAAAAGAGTATGCAAGAGTTTGATGAGATTGTAGGGTTTGCATATCTCAAAGGGATGCATATCAATGATTCAAAGGCGAAGTTTGCAAGCCGCGTGGATCGCCACCACTCCCTTGGCAAGGGTGAAATTGGCCTGGAAGCCTTTCGCTATATAATGCAAGATGAGCGCATCAAAGATATCCCCTTGATTTTAGAAACGATTGATGATACTATCTGGGATAAAGAGATAGAACTTTTATATTCATTTATGGAGAGTTAATGGAGTTTTTGAAAGATTTTGTAAAAGTCAAAAATGTCAAAGAGGCCAAAATTTTTCCTCACCTCAAAACCACAGAAGAAGAAGCAAAGATTTTGCAGTATATGACCCAAAAATATGTCAATGGTATCGATGAAATCAATGTCTATGATATGCTTACCACTCTCTATGGTGAAGAGAATCTGGTTCATCTCGATAAACTTGATTTAATCAAAAAACTGCTTGATCTTGGATGGGTAGTGCAGGCTGGATTTGGAGCTCTTAAATCGAGTGAATTTACAAAACTAGAGCTCCTCCATAGCGATATTGCTCTAAGTGTGCCATTTTTACGCCTGCTAGAAGAGGGAAATGTAGAGCTAGCACTCCCTGAGATCGCTCCA
Source organism: Nitratiruptor sp. YY09-18 (assembly GCF_016593235.1). Taxonomy (NCBI): domain Bacteria; kingdom Pseudomonadati; phylum Campylobacterota; class Epsilonproteobacteria; order Nautiliales; family Nitratiruptoraceae; genus Nitratiruptor; species Nitratiruptor sp. YY09-18. The sequence goes on from NZ_AP023065.1 coordinate 252,494, forward strand.
TATAAAGACCATTTGGAATATCTTGAAGACCAGTTTTTCCGTATCGAAATTTATCAAAAGATCGCGCAAGCAAGGCAAAATTATGGAGGAGACGCACCCACTATTAATAGATTGCAAAACAAACTCAAACTCCTTGAAAACCGTATCGAAGAGCGCCTAGTAGTGACTAAAAACCCGATCGAAATTGAAAAGCTCTTTGAAGAGTATGATTTAAGTGTAAAGGAGCGCATAATATTTTTAGCTCTTTTGAAAGAGGAGTATGCTGGTACCGAAGGGAATCTGCGGGAGATGAATACACTCATCGATCTCATTAGTTTTAATGAGTATGAGCGTATAGAAAATAGAACTCTTTTAGAAGAGCACAGCAAGCTTATTGCAAGTGGTCTTATCGATTACGATGAGATGCTCACTCCTTTTGGAGGTCTCTCTCGCAGCTTCTTCATTGTTGAAGATGTGATGCAACGCATTATCCATCCAGATAGAAAACGCAGCAAAAAACTCAAACTCCAAAATCTCATCAAAGATCAAGATATTTTTGAGCTCATCGAGCCAAAGACAACGCTTGAGGATGTAGTGCTCCACCCTCAAACACGCAAAACTCTCGATGCACTTTTGCGTCAGATGGATAGACGTGTGGCTGAGAGGCTTAAGAAGTGGGGTATAAAAGCCAAAAAAAGAGGAATTGATGCCCGTATAATCTTCTATGGACCTCCGGGCACGGGAAAGACTCTCACGGCCCTCTCGCTTGCGCGTTCACTTAAAAAGCCGGTGCTCAGCTTTGACTGTTCTAAGATTCTTTCTATGTATGTGGGAGAGAGTGAGAAGAATGTGCGCAAAGTCTTTGATACATATAAAGAGCTGAGCCAAAAGGCCAAAACAGAGCCTGTATTACTCCTCAATGAAGCAGACCAGTTTTTGAGTGCTAGGAGTCAAGCCCCTGGAAGTAGTGCAGATAAAATGCATAACCAGATGCAAAATATCTTTTTGGAGCAGATTGAGAACTTTGAAGGGGTGCTCATTGCTACTACGAATCTTCTTGAGACCATTGATAGTGCATTTTCACGCCGTTTTAACTATAAAATAGAGTTCAAAAAGCCCTCTTTCCAAGAGAGAATCAAACTTTGGGAGAAGATGCTTCCACAAAAAGCGGAGTACGAGAAGGGGTTTGATATCAAAACCCTTGCGCAGTATGAGCTTACCGGAGGACAGATAAATCTTGTTATCAAAAACACCGCCTACAAGGTAGCAGTCAAAGATGAACCACTCTTTACAATGCAAGATTTCATAGAAGAGATTGAAAAAGAGAAGATTTCAGCCTTTGGTGATGAGAAATCTCTAGGCTTTTTGCACTAGTCTTGTAACATTGTGAAACATAGATTCTTAACTTTTTATACTCCTTGAGAGTGGTAAAACTTATTTAAAATTCTTTTTGTTACACTAGCCAAAGATTATGCTGGGTAATTGCCCAAATGTAAAAGGAGCATTGATGATGACCCATATGAATGTGGCGCATCCCTATTTTGGTGCGTTTTTACTCTTCGTGATTACGGCGGTAGCTTTCATTGCTACGACCGCAGCAGCCCGCTTTGTCAGCCGCAATCTAGCAAAACTTGATACTGAAAAGCTCAAAGTTGCGATTTATGAGTGTGGTCCAGAGCCAGATAAACAGCCTAATCGCATCTCAGCGCAGTTTTATCTCATTGCGCTTCTCTTTATCCTCTTCGATGTTGAGATTATCTTTATGTTCCCTTGGGCAGTCGATTTCAAAATTTTGGGATGGTTCGGTTTTGCAGAGATGATTTTGTTTATCCTCCTCTTGGCAATCGGTTTTGTATATGCATGGAAGAAAGGAGCACTTGAATGGCACAGCATCAAATGAATTTAGGATCCAATGCAGGATTACCTGTAGCATTAACGACAGTAGACAAGCTCGTCAACTGGGGTCGTACAAACTCTTTGTGGGTTTTGACATATGGACTTGCATGTTGTGCGATTGAGATGATGGCAAGTGGTGCAAGTAGATACGATTTCGACCGTTTTGGTGTAATTTTTCGCGCGAGTCCTCGCCAATCTGATGTGATGATCGTTGCTGGAACCCTGACTAAAAAGCATGCTGAGTTTATTCGCAGACTTTATGACCAAATGGCAGAGCCTAAATGGGTCATCTCTATGGGAAGCTGTGCCAATACTGGTGGAATGTTTAATACATATGCGACAGTACAAGGTGTAGATAGGGTCATTCCGGTAGATATCTATCTTCCTGGATGTGCGCCAAGACCTGAGACGTTGCAGTATGCAGTTTTGCTTTTGCAAAAACAGTTGCGTAAAAGATCGATATTCCAAAAACAAAAACCAAAAAGGTTGGTGTGATGAGACCATACAGACCAAAAGATAATGTGCAGAAAAAATCTTACTACACTGACAGGTTCTGGGTTGCTCCAAAGGTGGCTGAAGAGCCTGTAGAAGATGAGGTGTTTAGAGCCGACCTTGAGAGTGTGAAAAAAGTAGTTGATGTCAAAAACGCATATATCCAAAGAGGGCAGCTTGTCATTATTGTGGATGCAAAAGATAACGTAAAAACGCTCAAACATCTCAAAGAGGAGTGTGGATACGATGTGCTCAGCGAAATGAGTGCGATTGACTATCTAGTACGAGATGGTGAGTTTGAGATCTTTTATCAGCTTTTGGCTTTGAGCAAGCGTCGTCGCATTCGTGTGAAGTGTCGCATCAAAGAGAATGAGGCAATTGAGAGTGTTGAGCCGCTTTTTCGTAGTGCTGACTGGAGCGAAAGAGAGATGTATGATATGTTTGGAATTAAAGTGAACAACCATCCAAACCTCAAGCGTATCCTCATGCCAGATGACTGGGTAGGTCATCCGCTTCGCAAAACCTATCCACTCCATGGTGATGAAGCTGCCCAATGGTATGAAGTTGATAAGATTTTTGGAAAAGAGTATCGCGATATAATCGGACCAGAGCAGCGCGATGCAGCATATATTAGCACGACTGATACATGTAACTTTGCGCGCATCCATCATGAAGTGCCACGATGCGCTGATCCAAACAGCGAGCCGATCGATATGGATGTCTACAATGACGATGCACCGCTCGTTGAGACGTTTGACCTGAAAAAATCAAAAATCGTAGATAGAACGAGATAGGGGCTACCATGCAGCAAAGACATAGATTAAAGCCATATTTTGAAAACCTCGTTTTTGAACGAGATGATAACAAGATGGTGGTCAACTTCGGGCCACAACACCCATCAGCTCACGGTCAGCTTCGACTTATTTTGGAGATGGACGGAGAGCAGATTACAAAAGCCTATCCAGATATCGGATATCTGCACCGTGGAATGGAGAAGATGGGTGAGAACATGATCTACAATGAGTTCTTGCCTACAACAGACCGTATGGATTATATTGCAGCGACATCCAATAACTATGCTTTTGCGCTTGCAGTCGAGCGGCTTTTGGGTATTGAAGATAAAGTGCCTCGCAGAGCGAAAGTGATCCGTATGATGTTGCTTGAGCTCAACCGTATTATCTCTCATCTCTTTTGGCTTGCAACACATGCACTCGATGTTGGTGCAATGAGTGTGTTTTTGTACTGCTTTAGAGAGCGTGAGTATGCAATGGATTTGATGGAAGAGTATTGTGGTGCACGCCTTACACACAGTGCTGTGCGCATCGGAGGTGTTCCTCTTGATCTACCAGAAGGGTGGCTTGAACATCTTAACTGGTTTTTAAATAAACTCCCAGAGCAGATCGAACTCTATGAAGGGCTCTTGACAGAAAACCGCATCTGGCGTATGCGTCTTGAAGAGGTTGGTGTTGTTCCACCAGAGATGGCTAAACAGTGGGCATGTAGCGGTATCATGCTCAGAGGGAGCGGCATTGAGTATGATATACGCAAAGAGGAGCCGTATGAACTCTATGATGAAGTAGATTTTGATATTCCAGTGAGCGATAGATGTGATAGCTATGGACGCTATCTTCTCTACATGGAAGAGATGCGCCAAAGTACTAGAATACTGCGCCAGCTCATTCCTATGTATAAAGAGACTGAGCCGTTTCTCATGGCACATGCTCCACAATATATTAGTGCATCAAAAGAGGATATCATGACGCAAAACTACTCTTTGATGCAGCATTTTGTCCTCGTAACTCAGGGTATGAGACCACCTGTTGGGGAAGTCTATGCACCGACTGAGTCACCAAAAGGGGAGCTTGGATTTTTTATTCGCAGTGAAGGTGAGCCGTACGCATATCGTATGAAAATTAGAGCACCAAGTTTTTGGCATACAGGAATTTTGCAAGATCTTCTACCAGGGCACTATTTGGCCGACGTAGTGACAATTATTGGTTCGACAAACATAGTTTTTGGTGAGATTGATAGATAAAAGAAGGATATGCGATGGTCAGATACGATTTAAGACATCTCCATGAAGATTTTTATGATCGAATGTTAGAGCTTTTGGATAAGAATGTCAAAAGTGGCGAAGTGGCAATATTCTTATTTGAAGTAGTTGTCAATGGCAAAAGCAATTTTGAAGCAGTACAAAAGAGTGCCGATGTGATTAAAGAGGCAGGATACGAACTGCTCAATTCGCTCAAATTCAATGAAGTCGATTGGACAATAGTTGTGAGAAAAAAATAAGAGGGTAGTCCTGTGAGTAAAGTATACTTTTCAAGCTGGAAAGATGAATTGATTGATAATCGCGGCAAACCCAAAGAGGAGTGGGCCGAGTCAAAATACAACTTTCCGGTCAATTACAATATCGATGTAGCATCGAAAGCTTTCGTCGGGTGGGCTGGTTTGGCTCTCTTTGACGAAGATGTAGATGTGGCAAAACTGGCTACCGAATATGCTAAACAGTATCAAGTCTACTCTGAAGCTTGTGGGCGATGTGCTCCAGGGAGATGGGGTGGACGCATTCTTTATGATCTTTTTGACAAGATTGCTCGCGGTGAAGGTGAAAAGAGCGATGTAGAGCATCTCAAAGAGGTCTCTCGTACTATGATGGAGACGAGCAAGTGTGAGATCGGGCGTACAGTTCCAAAGCCTCTTCTCGATATTTTGGAACATTTCGAAGATGAGATCAATGATCTCATTGAAAACAAAAAGCCTTCAAAGTATTATCACAATCCAGAAATTAGCTACATAGCAAAAGTAACAGCTCCATGTATGGATGCATGTCCTGCCCATGTAGATATCCCTGCATATATCGAAGGAGTACGTGATCTTCGCTATGATGATAGCCTTAAAGCTACGAGAAAAACTATGCCACTTGCCCATACATGTGGGCGTGTGTGTCCACACCCTTGTGAAGATGAGTGTCGCAGGGCAAATCTTGATGAGCCAATCTCCATAATGGAGCTCAAACGTATTGGAGCAGATTTTGAGGATGAACATGGAATGTTTTGGCTCCATCCTCAAAAACAAAAACCCCTCACAGGTAAAAAAGTTGCAGTCATCGGTGCTGGACCTGCAGGACTCGCTGGAGCTTACTACCTTGGTCTTGAAGGTGTAGCATGTGATGTATATGAAGAGCTTCCTGTTCTTGGTGGAGAAGTGGCTGTTGGGGTACCAGAGTATCGCATGCCTGTCAAAAAATACAATAAAGATATAGAAGCAGTAAATTCTCTTGAGGGAGTACGTTTCATTACAGGAAAGCGTGTCACAGCAGATGATATGCGCAAATTTGAAAAAGAGTACGATGCGATTTTGGTTGCGACAGGTACGCGTATCAGTAAGAAGGTACGTGCAAAAAATGAGCGCCCCGAGATCAAAGGCTACTGGCCAGCTATAAATTTCCTTGATTGTGTGAATCTCTATGTAAAATATGGCATTCCAGTCCCAGAAGAGATCAGAAAACAGCAACATCTTGATAAAGAGTATGTAGATCTTACTGGTAAAACCCTTGTATGTGTTGGTGGTGGTTTTACTTCTATGGACGTTGTGCGCTGTGCAGTACGTGCTAATGCAAAGAAGGTCATCATGCTCTATCGCCGCGATGAAGCTACAATTATTCGCAATACAACATATGAAGAGTATCATGAGGCAGTAGAAGAGGGAGTGGAGTTTATCTTCTACTCTGCAGTTGAAGAGATCATAACTGATGAGAATGATAACCTCAAGGCTCTCAAAGTCAATCGCTTTGAACTTGTTCCTGACCCAGACGGTGGAAGACCGCAGCTCAAAAAGATCGAAGGTGCAGACTTCATGATAGAATGCGACTACCTTGTGCCAGCAGTAAGTCAGAGTGCAGATCTTTCACATCTTCCAGAAGAGTGGGAGATAGAGCTCACAAGCTGGGGAACCATCAAAACTGATGGAAAAACCTATATGAGTTCGCGCGAAGGTGTCTTTGCTGCAGGTGATTGCGAGTATGGTCCTATGACAATTGTCAATGCAGTTGGTCAGGCTAAAAGAGCAGCAAGCGTTATTACTCGCTATGTCCATACTGGTGAAGTGACGCTCACAGATGAAGAGATCATGGAAGATCATCTTAGAGCCTTAAAAGTTTATGACAAAAATGAAAAAGTTAAGGGTTGGCTACCAGGACTTCCAAGACAGGTGAGCGAGAAGCTCACAGTTGAAGAGCGTAAGCATACCAATCTTGAAGTGAACCTTGGATTTACGCAAGAGCAGGCGATTGCAGAGGCGGAGCGCTGTATGCGTTGTTATTACATTGCAATGGTAGCGGTATAAAGGTAGGTAATGGTTAAAATCTATATAGATGGCAAAGAGATACATGCAGATAAAAATGAGACAATTTTACAAGTAGCACGTAGAGAAGGAATATATATCCCAACCATGTGTTATCTCTCAAAAGTCAAACCGATCGAATCGTGCCGTCTGTGCGTTGTGGAAGTAGAAGGGGTAGAAGGTTTTGTACTTAGCTGCCAGGCGCCAGTAGTACCTGGTATAAAAGTGACAACCAACTCCCAAGCCCTCTATGAGCATCGCCAAAATATTATGAAACTCTATGATGTAAACCACCCATTAGAGTGCGGTGTATGTGATAAGAGCGGTGAGTGTGATTTGCAAAACAAAACACTTGAATTCGATGTGGATTCGCAAGAGTTTACAGCAAAAGATCAGTATCGACCGATTGCAAACTGGAAGTATATCCAGTATGATCCGAGCCTCTGTATTTTGTGTGAAAAGTGTGTGCATGTTTGTAATGAAGTAATAGGCGATGATGCGATTGATATCTTCTTTGGTGGATACAAATCCCACATAATACCAAAAAACGCTCCCACGCTAGATTGTACATTCTGTGGTGAATGTATAGCAGTTTGTCCAGTAGGAGCGCTGATTAGTAGCGATTTCAAATACACTTCCAACGCTTGGGAACTTCGTCAAATTCCAGCTTCTTGCGCACACTGTAGTGCGGCATGCCATCTCTACTACAACGTCAAGCATAGCTCTATAGAAAACCCAGAACCAAAAATCTATAGAGTCAAAAATGAGTATGAATTTGAGACACTCTGTGGAGCTGGCAGATTTGGATTTGATTTTGAAAACCGCGAAGCAAAAAAAGATCAAGAGCAGTTTAACAGGGCGGTAGAGGCTTTCAAAAAGGCTGATGCTATTCGCTTTAGTTCATTTATTACTAATGAAGAGGCTTTGATTCTCCAAAAAATGAAGGAGAAGTTTGGCTATAAGCTTATTAATGAAGAGGCTAGAAACTACCAAAAATTTCTCGAAAATTTTGCCAAGACCAGTGGGAAAACTCTCTATGATGCAAATTTGGAAACAATCGAAAAGAGCGATTTTATAATTCTTCTTGGAAGTTTTGCTTCTTCAGATAATCCCGCAGTGCGCTATGCATTTACAGTAGCACATAAAAGACGCAAAGCTGAAATTATTAATATGCATCCAGTCGAGGATGATCTGCTCAAACCAATTGTGACAAAGTTTATTAAATATGAAGTAGGAAGCGAAGAGGCAGCTCTGGGTATGCTTCTTGAAGCATTGAGTGATGAGAAGGCAAAAGAGGAGATTGGCAAAGAGTGGTTTGATGAGCTTGATATTGGGTATTTGAGTGCTGAATCAAATATTGGCGAAGAAGAGATTGAAGATATCATGCAGCGTTTAGCACGCAAGAAAAGACTCAGAGAAGATCGCTGCACACTCATTCTCGGTGAGGATCTCTACGCACATCCAAGGGCGCAGAATATAGCAAAACTTGCTGGACTCATCGATAGATTTACAGATTTTGATGTGATGATTATTCCACCAAAAACAAATAGTTTGGGAGTAGCACTTATCTGCGATCTTGATGATGAGCCAGGAGAGTACACAATCGGCTATAACGCACCTGGAGACTTTGTACTGAGCGCATTGGGTGATGGGGATCTCGATATGCCAGCACTCAACCAACAAGAGGGAACATTTACAAATATAGATAAACGTGTTGTACCTACAAATGTTGCCTTACCATATAAAGGGTATGTACTCAATGATATAGCAAGAGCACTAGGAGTGAGTGATAAAGAGTATACCATCGAGTTTACCGAGGAGCTTCCACAAGAAAAAGGGTATAAGCCTCTAGCATTCGATGATCTACCAAATGAGTTTTTAAATGATGGGACAGAGCAAAGAGGCTACGTACTTGAGCCACAAAAAGTGAACTTGTCACGCAAAAATATAGAGCCAATAGCAGAGCTACCAGAGTTTAATGGCACAGTCGTCTATCGCTGTGAGCCTGTACTGCAGTTTAGCCCTTTTACCAACAAAGCACATCAGCTTGCATGGAGTTGTGATCTCATTGGTTCTGAGCAGTTTGCACTGGCTGCAAAACTAAAAGATGGAGAGGAGGTAGTAGTGCACTCTTCATATGGAAAAATCAAAAAAACTTTCAAAATCGATCCAAAACTCAAAGGAACTGTAGCATTAATGGGGGTGAGTGATCTTGGTATGGACTATTTTGCAATGCAAGGAACGTATCGCTATGAAAGAGTAAAAATCACAAAGAGAGATGAGCAATGAGTGAAAAAATCAAAATTACAATCGATGGCAAAGAGTGTGAAACGGTAGCTGGTGAATATGTGCTCAATGTAGCTCGTGCGAATGGCATTTTTATCCCAGCTATATGCTATTTGACAAATTGTTCACCTACACTAGCATGTAGGCTTTGTCTTGTAGAAGCTGATGGGAAGCAGGTATATGCTTGTAATGCCAAGGCAAAAGATGGTATGAGCATTGTGACAGTCACAGAAAATATTATCAAAGAGCGCCGCGCTATTATGGAAGTCTATGATGTGAATCATCCGCTCGAGTGTGGCGTGTGTGACCAAAGTGGTGAATGTGAATTGCAAAACTATACGTTAGAGATGGGTGTCGATGAGCAGCATTATGCTATACGTGATACGTACCGTCCTGTAAAAGAGTGGAATTTTATCCACTATGATTCATCTTTATGTATCGTTTGTGAGCGGTGTGTGACTGTCTGTAAGGATATGATTGGAGATGCAGCACTCAAAACAGTTCCAAGAGGTGGTGATCCGCTAGATAAATCTTGGAAAGAGCAGATGCCTAAAGATGCATATGCAATGTGGAATAAGCTGCAAAAATCGATTATCGGTGCAGTCGCTGGAGAGGAGCTTGATTGTACATGGTGTGGTGAGTGTATTAGCGTCTGTCCAGTTGGTGCGCTTGTGAGCGAAGACTACCACTACACCACAAATTCTTGGGAACTCCATAAAATCCCAGCTTCTTGTGCACACTGTAGTGCAACATGCCATCTCTACTATGAAATGAAGCATACATCTATCGAAAATCCAGAGCCTAAGATCTATCGCGTGACAAATGAATTTCACTATCAGCCTCTTTGTGGAGCTGGCAGATTTGGATTTGATTTTGAAAACCGCGAAGCAAAAAAAGATCAAGAGCAGTTTAATAGAGCGGTAGAAGCTTTCAAAAAGGCTGATACTATCCGCTTTAATTCATTCATTACCAATGAGGAAGCTCTCATTTTACAAAAACTCAAAGAAAAATATGGCTACAAGCTTATCAATGAGGATGCGAAGGTTTATAAGAAATTCCTCGATAATTACGCCCAATATAGCGGAGCGAGCCTACCAAGCGCAGATATTAAAGATGTGCATAAAAGTGAATTTGTCATCAGTGTAGGTACAGCACTCAAGAGTGATAACCCACGCGCGCGCTTTGCATTTAATAATGCTGTGAAGATGAATAAGGGTGGCGGAATCTACTTCCATCCAATCAAAGATCCTGTGATAGAGGCTCTTGGAAAAACTGTAGTACCGGTCTATCATAAACCCCTCCAGGAAGAGGCGGTGCTCTACTTTATCTTGCAAGAGTTTGGCTATGTAGAGAAGCTTCCTAAATATATGCAAGAGTATCTCAATAGTTTCGTAGTGACAAAAACAAAAGAGGTCGAAGAGACAATAAAAGAAAAAGTCAAAGAGACTGTCGAAGAGAAAGTTGTCGACGAAGAGACAGGTGAAGAAAAAGTTGTCACAAAAGAGGTAGAAAAACTCGTACCGAAAAAAGTAAAAAAAACAGTAGAGTATCAAACAAACAGACTCTATGAAGTGATTGGTGCTCCAGAAGATCTCAAAGAAAAACTTGCTAAAGTGCTCACAAAAGCACAGAAGAAATCTCTCATTCTCGGTGAGGATCTCTACGCACATCCAAGGGCGCAGAATATAGCAAAACTTGCTGGACTCATCGATAGATTTACAGATTTTGATGTGATGATTATTCCACCAAAAACAAATAGTTTGGGAGTAGCACTTATCTGCGATCTTGATGATGAGCCAGGAGAGTACACAATCGGCTATAACGCACCTGGAGACTTTGTACTGAGCGCATTGGGTGATGGGGATCTCGATATGCCAGCACTCAACCAACAAGAGGGAACATTTACAAATATAGATAAACGTGTTGTACCTACAAATGTTGCCTTACCATATAAAGGGTATGTACTCAATGATATAGCAAGAGCACTAGGAGTGAGTGATAAAGAGTATACCATCGAGTTTACCGAGGAGCTTCCACAAGAAAAAGGGTATAAGCCTCTAGCATTCGATGATCTACCAAATGAGTTTTTAAATGATGGGACAGAGCAAAGAGGCTACGTACTTGAGTCACAAAAAGTGAACTTGTCACGCAAAAATATAGAGCCAATAGCAGAGCTACCAGAGTTTAATGGCACAGTCGTCTATCGCTGTGAGCCTGTACTGCAGTTTAGCCCTTTTACCAACAAAGCACATCAGCTAACAGAACATGCAAAACTGTATGCAAGTGAAACATTTATGCAAGAAAATGGCTTGCAAGAGGGTGATAAAGTAAATATTAAAAGAGATGATATTAATATAACGCTAGAAGTAGCGCTTGATGATAAAATTGGTTCAGGTGCATATATAGGGACATTTGATAAGAGTATCGATGTTGAGCCTTTCCAAAAAGGCTATAGATTTAAAGAAGTAACAATCCAAAAGGTGTGATATGGATGCAGCATTTGTAATATCAACCATTATAAAGATCCTCATAGTTCTTGGACTCTTTTCAGCATTGGCTGGATTTGGGACATATGTAGAGCGTAAAGTCCTTGCATTCATGCAAAGACGTCTTGGACCTATGCATGTAGGGCCTTACGGACTTTTGCAGGTACTTGCTGATGGTATCAAACTCTTTACCAAAGAGGACTTTATACCACAAGGTGCTGTGCGTCCTATATTTATGATAGCACCTGTTATTACAGCTGCTACAGCCTTCATCGCTATGGCAGCTATCCCTATGTTTCCAGAATTTACAATTGGTGGTTATACAGTTAGACCGATCATTTCAGATATCAATGTTGGCCTGCTCTTTGTTCTTGGTGTGATGGCTACAGGACTTTATGGTCCGCTCCTTGCAGGTATGGCTTCAGGCAACAAATGGAGTTTGCTTGGTGCTGCAAGGACTGCTATCCAGTATCTAAGCTACGAAGTTGTAACAGGTCTTTCAGTTCTAGCTCCTGTAATGATTGTTGGATCACTCTCACTTATCGATTTTAATAACTACCAAAGCGGTGGGGTAGCAGAGTGGATTGTATGGAAGCAGCCAATTGCATTTATTCTTTTCATGATTGCTGGATTTGCAGAAACAAACAGAACACCATTTGACCTTTTGGAACACGAAGCTGAAGTGATTTCTGGCTACGCAACAGAGTATAGTGGTATGCGTTGGGGTATGTTTTTTATAGGTGAATATGCGAATATGTTTACTATTGGATTTTTGGCAAGTCTCATATTCTTAGGCGGATTTAACGATCTATGGTTTATCCCTGGAGCGGTCGCAATACTTCTCAAAGTGTTTTTCTTATTCTTTTTCTTCTTGTGGACTAGAGCATCTTGGCCACATGTAAGACCGGATCAGTTGATGTGGCTCTGTTGGAAAGTCTTGATGCCATTGGCAGTAATCAATGTGGTCATCACTGGTATAGTGATGATGTTTTAAGGGGGAAGAGATGAGTGGATTAGAGCAGTTTAAAGATAGAAACGTATCACAAAACTACTACAAAGTGAAAATAGAACCATATCCAAAAACTGGATGGGAAAAGTTCAAAAGAGTTCTCAAAAGAAGTGTGAAGCTTGAACTTTTTGTGGGACTGAAGATTACACTCATGGAGATGCTACGTTTCAATATTCACACAGTTCAATATCCAAAAGAGAAGCTTCCAATTGGACCAAGATACCGTGCTGTGCATAAGCTCTTGCGTTTGCTAGAGAGCGGAACAGAAAGATGCATCGGATGTGGTCTTTGCGAAAAGATCTGCATCTCGAACTGCATACGTATCGATACAAAGGTAGATGAGCATGGCCGTAAAATTCCAACAGAATATACGATCAACTTCGGTCGCTGCATCTTCTGTGGATATTGTGCAGAAGTGTGTCCTGAGCTTGCGATTGTCCATGGTCAAGATTATGAAAATGCGAGTGAACAGCGAGCACACTTTGCACTCAAAGAGGATATGCTTACACCTCTTGATAAACTCAAAGAGCAAAAAGAGTATCCAGGATTTGGTGCGCCAACGCCAGCAGCTGATAAACTAATCAAAAAAACGCCACTAGCGTATTAAAAGGTGATATGATGGTAGAGGCTATAGCGTTTTATCTCTTTGCGATACTTACTATTGCAATGTTTACTATTACGGTCATGAGCAAGAATGCGCTCTATGCAATGAGCTCACTCGCAGCAGGTATGATCTTTATCTCTGCGTTTTTCTTCTTACTCGATGCAGACTTTTTGGGCGTTGTACAGATTATTGTATACAGTGGTGCTGTTATGGCACTCTATGCTTTTGCAATGATGTTTATGGATACGACGAAGGATGTCAAAGAGAAAAATCCATCCAATAAGATTATCTTTTTCCTCAGCGGTATGGTGGCATTGTTGCTCGTTATTATCCTCTTGACACCTATGATTTCAGATAAAGTTCAAGCACTCTATCCAGTAAGTGATGAGATAGGAAACACAGAAGCTGTTGGTATTGTGCTCTTTACAAAATATCTCGTGCCTTTTGAGGTTGCTGCAATTATGCTTTTGGTAGCAATGATAGCTGGAATAATTCTTGCAAGTAAACGCATGGATGAGAGTATTACACTCAAACTTGACCAAGAGATTGAACAAGAAGAAAAGGGTAAAGCATGATCACGCTCACACACTATCTCGTTCTTGCTGCACTTATTTTTAGTATAGCTCTTGTGGGAATTCTTAGACGCAAAAACTTGCTTATGCTCTTTTTTGCGACAGAGATTGCACTCAACGCAGTCAATATTGCCCTCGCAGCATTTTCAAAATATAACGGTGATCTCACTGGTCAGCTCTTTGCCTTTTTTATCGTAGCTATAGCTGCAAGTGAAGTGGCAGTGGGACTTGGATTATTGATCGTTTGGTATAAACGTCGTGGCAATATCGATCTTGATACACTACAATCTATGAATGGGTAAGGGATAGGCATGGAAAAATATGTATTGACGACACTCTTCGCTCCCCTTGTTGGCTCACTCTTTGCAGCCATGTTTGGAATGCAGCCGAAGAGATTAATCACAGGGATTGTAACATCGCTGCTACTCTTTATCTCTTTTGTGAGTGCAGTAATTTTGCTCGTTCATATTGCAGGTACTGATGAGATTGTACGTGTTGAGCTTTTTGATTGGATAACTGTAGGATCGCTCAATATTCCTTTTGGTTTTGTGGCTGATTATGTTTCAGTCATTATGATGGTGACAGTGACACTTGTCTCTACCCTCGTGCACGTCTACTCCATCGGCTATATGGAACATGATGAAGGGTTCAATAGATTTTTTAGCTATTTGAGTGCTTTCGTCTTCTCAATGCTCGTTCTTGTCATGAGTGATAATTTTGCAGGACTCTTCATCGGATGGGAGGGTGTTGGTCTTTGTTCATGGTTGCTTATTGGATTTTGGTACTACAAAAAAGATGAGCCAAGAGAAATCAACCCATCCATCAGTCCATCATGGGCAGCAAATGAAGCGTTTATTATGAACCGTATTGCCGATCTTGGTATGTTACTGGGTCTCTTCCTCATCTACTGGAGTGTAGGATCTTTGCAGTATGATGTAGTCTTTTCTCATGTAAATCTCTTTAATATTAGTGTTATTACACTTATGGGAATCTTCCTTTTCATAGGTGCAATGGGAAAATCTGCCCAGTTTCCACTCCATACCTGGCTTGCAGATGCTATGGAGGGTCCAACTCCTGTGTCAGCACTTATCCACGCTGCTACAATGGTAACAGCTGGTGTATATTTGGTTATTAGAGCCTATCCTATCTATTCACAAATTCCTGATGTGGGATTATTTATAGCTTCTTTGGGTGCATTTGTTGCAGTATTTGCTGCATCTATGGCTCTTGTCAATACTGACCTTAAAAGAATTATCGCCTACTCAACACTTTCACAGCTCGGATATATGTTCGTTGCTGCTGGCCTTGGTGCGTACTGGGTAGGTCTCTTTCACCTTATGACGCATGCATTCTTTAAAGCGCTCCTCTTCTTGGGTGCAGGAAATGTTATGCATGCTATGCATGATGAGCTCAATATTTTCAAAATGGGTGGTCTTGGTAAAGTGATGAAGTGGACAGCAATAATGATGATCATTGCCTCACTTGCACTTGCAGGTATCTATCCATTCGCTGGATTTTTCTCAAAAGATAAGATTTTGGAAGTTGCATTTGATTCACATCATTATATCCTCTGGTTTATGCTATGGGTTGGTGCTGGTATGACAGCATTTTATAGCTTCCGCCTCATAATGCTCGTATTCTTTGGAGAAGAGCGCTATAAAAAGTATGGTTTCCATCCACACGAAGCTCACTGGTATATGCTGGCAGCCATGGCGCCACTTGCAATTTTGGCAATAGTTGCTGGTTTCTTTGAACATCCATTTGAGGAGTTTGTGACAAGATTGCTGCCTGAGTATCATTTCCATACACATGGCATTGCTATCGTTGCACTTATAGGACTTACCACACTTATAGCACTCAGTGGTATTGCATTGGCAGTATATAAATACTCCCATGGTGGGTTCAGTGAGAAATGGAAAGAGACATTTATCTATAAACTGCTTTACAATCAATACTATATTCCGATTATTTATGAAAAACTCTTCACAAAACCGTATGCAGAGCTCAGCCGCATTGCATGGAAAGAGCTTGATATGCGTATTGTCGATGCTACTGTCGATTTTGTTGCAGGTATTATTTACAAAACAGGTTTTGCTGGTAGAGTAGTACAAAGTGGTAACCTTTCCAAAATGCTACGTTGGATGGTTATAGGTCTATTGATCTTGTTAGTACTTGTAGTGCTTTATAGCCCGGTAAGGTAAGGAGAGAGTTTATGAATCACATTCTGTCACTATTAGTATTCTTCCCATTATTAGCGGGACTGTTGGGTTTTATTGTCAAAAGAGACAATATACGTGTCTACGGTATCACTGTAGCAGCTGTAGAGTTCGCACTCTCACTCTTTTTATGGATGATGTATGATAAGGGTGATGGTGCATTCCAATTTGTAGAGTTTATACCTCTTATCCCTAGCTATGGTATTAATTATCAGCTTGGAGTTGATGGTATATCGCTCTTTTTAGTAATTCTCTCTACATTTATTACCCTTATTGGATTTATCTCTCTTACTATTGAAAAGAATCTTAAAAATATGATCATCTCGTTGCTCTTTCTTGAGATGACAATGGTTGGGGTCTTTGTAGCTCTTGATGCAATAATCTTTTATATTTTTTGGGAACTCTCTCTTGTACCTATGCTCTATATTATTGGTTATTGGGGTAGCGAACTGCGTGTATATGCAGCGATTAAATTCTTCCTCTATACTTTCTTTGGTTCACTCATCATGCTTGTTGGTATGCTTTTCTTAGCATATCTTTATTACCTTGCAACTGGAACGATAAGCTTTTCTATTCCTGATTGGCATCGACTCATTCTTCCATACGATTATCAAATCTGGCTTTTTTTGGCATTCTTCCTTGGTATGGCTATCAAGGTGCCAATGTTCCCATTCCATACATGGTTACCGTATGCCCATGGTCAAGCACCTACAATCGGTTCAGTGATATTGGCTGCAGTGCTTTTGAAAATGGGTACTTATGGATTTGTGAGATTTTCTTTGCCCATCTTCCCAGATGCTTCAATTGCACTCATCGGCCCAATTGCCGTTCTGGCCATCATCATGGTCATCTATACAGCAATGGTAGCCTATGCGCAAGAAGATATGAAGCAAGTAATCGCATATAGCTCAATTTCACATATGGGTGTGATTATTCTGGGAACATTTGCTATGAACCTTGAAGGAATTGCAGGATCTATCTTTTTGATGATAAGCCACGGAATTGTCAGCGGGGCTCTATTTATGCTTGTAGGAAACATCTATGATAGACGTCATACGAAGCTATTGAGTGAGTTTGGCGGTTTGGCAAAGGTGATGCCAAAATATGCGACAATCTATGGAATCGTACTCATGGCTTCAGTAGGATTGCCGCTTACTATTGGATTCGTTGGTGAGTTTTTGAGCCTCATGGGGGTTTATAAAATTTCAGCTACTTATGCGTTTTTAGGTGGTATGGGTATTATTCTCGGTGCAGCATATATGTTAAGAGTCTATAAGTTGACCTTTTTTGGTCCAATTACAAAAGAGGAGAACAAAAAGCTTTTAGATCTTAATTGGAAAGAACTTACCTCTTTACTCTCTTTAGTCTTTGTAATTATTTGGCTTGGTGTTAATCCAAACCCGGTTCTTAAACCTATTAATAATAGTGTCCATGATATGCTGGTATTGATGGAGAAAAAGGCAATTACACCAGAAGCAAAAGAGATCCTTAGCAGCAATACAGTTGAATTGGAGGCAAAATAATGGAGCCTATTAAAGTAAGTCTCGAATCTCTCAATCTTGCTACCCTCTACCCAATGCTCATAGCAGTGGCAGGTGGTATAACTATATTACTTGTTGATCTTATCAAAGAGAATTTGCACAAATCACTCTATGTGATGCTATCGATTCTCTTCTTAGCTTTAGATCTTGGAGCAATTTTTGGTGTACAGATCAACACACGCGGATTTTTTGATGTAATGCTTGTTGATGGTATAGCAGTTGTTGCTCAAGTTATTGTTGTTGCAGCATCTATGCTCTTTATTCCGCTAGCTCTTACGTCAAAGAGATTTCATGAGTTCTCTTTGCCAGAATTTTTTGCTCTCTTTTTGTTTATGGTAGCAGGTTTCCAATTCATGGTCGCAAGTGACAACCTCATTTTGATTTTTGTTGGTTTGGAAACTGCAAGCCTTGCGCTCTATACACTCATTGCACTTCATAATAGAGAGAAATCATTTGAAGCAGCAATCAAATACTTTACAATGGGTGCACTCGCTGCAGGATTTTACGCATTTGGTGCAGCACTCTTCTATGGACTTACTGGTAGTGTAGAGATCTATAAAATTGCTGAAGTATTGGCAGCTAAAGGATTTGAACCAATCTGGGTAGTACTTGCTGCAACTGCATTCATGATAGCTGCACTAGGTTTTAAACTCTCCATGGTTCCATTTCATACATGGACGCCTGATGTGTACGAAGGCGCAAGTGCCGCACTCGCAGGATACATGTCTGTAGTTCCAAAAATAGCTGGTTTTGTTGTGGCAATGAGACTTTTTGAATTTCTCATTCATGCTGATATTACTTGGGTAAGAGATATACTCTATTTAGCTGTAGTCGTAACTATGACATTTGCAAACATCGTAGCATTGGTGCAAAAAGATGTAAAACGCATGCTCGCATACAGCTCCATCTCTCACGCTGGATTTGTAATGGCTGCTATTATGATAGGTACAACACAAGCAAATAGTGGTCTTTTCTTGTATTGGATTCTCTTCTTGTTTACAAACCTTGGGGCATTTACAATGCTTTGGATCTCTCGTCATAAAATCAACCCTTGGAGCACGAGATATGATCATCCATATGAGAAGTTCTCAGGTCTTGTACAGGTAATGCCTGTAGCAGCTACTATTATGGCTATTTTTATGCTCAGCCTCGCTGGTGTACCGCCATTTAGTCTCTTTTGGGGTAAACTCTATATAATGGGTGCTGCGATCAATGCAGGATATATTATCCTTGCAATAATTATGGCAATCAATAGTGCGATTAGCGCTTACTACTATCTCAAACTTATTGTCTATATGTTCTTGCGCGATCCAGAATCTGATCATCAAGTGATCTACTTTAAAAATGCATCTTTGTCATTACGTACTATTGTGGGACTCTCCGCGCTCCTTACGATCTTTTCAATATTTTTCGTTTCACCAATTTTAGAGTATATCACTACAGCAGTGAGAGTTAGCGGCTATTAATCTGCTAGCTCTTTTGCTACTTCTTCTTTAAGCTCACTAGGGAGCAGAGAGGTTTTTTGCTTAAATTGCGTTTTGTTAAATGTTATTTGCCTTTTTGCAAGCTGGGCAGTATGGATTGATATTTTTTCTATGAGCTCTTGGATTGATCGAATTTTGCCATCTAGATAATCGAGTGTCTCTTTGATCCCTATCGCTTTCATTGGATGTGGTTGTCTTGTATAGCGCTTCTCTAAATATGCAATCTCATTTATGAGTCCTGCTTCTACCATTTTCTTTGTGCGTTCAAATATTCGTTGGCGCAGCAAGTCTCTTTGTATTACTATCTCAAAAATAGGTATTGATGCGATGCGTTTTGGTGGATGAAGTTGGAAGTAGCGAGATGGCGGAGTATTTGTTGCAAAATAAATCTCAAGTGCTTTTTGCACTCTATAAGTATCTGTTGAGTTGAGTTTTTGTGCAGTAATCGGGTCAATATTTTGTAAAAATGTGTAGCCTTGCCTTTTTTTAATGAGATTTTGCACTTTATAAATAATTTCTTGTGATATATGTGGCATCGGTGAGATGCCATCGAGGAGGGATTTTAGATAGAAACTGCTACCTCCAACAAGTATTAAATTTTTCTTTTCTTTTAACGACTCCTCTTTTGCTTCTTTGTAAATATCAATAAATCTCGCAACACTAAAATGTTCATTGGGATAGAGTATATCTATCCCAAAATGTTTTACTCTCTTAAGTTCTTCTTTATTTGGTTTGGCTGAAACAATATCGATCTCTTTATAGATTGAGAGACTATCAATGGAGAGAATATTGGCATGAAAATTTTCAGCCAACTGAAGCGCTAATGCACTCTTGCCACTTGCGGTAGGACCTATGATTGCTATCTCTTTCATAGGCAAATTATACTCATTTTTGTATAATGTGAAAACTTCTTTGAAGGTGGGTAGATGGGAAATTTTAGCAAACTGTTGCGAGATTTTAATGAATTTGTAATGTTTAAGCATACAATTTTTAGCCTTCCCTTTATCTTCATTGCGATGATAGTAGCAGCTCATGGATGGTTTGGTTGGAGACTCTTCTTTTTAGGGCTGTTGGCTACAATATTTGCTCGCAATTTCGCTATGGCAGTCAATCGCTACCTCGATCGTGATATTGACGCTCTCAATCCCCGCACTGCTTCGAGACCTAGTGTAGATGGACGCATATCATTAAAGCAGCAAAAACTCTTCATCATCATTAATGCAATAGGCTTTATCGTGATAGCATATCTCATTAACGATTTGGCTTTTTGTCTCTCATTTCCTTTTTTAGTTGTCCTTGGTGGCTATAGCTACTTTAAGAGGTTTAGTGAGACTGCTCATCTTATCCTTGGTCTTGCTCTTGGTCTTGCACCGATTGCAGGTGTGGTGGCAGTACAAGGGCAGATTACTCTATGGAGTATATTTTTAGCTATTGGAGTGATGTTTTGGGTGGCTGGATTTGATCTGCTCTACTCACTTCAAGATATTGAATTTGATAAAAAGATGGGTCTTTACTCCATTCCTTCTCGCTTTGGAAGCGAATGTACACTCTTTCTCTCTACGCTCTTTCATGCACTTGCAGTACTTTTTTGGCTCTTTTTTGCTCTTACTGCAAAACTCGGGTTTTTTGGATACATTGCAGTAGTTGTGGCGGCTATAATGCTTTATTATGAGCATAGGATTGTGAGAAAAGATTTTAGCAAAATTGATAGAGCATTCTTCACTGTAAATGGCTATCTAGGAATAATCTTTCTTATTTTAATCATTCTTGATACTATAGCGCGTTAAAAGCTCCAATACCTCCTCATCGCTTACATCATACCATCTCTCATATGCATCTGCTACTGCAAAAAAGGGATGAGGGGTATAGAGTGTAACCACTTCATCAGCGAGTTGCTTTAGCACTGCAACAGCTTGAGGCGAAGCGGTAGGAACTGCTACGACTATCTTTTTTACTGGAAGTTTGTGCAGCATCTTTACTGCTGCAATCATTGTTGATCCCATTGCGACACCATCGTCAGTAAGTATGACTATTTTATTAGTCAAATCTTTGAGAGGCTTTCCAGATCGCAGTACTTTTATGCGGTGGGCGATTTCAGCTTCTTGGCGCTCTATTTCTCTATAGATATCATCTTGCGTCACGCCTTGTAATGCCTGCTCATTGATAAATATTGTTCCATCTTCACAAATAGCACCATATCCACTCTCAGTTGTCCAAGGGTATTGCAGTTTTCTACAAAAGAGCATATCAAAATCACTATGGAGATATTTTGCTACTTCCAATCCTACTTCTACGCCACCTCTTGGAATCGCCAATACAATGACATCGGGATTATTACGATACTTCTCCAAAGCTTTTGCTAGTTTTTGGCCTGCATCTGCACGGTCTTTGAACATTCTTGCTCCTAGTGTTGCATTTTCTATCAATTATGGTATAATTCCAATCAAATCTTGCGCCCGTAGCTCAGCTGGATAGAGCATCAGATTGCGGTTCTGAAGGCCCCAGGTTCGAATCCTGGCGGGCGCGCCACTTTTAACCTGCAACTACCAAACACCAAAACTCCATTGAGCAAAGCAAAGGATACTGAAGACTCCCAAGACTATTATAGCAATACTAAACAGGATTAGCTAAGGGCTGATGATTGTGTGTAAAATTTTGCTAGATCTCTATAGGAAAACGGAGGTATGAAGTGGTGGCCAGGGGCGGAATCGAACCGCCGACACAGGGATTTTCAGTCCCTTGCTCTACCGACTGAGCTACCTGGCCGCTGATGTTGAATGAAATTATACCTCAAAATTTTAAAAATTAGCTTAAAACATACTGTTTGAATAACTCTCCACGCTCTTTGTAGCTGCTGAATTGATCGAGGCTGGCGCATGCTGGCGAGAGGAGGGCAACACTCTCTTTTGTATGCACTTTTTTTATCTCATTGACAGCAATATCTAGAGATCCAGCATATGTGCATGCAATGCCATAGTACTGTGCAAGCTCTACAATCTCTTTTGCAGCCTTACCAATGGCATAGATATGGACATTGTGGAGATGCTCAAAAAGAGGTGAGAGATCTACCCCTTTGCTATCACCGCCAAGTATAAGGTGGATTTTTTTATCACGGTAGCGCTTGAGTGCCTGCATGGTAGCATCGATATTGGTAGCTTTACTATCATCCACCCAAAGTCTCCCCTCACTATCATAAAACTCTTCCAATTTATGTGCATCTTGTCTAAAACTGTTGATAGCTTCATAATCACAGATATCAAAAACAATCTTTTGTACACTCAAAGCTAAAAGTGCATCGAGTAAAAATGGTTCATCAAGGGCTATCTTTGTCCTATCAATCTCCATCTTTGCGGCCAAGTCTTTACTATTTTCATATCCAATAACAAGGGCTTTTGATGGAGTGGAAGCATACTTTTGTGGAACTATTGCCACATCACCCTCACGCATATTGCTCAAAGGCTTTAGTTTCGCCTGCTCATACGCCTCCATGGATCCATGCCAGCTCAGATGATCAGGAGTGATTGGAAGGAGGAGGTAGATATTTGGCTTTGCGATTTTGGTGTAGTGGAGCGTGAAAGAACTTGTCTCAAGTATCCAAAATTTTGCATTGCTATCAAGCTTTGCAAGAGGTGTGCCTACATTTCCACCCATTTGCGCCTTTTTTTGTTGTAAGAGGTGATAAGTCATCTTCGTTGTGGTAGTTTTGCCATTTGTTCCACTAATCCATATGCTTGCGGGCATAACATTTGCAAAGTAGTCATACTCGCTTATGAGATTGCGAGATTTTTGGATGAGTGGATGGGATGGTGGGATACCGGGACTTGGAATTTGCAAAGTCGATTTGCTAGGATCAAATTGATTGGCCGGATAGTGCCAAAATCCTTGCTCATCTAAATATGCAGTGGAAATATCTTCAAAGAAAGCTGCTTTGCTCATGATCTGTGCAAGAGCTTGTGTAGTTTTGCCGCTTCCAAATAGAGCTATCATCAGCGTATCTTTAAGGTTATAAGAGCAATGAGATTAGAAATGAGCGCTATAATCCAAAAGCGCACAATGATTTTACTCTCATTCCAGTTTTTCTGTTCAAAATGATGATGGATCGGTGCCATCAAAAAGACCCGCTTTCCTCGCAACTTGAAGCTTGATACCTGGATAATGACACTGAGAGCTTCCATGACAAAAACAAGTCCAATGAGGATAAGGAGTATTTCACTCTTTGTAATGACTGCCATGTAACCGATAAAAGCTCCAAGAGGTAGACTCCCGCTATCTCCCATGAATACTTGCGCTGGATGGCAGTTGTACCACAAAAACCCGATGAGGGCTCCTGCATATGCAGCCGCAATGACTACAACTTCACCAACCCCTATGATCTTAGGAAGTAGAAGGTAGTGGCTAAGCACTGCGTTACCTGTCATATACGTAATGATTCCAAGTGTTGCAAGAGCAAAGATGGATGGAACAGTTGCAAGTCCATCAAGACCATCAGTGAGATTGACAGCATTGGATGTTGCTACGATAACCAATGTCCAAAAAATCACCGCGCCAATATCCATATCAAAAAGAGGATATTTGTAAAATGGTATATAGAATGAACTAGGCAATTGAGCAATGTAGTATAAAATGAGTGATACTACAAGAGCTGCTAGAATTTGCAGAGCAAATTTACCTTTTGCAGAGAGACCGCTTGTATTAGACTTTTTGATTACTTTGCCAAAATCATCTATGAGTCCTATACCTAGATAGAGAATAATTACCACAAAAGCACCAAAAACATAAGGGTTGTGCAAATCTACAGTAAAAATAGAGGCTATAAGAGCGCATGTAGTAAAGACAAGACCTCCCATTGTAGGAGTTTGCGCCTTTTTTTGATGATGTTCTGGAGCAAGTGAGTAGATTGGCTGGTAGGAGTTTTTGGCGATTGCCCATTTGATGAATTTTGGCATAAGCCAAATTGTCAGAATAAAGGCTATAAAGAAGGCAAATCCTGCTCTGACAGTAATATATTGAAAAAGATTTATATGGAAAAATTGATAGAGCAGATAGAGCATTAAAACTTTCCTTAATATTTATATTATTTGAAGACAAATATTACTAAAATTTTGTTAAATAATGGATAAAGGAGAGTTATGCGATTTAGTGGAAAAAATGTGTTGGTAACGGGGGCAAGTAGAGGAATTGGTGCTGCAATTGCAAAAAGACTTGCTGCATATGGGCTCAAGGTATGGATCAACTACAGAAGCAATGCTGAGCTAGCAGATAAACTCAAAGCTGAAATCGAGCAAAATGGTGGCGAGGCAGCAGTTATTGGATTTGATGTGAGTAATGAGAAGGCTTTTGTTGAGGGAATCAAGACTATAGTAGATAGTGATGGAGAACTTAGCTACTTAGTTAACAATGCTGGGATTACCAAAGATAAGCTTGCAATGCGTATGAGTGTAGAGGATTTTGAAGAGGTACTTCGAGCAAACCTTACTAGCGCTTTTATAGGGTGTCGAGAAGCAATCAAAGTGATGGGTAAGAAGCGATTTGGAAGTGTAGTCAATATCGCTTCAATAGTGGGTGAGACAGGCAATGCCGGACAAGTCAATTATAGTGCGAGCAAAGGTGGTATGATCGCTATGACAAAATCTTTTGCACAAGAGGGAGCTGCGCGCAATATCCGCTTCAATGCCATAACTCCTGGATTTATAGCTACTGACATGACAGAGACACTCAAAGATGAGATAAAAGATGCATATATTGCCAAGATTCCACTCAAGCGCTTTGGTAATCCTGATGAGGTAGCCAAGACTGTAGCTTTTTTGCTCAGTGATGGTGCAGGATATATCACAGGCGAGACTATTAAAGTCAACGGCGGAATGTATATGTGAGCAATGACAAAAGTCGAAGACTTTTAGGATGGCAACTGCTTGCCATCCGTGTCATTGCGAAAGCTAGCGACTATATGCGAGTACGAAACAACTCTCTAATATGCAATTAAATCTTTTTTTGTTAAAATTGGCTGACCAAATTATATAAGGAGTCATGATGGCAGACATTTTCGAACAGGTAAAAGAGGTTGTAGTAGAGCAACTCAATGCTAACCCTGATGAGGTTAAACCAGAGTCAAGATTTGTAGAAGATCTTGGTGCAGATAGCCTCGATGTTGTCGAACTTGTAATGGCATTGGAAGAGAAATTCGGTATCGAGATTCCTGATGAGGATGCTGAAAAGATTCAAACAGTAGCAGACGCTGTAAAATATATCGAAGATCACAAGTCTTAAGAGCGGGCGTGATGCCTGGCTCGATATTTTTCAGAGTTGTTGCGGCAATTTTGAGGAATATCTAGCCGAAGGAGAAGTTTTGAGAAGAGTTGTAGTCACCGGTCTTGGCATGATAAATTCTTTAGGACACGATCGCAAAAGCGCTTTTGACGCAATTGTTGCAGGAGAAACAGGCGTCGATACAATTACCCTCTTTGATCCCTCAAACCAATCAGTCAAAATTGCAGCTGAGGTAAAAAATTTTGATCCTACCACTGTCATGGATCCAAAAGATGTGAAAAAAGCTGATAGATTTATCCAGCTTGGTATCAAAGCTGCCCGTGAAGCGATTGAAGATGCTGGGATCGATGAGAGTGTTGAGCGTGAGCGTTTTGGTGTTAGCTCGGCTTCAGGGATCGGTGGACTTACAACAATCGAAAAAAATGCAGTTATTTGCAATACAAGAGGCCCAAGACGTATCAGCCCATTCTTTATTCCTTCGGCATTAGCGAATATGTTGGGCGGATTTGTCTCAATTGAACACAAGCTCAAAGGTCCAAACCTCTCAAGTGTTACTGCATGTGCCGCTGGAACTCATGCTATTACTGAAGCTGCAAAAACTATTATGCTTGGTGGTGCAGACCGTATGCTTGTTGTCGGGGCAGAGGCTGCAATCTGTCCTATTGGTATAGGTGGGTTTGCAGCTATGAAAGCACTCTCAACATACAATGATGACCCAAAACATGCTTCACGTCCATTTGATGCAAAGAGAAACGGTTTTGTAATGGGTGAAGGAAGTGGTGCACTTGTGCTTGAAGAGTATGAGGCTGCAAAAGCTAGAGGTGCAAAAATTTACGGCGAACTTATAGGCTTTGGTGAGAGTGGTGATGCAAACCATATCACAACACCAGCCCCAGAAGGCGAGGGTGCATATAGAGCCATGAGAGCAGCCTTGCAGATGGCAAATATTGATCGAGTCGATTATATCAATGCTCATGGAACAAGTACAAAATATAACGACTGGTATGAGACAATGGCTATCAAAAAGGCTTTTGGCGGCAAAGAAAACTGCCCGCCGGTGAGCTCTACAAAAGGGCAGACGGCCCATTGTCTCGGTGCTGCAGGTTCGATTGAAGCAGTAATTACACTTATGGCAATGGAGCAAGGAGTTATCCCTCCTACAATCAACTATGAAGAGCCAGATCCAGATTGTGATCTAGACTATGTACCAAATGAGGCGCGCAAGGCCAAGATCGATGTGGCTATGAGCAACTCTTT
The DNA here is from genome assembly GCF_016593235.1 of Nitratiruptor sp. YY09-18. Taxonomy (NCBI): domain Bacteria; kingdom Pseudomonadati; phylum Campylobacterota; class Epsilonproteobacteria; order Nautiliales; family Nitratiruptoraceae; genus Nitratiruptor; species Nitratiruptor sp. YY09-18. The sequence goes on from NZ_AP023065.1 coordinate 278,927, forward strand.
TGGATTTGGCGGAACAAACGGCGTAGTAATCTTCAAGAAGGTATAAGTTGGCTACATATCTTGATTTTGAGAAAAAACTCCAAGAGATTGAGAAGCAACTCGATGCAGCTAAAGCCAGAGGTGATAATGCTGCAATCGAAATATTGCAAAAGGACCTCGAAAAAGAGGTAGCCAAAACATATAAAAATCTTAGCGAGTACCAAAAACTCCAACTTGCTCGCCACCCAGACCGTCCTTACGCACTTGATTATGTTCGCCTTATTATGGATGATTACTATGAGATTCATGGGGATAGATGTTTTCGTGATGATCCTGCAATTCTTTGCTTTCTTGGATACATCGATGGTAAGCGCACTATGCTCATAGGTGAGCAAAAAGGGAGAGGCACCAAAAACAAACTCAAAAGAAATTTCGGTATGCCCCATCCTGAAGGATATCGCAAAGCTTTAAGAGCTGCAAAGCTGGCTGAGAAGTTTGGTATTCCTGTATTGATGCTCATCGACACTCCAGGTGCCTATCCTGGGATCGGTGCAGAAGAGCGGGGGCAGAGTGAGGCGATAGCAAGAAATCTCTTTGAATTTAGCAGGCTCAATATTCCAACTATCTCGATAGTCATTGGAGAAGGTGGAAGTGGTGGCGCACTAGCTATTGGTGTGGCTGATAAACTTGCAATGATGCGTTACTCAGTCTTTAGTGTTATCTCTCCAGAAGGGTGTGCAGCAATTCTTTGGAATGATCCCAGCAAAGTAGAGCAGGCAACAAAGGCTCTCAAAATCACAGCCGAAGATCTTGAAAAACTTGGACTCATCGATGATATTATTGATGAACCTATTATGGGAGCTCACAGAGACAAAGAGGGTGCTGCGCAGGTTCTCAAAGAGTACTACCTCAAAACTCTTGCCGAGCTAGAAGCTATGGATCCAAGCGAGAGGCTAGAGAAGCGTTATGAAAAATTGATGAGTATGGGGAGATTCAAAGAGTAAGACCTCTTTGGAGGTCTTAGAGGTTGTGCTCTTTTTTGTACTGCATAACTATCGCGTATGCTTCATCTTTGAGCCGAAGTTTTTCAAGTTTGAGTTTTTCAAGCTCTTCTTGCTCCATGTGTTCACGACCCTCTTCTACTTCATGCACGATTCTTTTTAGTTCATCATGCTTCTCAATGATTTTATCGAAATGAGGATTTTCCTGTCTAATTTTTTTGATCAATTCCTGTGGAAACTCTTCTAGCATTACTAGCTCCTTTTTTCTTTTGATTGTAACATTTAGGTTCTGTATTCTGCATTAATTTTGACATACTCATAGCCCAAATCGCATCCATAAGCAGTAAAACTGCCATCTCCTATGCCAAGGTCACAAGTAATTTTGAACTCATCTTTTTGCATAACTGCATGCGCTTTTGCCTCTTGCTCTTTATCGAAAAGAATCGTGCCTCTATCATAGACTAAAATATCTTCAAAGGATATTTGTAAGAGCTTCTCATCGCACATTACGCCACTTGCACCGATTGTGGAAGCAATGCGTCCCCAGTTTGGATCTTCTCCAAAGAGAGCAGTTTTAACTAGTAGCGAATTTGTCAAAGCCTTTGCTGCCTTTTTAGCCTCTTCTTTGCTTTTTGCACCCTTAACTTCAAAAGCTACAAGCTTTGATGCACCTTCGCCATCTTTGACTATTTGGAGAGCAAGGTGGTGCATAATTGTGCGCAGTGCAAAATCAAAAGCCTCTTTATCGTATACGCTGCTAAGTCCATTTGCAAGCAAAAAGACTGAGTCGTTTGTAGATGTATCTCCATCCACACTAATTGCATTGAAAGAGTAATCAAGGTTTTTATATAAAAGCTCATGCATCTCACTCTGCGGCACATTTGCATCAGTGACGATGAAGCAAAGCATCGTTGCTAGCTGCGGGTTTATCATACCTGCACCCTTTGCTGCAGCTGCTATATGAAAACTCTTGCTATTTTCAAGCTTTACTTCATAGCCGATATATTTTGGGAATGAGTCAGTTGTCATGATCGCTTTGGCAAAATTTTCGCTATTTTTAGAGCTCAAGTCAAACTTGCTCAAAGCAGCGATGATTTTTTCTTTTGGGAGTCTCACTCCTATGACACCAGTTGAGCTCATGAGAGGGTTTTGCGCACAAGTAGGGAGGTGTGAAAGAATCTCTTCGATATCTTCAACCCCAGCCTCTCCAGTGAGAGCATTTGCATTTTTGGAATTTGCGAGGATAAAGTTGGTTTGTGTGATATTGTGTTTTTGAAAATGTTTGATAGGGGCTGCTTGGAATCGGTTGGATGTAAAGACAGCTGCAATATCACATGGAGCAGTTGAGTAGATAAACCCTATATCAAGACCATCAGGTTTGAGTCCAGCATAAACACCATCGCAAAATATACCCTCTACATGAGCGAAGGGGTTTTTGAGAGGTATGAGTTGGAATTGCATTTTTTCTCCCTATGTGGAGAAGAGAGGATCGAGCTTATGAAAGCTCGAAATTTTTCTTCTTAAGGATACGAAGGCCTTTTGCAGATACTTTGATCTTCTTGCGTGTACCATCTGGAAGTGTTACGCGCACAGTTCGCATATTTGGAAGAAATCTTCTTTTTGTTTTGTTGTTTGCGTGGCTGACATTGTGTCCACTCATAGGCTTTTTACCGGTAATCTGACACTTCTTGGACATTGTGACACCTTTTATCAAATTTGATTGCAATTATAGCGATTTATACTGAAGAATAACTTAATTTAAAGTTTGTTTTAGCTTTTGCTTTTGCTATAATTATACCAATTTTATCTAAAGGGTATCTATGCTCGTAGCACCAAGTATTCTTAGCGCAGATTTTGGTATTTTGGCTAAAGAGGTTGTAAGTATATGCGAGGCTGGTGCAGATTTGGTGCATGTAGATGTGATGGATGGTCACTTTGTACCAAATATGACAATAGGTCCCGTTGTTGCTAAAGCTGTTGCCCAGAGTGCTACAAAGCCGCTGGATGTTCATCTCATGGTTACAAATAATACCTTTTTCGTCGATCTCTTTGCACCTCTTAAGCCCAAGTATATCTCTTTTCATTATGAGAGCGAAAACCACCACCACCGCTTAGCACAAAAGATTAGAGACTATGGTATCTCTCCTTCAATCGTGATCAATCCAGCAACTCCTGTAAATGTTTTGGAAGAGATCGTAAAATATGTGGATATGGTGCTTTTGATGAGTGTCAATCCTGGATTTGGTGGTCAAAAATTTATACCAATCTATGACAAAATCAAACAGACTAAAGAGCTTATAGAAAAGTACAACCCCTCTTGTCTCATAGAAGTTGATGGAGGAGTGAGCGATCAAAATATCGAGCAGCTTAAAGATGCTGGTGTGGATATAGTGGTTGCAGGAAGCTACGTCTTTGGCCATAAAGATTATGCAGCAGCTATCAAGAGTCTAAAGGTCTAGTTTGCGCGTCAAAATCTGTGGAATTACAAATATCGAAGATGCTTTAGTGGCCATAGAAGCTGGCGCTGATGCTTTGGGTTTTGTCTTTTATGAAAAGTCTCCTCGCTTCATTACTCCACAAAAGGCCAAGGAGATAGTCTCACAACTTCCACCTTTTGTAGAACGTGTAGGGCTTTTTGTCAATGAGGAGCCGTCACAAATTGATGAGATATGCATAAAGTGCAATATGAGTCTAGCGCAGATTCATTTTGATGTAGATGAGGAGTTTTTAGCACGCCTTCACACAAAAGCACTTCCAGTAGTGCGTGCACAAGAGCCACAAGATATTTTAAAATTTACAAATAGATATCGTTTAGTAGATGCCTATGTACCTGAATTCGGCGGAGCAGGAAAGAGGGTGGCATTGGAGTGGTTTGCGGGAGTTGATTGCTCCAAAATCATTCTTGCTGGAGGTTTGACGCCAGAAAATGTAGCTGATGTGAAACCTTATGGATTTTATGGGGTAGATGTAAGTAGCGGTGTCGAAGTGCAAAAAGGCAAGAAAGACCCTGTAAAAGTGCGGCAATTTATTCAGAAGGCAAAATTTGAATAAATTAGAAAAACTTGCCCAAAAACTTATCAGGCGCTCCTATCCAAAAGAGCAGTTTCTAGGAATTTTGCAAAATCTCTTTGGAATGTTTGAAGATCCAGAGATAATCTATCAAACTCTTATCGCACGAGGATTTCCTCTTGCTGAAAAAAATGGCAAAGTCTATCTCAAAACCGCAAAGACTCCATACAAAAATCAAGAGTTCACTGTTGTGGACATTGAGACGAGTGGCAGTAAGCCAGAGTATGCTCAAGTTATAGAGATAGGCGCCATAAAATTCAGAGGTGACAAGGTTATTGATCGCTTTGAGAGTTTTATCTATGCTGATGAGATACCAGAATATATCTCTAAGCTTACAGGCATTATACAAACAGATCTTGAAAATGCTCCTTTGCAAAAAGAGGTGCTCAAGCAGTTCAAGGAGTTTTTAGGCGATAGTGTCTTTGTGGCTCATAATGTGCATTTTGATTATAACTTCATATCAAGCAAGCTTGAGCAGCTAGGATTTGGAAAACTTGCAAACAGGAGACTCTGCTCGATCGATCTAGCAAAAAAGACTATAGAGAGTGAGCGCTATGGACTTGAGTATCTCAATGAGAGCCTTGGAATTAATACAGCAGTGAGTCACAGAGCCTATGCAGATGCACTGACAGCTTGGAAAGTGATGCAAAAGGCACTCCAGCATATTCCAAATGATATAAGAACTACTGAAGATCTTATCCATTTTAGTAAAAAGGCAAAATCCAAAAGACTACCTTCGCAGCAAAATGTCAATAAGCTTTGCTCCAAGAAGGTCACCCCAGTTGTTGACAGCTGTTCTGAACATATCGAGGAATCTGTCAACAGTGATAATAAGAGCAATTGATTCTACAGGTAGTCCAACGCTATCTAACACCATCGTCATCATAATAAGTCCAGCTCCTGGGATCCCAGCAGCTCCGATAGAAGCAAATGTAACAGTGATAAATATAGTAATCTGCTGTGCCAATGAGAGATCAACACCGCTGATATTTGCAATAAATAAAACTGCAATCGATTCATAGAGTGCTGTCCCATCCATATTGATTGTAGCTCCAAGAGGGAGGACAAATCCGGCCACCTTTTTGCTTACACCCCCTTTTTCTTCGGCTACTTCAAGACTTACAGGGAGAGTAGCAGAGCTAGAAGCGGTGGAAAATGCGATGAGAGGAGCCTCCTTAATCTGCAAAAAGTAGCGATAGGGATTGAATCTACCAACAAAATATCCGATTGCTGGCAGTGTGATAAGAGCATGGAGGAGGAGTGCGAGGAGGACTGTGAGCACATAGCTATAGAGCTCGAATATTGGCTCAAGCCCATTTTTGGCAACTGTGGCAGCTATGAGAAAAAAGACACCAATAGGAGTGAGGCTAATGACCCATTTAGCAAGAATCATCATAGTATCGTTGATGCTATCAAAGAGCATATAGAGACTCTGGCGCTTTGATGGATCAATGAAGAGGGCGGCCACGGCAAAAAGGATTGTAAAAAATATGATTGGCAAAATTGCTCCGCGGCTGAGTACTTCAAAAATATTTGCTGGGATGAATGAGAGGAGAAAATCTTCTATTGAGAGATCTTTTTTCTCTATCGAGATATTTTGAGGGAGCTGGAGGAGATGTTCACCTGCACCAGGATTGAGGATGTGAAAAATTACAATTCCTAAAATCACAGCCAATGCAGTGGTAGTAAGGTAGTATAAAAATGCCTTAATTCCGATAGATTTGAGCTCCTCTTTGCCACTGAGAGAAGCAATTGCTACAAATATAGAAGCAAACACCAAAGGAATGATGAGCATCTTGAGGAGTTTGAGGTAAATATCACCAATAACTTTGAGATCGAGCGATGGTGTAGGAAAAAAGTAGCCAAATGCAATACCTGCAAAAATGGCTAAGAGAGTGAGATTTTCTATGCTAAGAAGCTTCTTAATAGCCATGAACCTCCATAGAGTAAGAGAATTACTGCTACATAGAGTGCACTTGTTCCAAAAACATTAGCACCCTGGCAAGATGTACAATTTTTGTATTTTGTAGTCTCATATTTTGCATATAATGCAAAAACTATAATCCATACAATCTCAATAACAAAGAGCAGCGTATTATATGTGAGCACAAACTTTGCAAAATTTGCAAAAATGGCCAAAATTAAGAAAATAGAATGTCCAACCAAAAAGAGTCGAAGTGCTGTTAAGATTTTATCTTTAATAAAGTAGGTAGGACAGGTATCTCCGTAGCTGCCATACTCTTTGAAAAATTTCTTTTGCTCTTTTTTTGAGAGCTTATCAAATAGGTAACCACCAAATACCATATCGATTTTTCGCTGTAAAAGTACTGCTTCATCATCTTTAGCAATGTAAAATTTTTGCTTTCCCTGGGTATCTTCATACATTATTTTTATAACAGGGTAGCGGTTGACGGTTACTTCAATATTTGGTAAACTCTCATCACTCTCCGTTGAAGCAAAATATTTCCCCTCTTTGCCATAAATGGTAGGGTTTATCATGACTTCATAATCATTGTCTTTTTTTAGTACGATGATTCGTAATGGCACTCCAATTTGAATAGCTGCAAGGGCTTTTAAATTGTTTTCTTCTATTGTTTTTTTCATCTCTTCAATAATTTCTTGTAGTTTTGGATCTTTAAAGTCTCTTACAAGTCCAGAAATTTGCAAAAGAGTATGATCAGGGTATGTAAGAATTTTAGCCATTATGATCCTTTGGTTGGAAGGGGCAGAGCCCCTTATGTTTAGTGGTGAGATTTAGAAACGACTGCCAACATTTTGAGGTTGATGATGATAAATCGGATAAACTGCCAGATTTTGCATGTTCTTAGGAATCGTTGAAAAGGCCCTGGAATCATAGTTCCGTATGTTTTATCATCATATGGTGTAATGTTCTTTTGTATATCTTTGTAATCTGCCATTGTTTCTCCTTTTTCTTATTCAGGGATGAGTGTCCATCCTGGTTTGAGTTGTGCTTTCCACATAAACATGTAGTGCAAGATATGCTTGATCCAGTGACCTGCAAGACCGATCTCACCAAAAGTGTATTCTGGATCTCGTCCGGTTCCTGGGAATCTGTCATAATCTGGTACAACTGGATAAACAGTCAATGCTACTGCTGAACCATTCCAGATACTTTTACCAGTTGAAGCCACACACGCTGCACCCATTTCTGCCATAGATGCGTGGTGACCTTTTTCTTTAACCTCCTCAAGGCTATATTTTCCTTCGATCACATCACACACTGTTCGTGCGACAGTTTTACCGATGATTCCTGAAGGCATACCGGTTCTTGGAGGTGCCGGAGTTATTGGTGTACCGTTGACAGATTTTGCAGGTTTAGAAATTGGGTGAGGAGGTGCAAATGCGATACCCACTGCAAACATATTTGCGTAATCTGGGTTTTGATAATATTTTGGCCAGTCGCTTGCTTTCCATTCTTCAAAAGGTTTTGGAGTATAGTCTGCATCAACTTTCATAAAGCCATTTGGCATAAAGACTTTATCAGTAATGTCATTGCCAGCTTTGTCGTATGCTTTAAGACCTACCCCGCTAAATGGAGGGATGAGCATTGCAAAATCAAATGTCTCTTCGCCTTCTGTTCCATCAAGAAGTTCGTACTGGAGTTTTCCTTTTTGTACCTCTTTGACGTGTGCTCCTGTGATCCAGTCAACACCTCGTTCCGCAAAGAGTGATTCAGCGAGTACTTTAGAGCTTACAATATGTCCACCCCATTTGATATGAAGACCTGCAACTCCGAAGTCGCCAAGGAACTGCTCATTTGAGATCCATTTGATTTCCGCTTTATCTCGAACACCTGCTTCTCTGAGTTCATGCTCGATGTTGAAGATATACTCAAACGCAGCACCTTGGCATGTACACATACCATGTCCGGTTCCAATGAGGAATTTAACTTTCTCCCCTTTTTTCATACGCTCAATTGCATTTTGAAAATGGGTATTTGCTTCTGCAGCGTGGAGGTAAGTACATACCGAAAGCGAGTTGCCTTCATCTGGTCCTAGTCCCGGAGTTGCAGCGAAGTTGAGTTTCGGACCGGTTGCATTGATGAGGTAGTCATACTCTACCTCTTCAGTCTCTCCTTTTTTGTTTGGATCAGTATATTCAACAGTCACAAATGGTCTGTCACTCCCCTCTTTGCCTTCTGGGTGGATAGAGACCGCTTTTGCCTGTTTGAAATCGATTCCAGCTTTTTTGTATACAGGAGCCAATTCAAACACTACATCTTCTGGGCTCATTTCGCCAACGCCTACCCAGATGTTAGATGGGATCCAGTTCCATTTACTGTTTGGAGATACTACTACTACTTCATGTTTATCGCCAAGCCAATGCTTTGCAAAAGTAGCAGCAGTATGTCCAGATACACCTGCACCAAGTACAACAATTCTTGCCATATTTGCCCCTTTAAAAATTTTGTAACCGATATATTATATTCCGATTGAGTTTAAAAAATTATTATAAAAAAAATAATCTATCCAAATCACATAAGGATAAATTAACGTTATTATAATTATTAGTCTACCTTATACTATTAATATATTCGTTTTTAAAAGCTACATATCTTGTAGCACTTGCGTAGAGTTCTTCTACCTCTTGGTCTGTAAGTTGGCGTACAACTTTTGCAGGTGAGCCGAGAATGAGAGATCGAGGAGGGAAGTTTTTGCCACCAGTAACAAGAGCTCCAGCACCTACAATAGACTCTTTGCCAATTACCGCACCATCAAGAATGGTGGCATTCATACCAATGAGACAGGCATCTTCTATAGTACACCCATGGAGCATTACTCTATGGCCAATTGTCACATCATTTCCTATGATTGTAGGATATCCATCACTCATATCAGGTTTTTTGTAGTGTGTTACATGTATCATCGTAAGATCTTGGATGTTGGTACGATCACCTATTTTGATAGAGTGGACATCACCACGGATAACGCAACCAAACCATATAGAGACATCCTCACCACAGGTCACATTACCTATAACGGTAGCGCCAGGTGCTACCCATGAATCTTTTCCAAATTTTGGAAACCATTTTTTATAATGCAATAGCATCAGCTCTCCTTGAGTAATCTACGGGCTAACCGTTTTGCTTTGTTTGTTGTATTTTTGTGGTGGGAGTTATACAAAAGCTTCACATACTCTTCCATAATTAGTTGTGAATTGATTTTTGGTCTGTTTGGTTCTGGTTTTACTTTTTGATATTCTCCATTTGGCAGAAGTTCTCTGGCCTTGACATTGTCTTTGAGTTGAATTTGGAGTATTTCGTAGAGTTTATCGGCTATCTCCTCATCATATATTGGTGACATAAGCTCTATGCGTCGTTCGAGATTTCTTGGCATCCAGTCTGCACTAGAGATGAAGATATTTGGAGAAGAGTGCTTGAAGTAAAAGATTCGTGCATGTTCAAGATATTTGCCAACAATCGATATGACGTGGATATTTTCACTTACCCCTTTTATACCTGGACGCAAGCAGCAAATACCTCTCACAATCAGTTCGATCTTTACTTCTGCCATACTAGCTTTATACAAGGCTACTATCACATCAGGGTCTACAAGTGAGTTCATCTTAGCAATTATGTGTCCCTGTGATCCCTTTTTGCGCTCTTCATCAATCAATTGTAAGAGTTTTGATTTTATTTGGAATGGCGACATATAGAGGGTGTTAAGTTTAGTTTTTTTACTAAATCCTGTGAGGAAATGGAAAAATCTTGTAGCATCTTCTGTAAACTCTTTTTGAGATGTAAAATAAGATACATCTGTATAGATGCGTGCTGTCGTAGGGTTGTAATTTCCCGTAGCGAGATGGACAAATTGTTTGAGTCTGTCGCCATCCTTTTTGATCACTTGCGCAATCTTTGCATGGACTTTAAATCCAGGGATTCCAAATATTACATGGGCCCCTGCTTTTTCGAGCTCCTTTGCCCAAATGAGGTTATTCTCTTCATCAAAGCGAGCCTTGAGTTCAACCATTGCAGTAACCTGTTTACCACTCTCAGCTGCATTGATGAGAGCACGTACAATGGGGGAGTTCTTACCAACACGGTAGAGTGTCATACGAATCGCAAGCACTTCTGGATCTTTGCTAGCCTCTTTGATGAATCTCACTACCGGATCAAAACTCTCATATGGATGATAGAGCATCACATTTTCATGCTCTATAACTGACATAATGGAATCTGCAGTATCAAGTGGCGGTAAGATTTTTGGAGTAAAAGGCTCAAAGAGTAGATGAGCAAAGTTTTTGTTGTTCACAATCTCCCATAAAGCACCAAGATTGATAGGGATTTTGTAACTGTATATATCTTCTGGGTCTACATTGAGGTGTTCAATGAGGAAATTTATGAGATCTTCATCTGCACCCTCGCCAATTTCAAGACGTACAATTTCACCTTTGCGTCTTAGTTTCAGTCCCTCTTCTAAAAGTTCCATAAAATCATCTGCTTCTTCCTCTTCGATTTCTATATCAGCATTACGTGTGACACGAAAAGGTGTACTTGCGACGATTTTATAGCCGGGGAAGAGGGCGGTAAGATGTGCCTGAACAATTGTTTCAATCGGAATATATGTATTTTCGATCTGTACAAATCGCGGAAGTACACGAGGGATTCTCACTAAACCAAACTTTACTTCATGCGGATCGGCACTATCAATAAGTTTTAGAGCAAGTGCAAAGCTGAGGTTGTTAAGGTGTGGAAAAGGATGTGTAGCATCCACTGCAATAGGAACTATAACAGGGTAGAGATTATTATAAAAGTAGTCGTTGATCTGTTTTTTGGTATTGCTATCAAGTTCATCATAAGAGGTAATTTTGAGTCCCTCTTTTTCAAGGGCAGCAACAATTTCAAAATATGTCTCATGGAGAGTGACTTTTTCTTTGTGAAGATACTCACGTATGGCTTTGAGTTGCTGTAGAGGTGTCATTTTGTCAGGACCGGTTACACGAATGCGGTATTTGAAGAGTTTTTTGAGCCCTGCAACGCGAATCATATAAAATTCATCAAGATTTGTTCCATAAATTGCAATGAATTTGAGGCGTTCAAGCAAAGGATTGGTTTTATCTTGTGCTTCTTCTAAAACGCGTGTATTGAATTTGAGCCAAGAGAGCTCTCTGTTGATATAGAGTTTTGGGTCTTTGAGATTCATAAGCCACCTTTGAGAGTAGTAAGAAAAATTTTAACAAATATTGACTAAAATCAATCAAAAGGTGTGACATGCATATCAAAAAGTTTATTCAAAATTATCAGGAATTCAAAAAGATACACTTCAAAAAATATGAAAAGCTTTTTGAGGAGTTAGCTGCAAAAGGGCAAAGCCCAAAAACCCTCTTTATTGGATGTAGTGATTCACGTGTCGTTCCAGATCTCATTACAGGTGCAAAGCCTGGAGATCTTTTCGTTTTTCGTAATATTGGCAATTTTGTTCCGCCTTTCAAGCCAGATAATGACTTCCATGCTACAGCAAGTGCTATTGAGTATGCAGTAAGTGTTTTAAACGTAAGTGATATTATTATATGTGGGCATAGCCATTGTGGCGCTTGTGAAAGTCTCTATAAAGATATCCCTCAAACAGTAGAGCTAATACATATAAAAAAGTGGCTTGAAATTGGTGAGCCTGCTAAACGTATTGCTATAGATACGGTAGGGATAGATGATAAAGAGCTCTTATTGCGAACGACAGAGAAGGCATCGATCCTTGTGCAACTCCAAAATCTCCTAACATACCCGGCAGTGAAGAAGAGAGTAGAAGCTCATGAGCTTTTTTTGCATGGATGGTATTATAAGATTGAATCAAGTGAGATAGAGTATTTTGATGAAGAGGTGGGAGATTTCAAGCCTATAGAGCCTTGATCTTTTCGATCTCGTCTCTAAGCCGCGCAGCCTCTTCAAACTCAAGCTTTTGTGCCGCTTCATGCATAGCTTTGCGTAGCTCCTTGATGATTTTCTCTTTCTCTTTTGGAGGGAGTTTATCGGTTTTTCTCTTCCGCTCATAGAGTTTGTCAAGATCTTCGCTCTTGAGGTTTTCATCAAGGCGTCGCTTGACAGTTTTTGGAATAATACCATGAACTTCATTGTACTCTTTTTGCTTTTGGCGTCTCTTGATTGTAGTTTTGATAGCACGATACATGGAGCCGGTGATCTGATCTTTGATTTTTTCAAGCTCTTCAAGCGAGTCGACTTTTTGATGCTGTTTGATTTTGTCTGCAAACATTATCACGCGACCGTGAGCATTTCTAGCAGCTCTTCCCATAGTCTGTATGAGACTTGTTTCACTGCGCAAAAAACCCTCTTTGTCAGCATCCATAATGGCTACGAGACTTACTTCTGGCAGATCCAGCCCTTCTCGCAAGAGGTTGATACCTATAAGTACGTCAAAATCTCCTCTACGTAAACCGCGGATAATCTGATTGCGTTCAATCGCGTCTATTTCTGAGTGCATATATTTGACCTTGATACCAAGGTCAGCATAAAATTTGGTCAAATCTTCTGCCATTTTTTTTGTAAGTGTTGTTACAAGTACCCTGTTGCCTTGAGCTACCTCTTTCTTGATTTCATCATGGAGGATTTCTACTTGATTGGAGCTTGGTGCAACTTCTACGAGTGGATCAAGAAGTCCGGTAGGACGGATGATTTGGTGTGCTACAGTAGCGCTGAGTTGAAGCTCGAGTTCTCCTGGAGTGGCAGAGACAAAGAGGTAGTGGGGAGCTTTGTTGATAAATTCATCAAATTTTAAAGGTCTGTTATCCAGTGCACTTGGGAGTCTAAAACCATATTCTACCAATACTTCTTTACGGCTTCTATCTCCGGCATACATTCCACGAAACTGCGGGAGACTAACATGTGACTCATCAACTATGACAAGATAGGGCTTACCCATTGCTTCAAAGTAGTCTAAAAGTGAGTAGGGAGTCTCTCCCGGTTTTTTGCCTGTGAGGTGACGTGAGTAGTTTTCTATTCCCTTGCAAGTCCCTGTAGTCTCTAGCATCTCTAGGTCAAACTCCGTGCGCTGTTTCAGACGTTGATACTCTAAGAGTTTCTCCTCTTTTTTGAAAAACTTTAGTCTCTCTTCGAGCTCTTTTTCTATCGATTTAATAGCTTCTGCAAGACGATTTTGTCCTACAATAAATTGACTTGCAGAGTAGAGAGTAAATGAATCAATGTCATCAATACGCTCATTTGTGAGTGGATCAAATGTATAAATTGACTCTATCTCATCACCAAAGAATTCAACCCGTACAGCTTTATCTTCAAAGTATGCTGGATAGATGTCCACCACATCACCGCGGACACGGAAATCTCCTCTATCAAAAAATTTATCATTACGCTTATATCCCATCTCCAAAAGGCGAAAGAGGAGTTCTCTTTGGCCAATCTCGTTGCCTACTTCAAATCTGAATACCATCTTGCGATATTCATGCGGGTTACCAAGACCGTAGTTTGCACTCACTGAGGCTACAACTATGACATCATCGTACTCAAGCAAGCTTGCTGTGGCACTGAGACGTAGGCGCTCTAACTCATCATTGATGGAGCTATCTTTTTCAATAAAGAGATCTTGACGCGGGAGATAAGCTTCTGGCTGATAATAGTCATAATAGCTGATGAAATACTCCACATGGTTTTTTGGAAAAAAGTGCTTAAATTCGCTATAGAGTTGAGCTGCAAGAGTCTTGTTGTGTGTCATAATGAGTGTAGGCATCTGCAGGTTTTCAATAATTTTTGCCATTGTATATGTTTTGCCACTCCCGGTAACTCCAAGGAGTGTTTGGTAGCGATTGCCATCTTTGATAGAGAGAGTAAGTTTTTCTATTGCCTGGGGTTGATCTCCTGCAGGCTGCATATCTGTTACCATTTGAAACTTTGCCAATTTAAAACCTCTTTTATAAAATTTTGCTAAAATTATACTAAATTTAAATTAAACTTAAAAGAGGTGTAATGGAGCACATTGATTTGATGGAGAAACTGAGTGAAAAGATAGAAGAGCTTCTATTAAAATATGAAACACTCAAAAATGAGAATGAAACTTTGCGCAAAGATTATGTAACATGCAAAGCTCAAAGTGAAGAGAAAGACAAAGAGATCGAACGCTTGCGTGAAGAGTTGGCGCAAAAAAATCGTGAAATTGATGAAATTATCAAAAAAATAGAGACACTGGTAGGATAGTGTGAAACGTGTAACTATCAAGATAGAGGGCAAAGAGTATGATATCAATCTCAAAAATGACTTTGCCCAAGCTTTGGAGACGGAGCTAGAAAAGGAGCTCCCTCCTTATGAGAATAATTCGATTAAAGAACTCCTCCAAGCTTACCTCAAAAAGTGCTACGACTGCTATGTGTTAGAGCAAAAACTGCAAAAACTTCTCAAAAAATTTCCAAATTAACTAAAAAATAATTTTGGTTGTACGATAATGTGAATTGCAGGATGACCTGCGAGAAAATTTCATTCAAAGGAGACGTCATGAGACGTGGTGGTTTTACTATGATCGAGTTGATCTTCGTGATCGTAATCTTGGGTATTTTGGCAGCAGTTGCATTGCCAAAGTTCATCGGTGTGACAAGCCAGGCAAAAGCTGGTAAAGCACAAGCATTTGTTGGAACAATGAACAGAACAGTCTTTCCAACACTATGGAGTAAAGCAATGGCTACTGGTACAGATGGTGATATCACTCAGCTCAAGAATGCATCTGGTTCTGCAATGACATTGGCTGATCTTAAAGATTACATAGATTTACCAGACAAGCTTCAAGATACTTCAGGTACACCATTGAAAAATAGTTCAACTGCATTGTCAAATGCATGTGGTAATGGTAGTGGTGGTAGTTTACCTCAATTTGGTCAATATGACATTGGTAACGCGCAAGTTCCTATTTACTGCTTTGAAGGGAATGCTACAAATGCACCATTCTTGACATTTGATGCAAGTAATGTAGCAGAACCAAATACAACTATTCCTTCTAACTATCTCATGTAATCATGTTATGAAGGCTTCTTTGGCCTTCATAACTATAATATAAAAAAAATGAAAAAAGCTTTTTCACTTCTAGAAATTATTTTTGTCTTACTTATATTAGGAATATTGGCTGCTATATCTATACCAGTCTATTTTCAGATGCAAGCACAATCTGCACAAACAGTAGCAAAAGCTTTTGCAGCAACTCTCACACGCACAACCGGCCATACGCTATGGGCAAAATCTATCTTTGCAGGTGGTGAGGGAAGTCTTAAAAGTGATAATGACAATAATCCATCGACCTTTTATGGAAATAATTTAAATCTCTACATTACAATACCGCAATATTTCGATAAAAGTTCGGTAAATTTTGACAATTGTGCTAAAGTAGGTGAAGTTGCACAGCCTTTTATAGCAAAAAATGTGGAAAAAGGCGGTGAATATAATATTTTCTGTCGTGATGGTAACAAAACAGATGCGCCTAAATTTGTCTCTTCAAAACAAAGCAGCTATAATTTCTAGTATGAAACGAGCATTTACATTAATAGAACTACTCTTTGTAATCTTAGCAATTGGTATTTTGGCCTCAATTGCAATTCCAAAATTTACTGGTGCTCTCAATGAAGCGAAGCTTGCCGAAGTCAAATCTACCGTCACTGCTGTTCGCAGTGGATTGCAGGTGTATAAAAACAAGCATATTCTTCTTGGTCAATCTCCTTATCCAAATGATCTGAGCGGAAGTAGTGGGCTTTTTGAAAAAGTGCTACCACATCCTGTTGCTCAAGATACGCAAAAGGGATGGGAAAAGGTCTCAAATACTTTATATAAATACCATTTAGATGGCAATATTATAGCTTTTACATATAACCCAACCAACGGAAGCTTTGATTGTGACCAAAACCAATCAACTATTTCAGGAATTTGCAACAACTTTTGATGTACTATGAAGTAGCTATTCGCAACCGTCCTCTCACACTTACTTACACATCAACCAAATCCTTATCTCCTGGGCAAATATGTCTCGTGCCTCTTGCTAAGCGAAGAGTGGAAGCGGTGGTTTTATATGAAGTGGATAAACCAGAGTTTGATTGTTATGAGATAGAAGAGATATCAGAGCACTACTTCTCGCCTATGCAGTTCGATTTTGCCAAATTTATTTCACAATACTACGTAGCACACATCTCTGAAGCACTCTCGCTTTTTGTACCGTTTAAAAAAAATGTATCGCTTGCAAATAATAGCGAACTAAACCTTCCACCATGCAAGCTCTCACCCAAGCAGCTAGAAGCCCTTGCATTTATCCAAAAACATCCTGTATCTTTGCTTTTTGGACAAACGGGAAGTGGAAAGACAGAGATCTATATAGAGTATTTTAAAAAAATCATCCAAGAGGGAAAAGAGGCGATATTTTTGATGCCAGAGATCGCTCTGACTCCTCAGATGCAAAAGAGACTTGAAGAGGTTTTTGGCAAGAGTGTGGTTGTTTGGCATAGCAAACTCACAAAAAAGAAACGCCAAGAAAATTTAGAGAAGATCTATAGAAAAGAAGCCAAAATCATAGCGGGCCCTCGCAGCGCACTCTTTTTACCACTGCAAAATCTTGGCCTCATAGTTGTGGATGAAGAGCATGATGAGAGCTACAAAGCCCAAAGTCGTCCGCATATCAATGCAAAAGATATTGCAGTCTATATGGGAAAAAAGCTTAAAATCCCTGTGGTTTTAGGAAGCGCGACCCCAAGTGTTACGAGCTATTATCGTTATCCCTCTTTTGAGTTATCAAGATTTAAGGAAGCAAAAAAGGAGTTTATTTTTGATAATGGAAGAGGGATTAGTGAGACGATTCTTCAAAATCTCAAAACTGTTTTAGAGAACAACAAGCAAGCACTCATTTTTCTTCCGACTAGAGCACATTTTAAATATCTTGTATGCCAAGAGTGTGGAGAAGCTGTAAAGTGCCCCTACTGTGATGTAGGGATGAGCTTGCACTTTGATAAGAATGCGCTAGTGTGCCACTACTGTGAGTTTAGTGAGCCAATATTGCAGCAGTGTCCGAAGTGCAGAAGCGAAAACCTCAGTGCAAAGAGACTGGGGACAGCTGAAGTAGTAAATGAACTCAAACTTCTGCTCCCTGATGCCAAGATTGCACAATTTGATCGTGATACGATTACCACCCAGCGAAAACTCGAATCTACCCTCAAAGCTTTTGCCAAAAAAGAGATAGATATTCTCGTTGGAACGCAAATGCTCTCAAAAGGGCATGACTATCCCGATGTAGCTCTAAGTGTCATCATGGATATAGACTATGTGCTTGCACAAGCTGATTACAAAGCAAGAGAGAGAGCGATAGCACTATTGCTTCAAATTGCAGGACGTGCCGGGCGTCAAAGTGATGCAAGAGTCATAGTGCAGACTAAAAATCGTGATTTTTTTGCTAGCTATTTAGACTATAAGAAATTTTTGGTTGATGAGATAAAACTTCGTAAAGATCGCTATCCACCTTTTGTAAGACTTGCACAGCTCAATTTCGCTCACAAATCGAAAAAAAAAGCAGCTGAAGCAATGCAGGAGGTGCTTGTGCGTTTGCAAAAGTTTGAAGAAGTTGAGATAGTAGGATCTGGACCTAATATAATAGAGAAAATTGCCAATAAATACCGCTACCACATACTGCTGCGTAGCAAATCTACTAAAAAACTCCTTGAAGCAATCTACGCTAGCCGCAATGAGCTATGTGATGTGGATATGGATCCGGTACAGATTGGTTAGGTATAATAAAGAAAAAATTTGAGGGAATGATGGAGCGCTATCCAACAAAGAAGATCTATGTAGGTGATGTGGCTATTGGAGGGGATGCGCCAATCTCAGTGCAATCGATGACATATAGCCGCACTGCAAATATTGAAGCTACAGTTGAACAGATCAATAGGCTCCATTTTGCAGGTGCTGATATTGTGAGAGTTGCAGTGCCAGAGATGGAAGATGCTCTCGCTCTGGCTGAGATTAAAGAGAGAACTTCTTTGCCACTCGTTGCAGATATCCACTTCAACTACAAGCTTGCACTCGTAGCTGCTGAAGTAGTAGACTGTATACGTATCAATCCAGGAAATATTGGCAGCAAAGAGCGTATCAAAGAGGTGGTAAAAGCTTGTAAAGAGCGGGGAATCTCTATCCGCATAGGTGTCAATGCAGGAAGTTTAGAAAAAGATATAGAAGCAAAATATGGTGCAACAGCCGAAGCGATGGTGCAAAGTGCGCTTTATCATATCAAGCTTTTAGAGGACCTCGATTTTACAGATATCAAAGTAAGTATGAAAGCAAGTGATGTGGGACGTACTGTAGAGGCTTATCGTAAACTTCGTCCCCTTGTACCGTATCCATTTCATTTGGGTGTTACAGAAGCTGGAACAATTTTTCATGCAACTATTAAAAGTGCAATAGGTATCGGCTCACTACTTCTTGATGGTATAGGCGATACCATCCGCGTCTCTATCACAGGAGAGCTTGAAAAAGAGATAGAGGTAGGACGAGCTATTATAAAAGATGCCGGAAGGGCAAAAGAGGGGCTTAATATCATAAGCTGCCCTACATGTGGCAGGATTGAAGCAGATCTTGTCAAGGCTGTTGCAGAGGTTGAAGAGAAAACGAAGCATATTAAAAAACCTCTCAATGTCTCAGTTATGGGATGTGTTGTTAATGCTATTGGTGAAGCCAAGCATGCTGATGTTGCTATTGCATATGGCAAAGGGAGCGGGTTGGTTATGGTAAAAGGTGAAGTAGTAGCAAAGCTACCAGAAGAGCAACTTGTAGAGAAATTTTTACAAGAAGTAGAAAAATTAGCAAGAGAGTAAGATGGAGAGTTTATACAATCTGGATATAGAACGAGCAGTTTTAAGTTCGATTCTCTTTGATCCTTCAATTTATGAAGATGTAGCAGCAGTACTCGAGCCAGAGGATTTTTATCATCCCTTTCACCAAAAAGTCTTTGCGGTAATGCAAGAGCTTGAGCGTGAAGATCAGCCTATAGATGAAGTATTTGTCAAAGAGAAGTTAGAACATAAAAATGCTTTCGATGAGGCAGCTTTTTTAGAGATTCTTGCGGCTAATCCTCTTTCAAATACTGCTGCTTATGTCAAAGAGATAAAAGAGAAGGCTCTTAAGCGAGAACTCCTTCATCTTGCAACAGAGATAAAGAAAGTAACTGTAGAGCAAGATCTGCCAGTTGTGGATGTTATCGATGAGGTGCAGTCAAAACTCTATGCAATCACTACAGAGACCAGCTCCCAAGATTTTAAGACCAGCTCACAGGTGATGAAAGATACCCTCCAGCATCTACTCAAGATGAAAGAGAAGGGCAACTCTATCCTCATTGGCCTCGACACTGGTTTTCATGAGCTCAATCTCAAGACTGCAGGATTTAGCCCGGGAGACCTCATCATCATAGCTGCAAGACCATCAATGGGAAAAACAGCCTTTAGTCTCAATATCGCTCAATCGGTGCTTGATCAAAACAAAGGTGTCGTCTTTTTCTCTTTAGAGATGCCTGCAGAGCAGTTGATGCTCAGAATGCTCAGCGCAAAATCTGCCATACCTTTGCAAAGATTGAGGGTGGGAAATCTCAACGATATTGAGTGGGCAGAAATTAGCAGGCTAAGTGACTATTATGAAAAGAAAAAGCTCTTCATCGATGATGAGGGGAATCTCAATGTTCATCAGCTTCGTGCCAAATTACGGAAGCTTAAATCCCAACATCCCGAGATTGAACTTGCAATTGTCGACTACTTGCAGCTTATGAGTGGAAGTGGTACAAGAGATAGACATCTAGAAATTAGTGAAATTAGTCGTAGTTTGAAACTTTTAGCCAGAGAGTTACAAATTCCTATCATAGCTCTTTCACAGCTCAACCGCTCTCTTGAGAGCCGCCCAGACAAACGACCAATGCTCAGTGACCTGCGTGAATCTGGAGCGATTGAGCAAGATGCCGATGTAATTTTGTTTGTCTATCGTGATGATGTCTATAAGCTCAAAGAAGCGAAACAGAAAATCAAAGAGGCACAGGCAAAAGGTGAGAAGATCGATATGCAGCTTGAAGAGAAAAAGGTAGAAGAAGCTGAGATAATCATAGGAAAACAGCGTAACGGTCCAACAGGGGTGGTCAAGCTCTGGTTCCACAAAGATTATGTGAAGTTTGCCGAAGAAGCTGCTGAGACAGTGAGAGAGTTTGAGATGAGAGAGACAAATATCGAGATCCCACCTATTTAATGGATCCAAAGCCTCTCTTTCTTAGTTTCAAAGAGCGACTCATAGCTCTTTTGCTACTAATTTCTGTAGCTTTAGCTTCCCTCTATTTTACTTTCCAAAACTATCAACACTTTTTACATACACGCTACATTAAAGCTCTCGTCATCAACCAATACCCAAAGGGTAAGAAGCAGATTTTCAAGCTCAAAGCCAAAGATGGAGCCATTTTTTATAGTTCTACCCATGAGAATTTAAAAGATCTGCGCGATAGATGGATTCTCTTTCGCAAATTTAGTAAAAAGATTACCTTTTTAGATTACCTGCGAGGTTTCTACTATCCTGGCTACATTCTCAAGGTCTTGCCAAAAGATACTAAGTATAGTTTCAAAGAGAAGATTTTTGCTCAACACGAACGCGCTGCGCTCCAAGAGATGTTTGGAGCCCTTTTCTTGGCTACGAGTATGAACAAAGAGACGCGCCAAAAAATTGCTCGCTTTGGGATTTCACACCTCTTTGCAATTAGCGGTTTTCATCTAGGTCTTTTGGCCTTATTGATTTTTGTAGTTTTGGGATCTATTCTTAAGCCTCTTTGGCAAAGAGTTGTGCCATATTGGCAGATGCATACATTTTTGATGAGTGTTGTTTTGGTTTTGGCTGGGGCTTATATGAGTTTTTTGGGATTTTTGCCCTCTGTTGTGCGCTCTTTTGTGATGCTGCTCTTTGGATACTTTATCATACACCGTTACTTGCGGCTTTTGAGTTTTGAGACACTTTTGTGGGCAGTACTACTTATACTTGCTCTCTTTCCCCATTTTCTCTTCTCGATCGGTTTTTGGCTCTCTGTAGCAGGAGTTTTCTACATCTACCTCTTTTTGCACCACTTTTCACATATAAATAGATTAGCTATTGTTATTTTGCTCAATTTGTATCTTTTTACAGCAATTTTGCCTCTATCTGCAGCAATTTTTGGGCAGTGGAGTGTTGTAATGCTTTTAGCACCTCTCTTGACGTTTCTTTTTACTCTCTTTTATCCTCTTGCTTTGTTCTTACATATCATTGGATTGGGTCACTCTCTAGATTTTGTAGGATATCTTTTTACTCTCAAGAGTGAAGTGATGCATATTGCACTGCCTCTTTGGCAGCTTGCAATCTATCTACTGTTGAGTATTTTTGCAGTTTTGCACAGATTTATTTTCTTTGGTGCTTTGCTCTTTGGATTGATAGTAGTTGTGCAGCATGTAGCATAAACGAAGTCCATACAAAAATATAATCCACGAAATATAAATCCATAAAAAGAAAAACAAAATAGCACTAAAAGAGCCATAAATCGTAGTGTAAGTTTTTGAATAGAACACATAGTATATAAAAAGAGCTTTGCCAATATTCCAAATAAGAGAAGAGATAAAAGAGGAGATGAGAGCAGCTTTGATATTGACATATTCGCTAGAGCTGATTTTATACATGATAAAAAAGAGAAACCAGATAATGAGATAGGGAAAAAGAGCCAAAAAGTTAATACCACTTGTGTAACTGCTGCTATTAAGCAGAGTTTGGATTTTAGCTGAGAGATAAAATGAGAGAGCTAAAGCCAATGGAGCCAATGTTACGAGCGTCCAATAGATTGTGATTGACTCCCAGAATCCTCGCGGTTTAGTTTTGAAGATTTTGTTAATGATATATTCGTAGTTTTGGAAAAACATAAGTGAAGCAAAAAGTACAAATGCAAAACCGATGAGTCCCAGTTTGTTGCTATTTTGCAAAAAAGTATCTATGTAGTTTGAGAATGTCTCGTGCTGCGTTGGCATGAGATTTGAAAAGATAAACTCTTTGATTTTGAGATAGTGTTTTTGAAAAGATGGCAGCTTTATAAAGAGAGAAAATGAGACGAGCAGAAGAGGAATGATCGAAAATATTGTATGAAAGCTCAAAGAAGAAGCATACATTGATATATCTGGGTCATAAAACTCTTTTATTCTCTGCCAAATAGTGTACATATTTTTCCATTAACTCCATATTAACAGCTGCTATATATAATAGCACAAAAGGAGGAAGTATGCTGATAAATGAGTTACACATTGATCAAAACAATATCGCTTTTGTCCCATCACTTGGCATTACATTTGAGCTTAATGAGACTGGCAAAGAGATTATTGATTTATTGAAAGAGATCAAGACAAAAGATGAAATTGTGCATGAACTTGCACAAAAATATGAAAAGGATTGGAGAGAGGTCTATATCGATGTGGAGGATTTTCTCCTCAAGCTCAAACTTTTTGGATTGTATCAATGAAAATAGCAATTAGTGGACTCAATAACACAGACAATCCTGCTCCAGGGATGGGAGTTGCCAAAGGCTTACAAAAAGAAAATAATCTCATTGGTCTAGCTTATGATCCAAATGAGCCAGGGATTTACCAGGATATTTTTGAACATGTCTACCTCATGCCCTATCCATCTTTTGGTATAGAGACATTTTTGGAACGTATAGAGTATATCAAGCAAAAAAGCGGCATAGAGGTCTATATTCCTAATCTTGATGCAGAGTTGCCACTATGCATAAAACATCAACAAAAGTTTGAAGATTTAGGTATTGCTACGCTTTTACCAACCATCAAGCAGTTTGATCTACGCCAAAAATCTTCCTTGGCAGATTTGGCAAAAGAGCTCAATGTCAAATATCCAGATACTTTCATTATCAATAGTATTGATGATCTTGTTGCGGTTACAAAAGAGTTGGGCTTTCCTTGTATGATCAAGGGCAACTACTACAAAGCTTATAAAGTTCACAACCTAGATGAAGCTATTGAAAAATTTTACACAATATCGAATGAATGGGGATTTCCGCTACTGTTGCAGCAAATTGTAGCAGGTGAAGAGATAAATTTTGTAGGAGTAAGCAGCAGCGAGCTTTATGGAGGATTTGCCATAAAAAAACTCCAAATGACAGATCTTGGAAAAGTCTGGAGTGCGGTAACAATCAAAAATAAAAAATTGATAGATTTGGCTTACAACTTTGTGGAGTATAGTGGATGGAGAGGAGCTTTTGAGTTAGAAGTTTTGGCAGGAGGAGATGAGATCTATCTCATCGAAATCAATCCGCGTTTTCCAGCCTGGGTCGGGTTTGGTGTAGACATTGGACTCAACCTTCCAAAGCTTTATATAGATATTATGTTAGGAAAAAAACCGCAAAAACTGCTGGATTATCCTGAAGGAAAACTGTACATGCGCTATGTGAGTGAGGCGGTAAGTGATTTTTCCACACTTGCATCACTAATTAAAAACAAGGAGCTTTGATGTACCAAAAACCAACGATTAATCGAATAGATTTTAGTGCAACAAAACATGGAAATTATGGTAATCCATACAGATCTCAAAAAATAAAAAGTGAAATTGATGGATTTAATGTCAATGAACTTGTAGCAAATTTTGGCTCTCCTCTTTTTGTTTTTAGCAAAAAAGAGATAGAGAAAAAGTATGATGCATTCAAAGACGCATTTGTTTCCCGCTATCCAGAAGTAGAGTTTTATTGGAGTTACAAAACGAACTATCTTGGAGCTATCTGTAAAACATTTCACGATCTTGGAAGTAAGGCAGAAGTTGTCAGTGCTTTTGAATATGATAAAGCTAGAAGCTTAGGGGTAGAGGGAAGAGATATTATTTTTAATGGTCCATATAAACCAAAAGAAGCTCTCAAAAAGGCAGTGCTTGAAGGAGCAAAAATCCACATAGATCACTGGCATGAGATCAATGATTTAGAAGATATTGCCACAGAGCTTGGCAAAGAGATTCCAGTAGCAATTCGCTGCAATATGGATACAGGTATCTATCCTGCATGGAGTCGCTTTGGATTTAATATCGATAACGGCGAAGCATATGATGCAATTGAGAGAATCTATAAAGGTCAAAAACTTATTCTTACTGGTTTGCATACACATATTGGAACTTTTATGCTTGCAGCTAATGCATACCAAGTAGCTGTAACAAAACTTATGCAACTTAGAAAAAGGGTACAAGAGGATTTTGGATACAGTATAGAATATATCGATATTGGTGGAGGATTTGCTAGTAAAAACCGCCTCAAAGGTATATATCAGCCACCTGAAGTTGTTGTTCCGACACCTGATGAATATGCTGAAGCAATTGTTGATGCGATTTATGAAAATGCTGATGATAGATTGCCAAAACTCTATCTTGAAACGGGACGTGCTCTTATAGATGAGGCTGGATATCTTCTTACATCTGTTTTTGCTTCAAAAAGACTTCCAGATGGAAAAGTCTCTTATATTTTAGATGCTGGAGTTAATCTCCTCTATACATCATTTTGGTACAATTTTGACATTTTTCTTGACAAAAAACATGAAGGTTTGAATGAACCAAGCCAACTTAATGGTCCACTTTGTATGAATATTGACGTTATCGCAGATAATATTATGTTGCCTCCTCTCCAAAGAGGTGATGTGCTTACTATCTGGCCTGTGGGGGCTTATACCATTACGCAATCGATGCAATTTATTCAATACAGACCGCGTGTTATTATGATAGACAAAGAACCAATTTTGATACGTGAAAGTGATGATTTAGCATATGTCAGTGAAAAAGAAATTAGCGATATTTTTTAAACCTTATAGCGCAATACTTTTCCTCAATGATCCAAAAGCTGGTATGCTTTTGGCTCTTTTGAGTTTTTTGCTTCCGAGTGTAGGGGCATTGGGGCTTGTAGCACTAGTTGCCACTATACTTTTTGCTGAGTTTGTTAATATGCGCGAAGAATATTTGCGCTATGGTTTTTATCTTTATAATTCCCTTTTGGTTGGTTTTGGTATTGGCTTTTTTTACCAAATATCAATTTTGAGCATTATTCTGACTATATTGCTCGCTATTTTTACATTTTTGCTTTCATTTAGTCTCAATCGTATATTTATAAAATATGGAATCCCTATCCTCTCGCTTCCCTTTAGTTTAGTAAGTATTCTATTTTTCCTCGCAAGTCTCAAATATACAACCCTCTTAACAAATCTTTTAGACAGGCAGCCACTATTTGATATTGCTTTACCTTTTGAATATTTTTTTAAAACGGTAGGGGAGATCTTTTTCCTTCCATATAATATTGTGGGTTTTGTTGTCTCCCTTCTTATCCTTTGGTTTTCTCGTATACTCTTTTTCTTGATGTTTGCTGGATTTGGAGTTGGAGTGGCTGTCCACTCACTTTTTGTCCAAACATCTGAGGCGCTTTGGTCTTTATATAATTTCAATTTTTTATTGATAGCAATGGCTTTAGGCGGTATCTTCTTAATACCACATATAAAAAACTATGTTTTAGCTCTTATAGCTGTGGCTTTGAGTGTCTTTATCAGCGATGCAATGCAGGTCTTTTTTAATCTTTTTAATATCCCTGTCTATACTATTCCATTCAATATTATTGTCATTCTCTTTGTTTTCTTGCTCTATACGATGGGATATCGACTGTTTGCATATATTATTAAAAGAACACCAGAAGAGACTTTGGAATACTATTTGGCTAACACATTGCGTTTTGGTGCAAATAGTCGAAAGATATCTTTGCCATTTTTGGGAGAGTGGAGTGTCTACCAAGCTTTTGATGGTGAGTGGACCCATAGAGGAGACTGGAAATATGCCTATGATTTTATAAAAATTCAAGATGGCAAAAGTTATGCAGGAAGTGGTGTCTCTTTACAAGAGTATTATGCATATGGTCAAGATGTTGTAGCTCCTGTCAACGGGTATATTGTCGATATACGAGATGATTTACCAGATAATCCTATAGGTGTAGTTGATCGTATACATAATTGGGGAAATTTCATTATAATCAAAAGCGATGAGGGATTTTTTGTGGAGATCTCTCATCTCATGCAACACTCGATCAAAGTGCGTATAGGTGAATATGTTAAATCTGGTCAAATGATAGCAAAGTGTGGCAACTCGGGATACTCTCCAGAGCCCCACATACACATACAAGTCCAAGAATATCAATTTCTTGGAGCACGGACGCTCCCTTTTGTATTTGATCAATATATACAAAAGAGTAAGCTTATATTTCATGGTTTACCTCGCGAAAAAGAGCTTATAGAAAACGTTTCAAAAGATAGAGCACTTTTTGATAAACTCAGTTTTGTACTTGATGAAAAATATACTTATGAAGTGATGGGAGAAGGAGATAAAAAAGAGAGCTACTCTTTTACAGTCAAAATGAATGATTTGGGAGAATTTTATTTTTATGACGGAGAGAATAGAGCCTATTTTGCGATGAATGAAAAAATGTTTTATTTTTATGATTATAAAGGAAAAGAGAGCTATCTTAAACACCTTTATCTCATTGCTCCTCGAATACCTTTTATTGCCAAAAGGGTAGAATTTATCGACTTTATTCCTCTATCATTATATGCGAAGGGATTTAAAAAAATATGTTTGGAATTTGTCGTTTCGTTTTGTCATAGATTGGGACGCTTTGCACAGGTATACTACAAAGATCGTCTAGAGCAAAAAAGTGATTATGGAATGGTAAAATTCTCATTCTATAATAAAGGTTTTGAGGAGATCTCTTATGGCCAAACAGTTTTGAGGAGAAAGATCGATGAGAATAGTTCTATTTAGTTTATTATGTGTAGTAATTCTTACTGCTGCAAATTTTGAAAAATCTTTGCAAGAGTCTTATCGGTATGAGGCATTACAAGATTATAAAAAAGCTATTGAGGTTTTGATTCCAAATTACAAAAGGAGCTCAAGAGACTACTTTCTCAATCTTCGTTTGGGTTGGCTTACATATAAACTCAAACAATATGCTAATGCAAAAGAGTACTACTCCAAAGCAGCGATGATCAAGCCGCAATCATTTGAGCCAAAACTTGGTCTAATGAGAGTATTGTTAGCCCAAGGGGACAACGAAGGCGTCATTGAATATGGAAATGCAATATTGAAAGAAGATACATATAACTACTATGCAAATCTCTATATTGCCTATGCGATGTTAGGGAAAAATGATCTACTTACTGTTCAAAAAATTGCTCGAAAGATACTACGACACTATCCAACAGATCAAAACTTTTTGTTGATTTTGGCCAAGACATATCAAACGAGTAATCCTCAACAAGCAAAGACTCTTTATAGAATAATATTGCGATACTACCCCACGAATATTGCTGCAAGAGAATATCTCTATGAAACTGCTCCTTCTAGCACAAAGTAATTTAGCACAACTCGATATCAAATATGATCATGTTGTAGATATTGAGGGATTGGAACAAAAAAGTTTCATACAAAAATATGATCTCTTATTGGCCGATTTTGCCTTTTTTGGCACGATTTCTCAGTATAAAAATCTATTTTCTTATATTATACTCCTCACAAATATGTGTGATGAGCAATCGTATGCAAGAGCTTTGCAAATTGCTGATGATTGTATACTTTGGCAAGAGAGCAAAAAAATAGAAGCAAGAATATCTTACTATCAAAAAAAATTATATAACCTTCAAAATGCGATCTTTTCATATAGAGACTTGCGATTTGATGTAAAAAGGGGCGAACTGTTTAAAGGAAGAGATCATATAGCTCTAAGCAATGCACAAAAAGAGCTTCTGCTTTTGCTTTTGAAAAATATGGGAAGTTATGTACAAAAGCATACTATATTGCAAGAGTGTGACTCTATCAATAGTGAAAATTCCATAAAAGTCTTAATTGCAAAGCTAAGGGGTCTTGGTTTTACAATTGAGAGTCAACCATCTCAAGGCTATAAAATTGTAAAGGAGAAGAGGTGAAAAAGTTATCAATAGTATCATTTATGGCAGCTTCTTTGCTAGCAGGTGATATTGTTCTTCCATATGGAGGATATATTGCATACACTGGGAATACAAAAAGAGATAGTGCGTATTTAGCAGGGGTGTTTTTGAGTCATAGCACAAAAAAATATGCGTTAGATGTGGATTTAGAGTATATGAGAATTTCATATGATGGAGGTATACCTACATATAAGCAAAAGAGTGCAGCACTTCTTTATCACTATTATCAAGGAGAACATATAGTATATGAAATTGGAATGAATAATATTTTCACTGACCAAGGTAACAATGATGATTATCAAAAAGTTTTCACAGCTGGCATACTTTACTATGATTATTTGCATTACAATTATGGTGTAAACCTCCATTATAGCAGCTATGATGGTTTTCATGTTTGGCAAGTATCTCCAAAAGTCGGTATAAATTTTGGTGATTATAAATCTCAAATTGGCTCTTTCTACGCCCAAGTACAATATAACTACATAAATATCAGTGAAGATTGGGCAGCTCTAAAAGATAACTACTCCAATGCAGATATTAAGCTTACCAATTTTAATGGGAGTTTTACAACAACAGCCCAAGCGAGTTTTGGTAAAAATGCCTACAAAGTAGCAAAAGAGGGATTTGTTGTATTTAATTTAGGTGAAGAGTATCATACTAGTTATGGGTTATCTGTTGCAAAAGCATTAAGTAAAAACAGTTCTCTAAAAATCCAAGGCACACGAGCGAGATTTTATGAGCAAAACAAAAAGGCCCATAGCAATATATTTGTAGTGAGCTATACAAGAGCTTTTTAAGCTCTTTTTATAGCCCCATTTTTCCAGGATTGAGTATATTATTGGGATCGAAGGCCTTTTTGATAGCACGGAAGAGACCCAGCTCAGCTTCACTAAATGCCATTTTCATGAATGGAGCCTTGCTCAGACCTATACCATGTTCGCCACTGAGTGTTCCACCTATTTCTATTGTCATTTTAAAAATTTCTTCAATCGCTTTATACCCTATCTCTACCTGCTTTGGATCACTCCCGTCAACCATCACATTAGTATGAACATTGCCATCACCTGTATGTCCAAAACAGGGAATTTTGACATCGTATTTTTTGCTAATTTTTTCTACCTCTTCAAGGTAACGCGGCAACTCACTTCTTGGAACTGTAACATCCTCGTTAATTTTTTTTGAACCATAAATAGTAATAGATTGGCTTGCGTTGCGTCTAGCAAACCAAATATCAGCTGCCTCTTGTTCATCTTTTGCTATGCGAAATGCAGTTGCGCCGTTCTCTTTGAAAAATTTTTCTAAAAGCCCTATTTGATAATCGATCTCCTCTTCCACATTACCGTCAATATCACTGATCAAAATTGCACCGGCATCTACTGGCAGGCCTTTGTGAAATTTTTCTTCTACCGCACGGATTGTGAGGTTGTCCAAAAACTCCATAGCTACAGGATTTGCACCCCCAGCTAGTGATTTATAGACTGCATTCATGGCATCAGTGACTGTTGGAAATACTCCCATGACAGTTTTAGTAAGTTTTGGTTTGGAGAGAAGCTTGAGGGTAATTTCAGTAATAACTGCAAGTGTTCCCTCACTTGCTATCAAAATACCAGCAATATTGTAACCTGCCACATCTTTGATAGTCTTTTTCCCAGCTCTAATAATATCTCCATTTGGCAACACTGCACGCAATGCCATTACATAATCTTTGGTGATACCATATTTGGCTGCTCGCATACCACCGGCATTTTCTGCTACATTCCCTCCAATAGTAGAGTAGTCTTGACTAGCTGGGTCCGGTGGATAAAACAGACCGTGTTTTTCTGCTTCACGCTGCAGCTCTTTGTTAATTACCCCAGGTTGCACAACTGCTACCATATTTTTGGTATCAATCTCTAAGATTTTATTCATATGTTTTTCAACTGCCAAAACTATGCCACCACTTACAGGAAGGGCACCTCCAGTAAAACCGCTGCCAGCTCCTCTAGGAACAACTGGGATTTTGTGTTCGTTACAGTAGCGCAGAACCTGGCTTACATCATCTTCATTACGTGGGAAGACTACTGCATCTGGCATAAAATGCTCTCTTGTGGCATCATAGGAGTAGGCAAGCTGATGGGCTCTATCAGCTTTGACATTCTCTTTACCGAGGATTTTTTGCAATGCTTTGATATGTTCTTGCATCATCGCTCCAACTTTTTGTAGTAATCAAAATAGTTTTGGATTTCGCTGCCACCAAAAAAATCAAACAAAGATGTTTGGATTTTTTTCAGTCTATTGTAAAAAGGAAGTTTTACATTTTTCCCCTCTGCTCTCATTGGGAGGGTTCCTATTTTTTTGAAACTGTAACAGTCGACTATATCGGTTTGGTTCTTTTGGACAATATAGAGTTTTGCAAGAGCGAACTTATTGCAAAAGTTTTTGAAATCATTATAGTCAGGTGCTGGATCTTTTGCTTTTGAGAGTTCGGTAGCAAAGAGATCTGGATGGATAATCTTTTCATCCACTTGGTTTGCAACTTCTTGATAGCTTTTGAGATTTGGGGCTATAATAGTTGCTCTGTCGTAGAGATATCCAAGAATTACTCTATCTCCTGTTTGGGGCTTTGTCAGAGGCGTAGGGAGTGCTTCTTGCGCCAGAGCATCAAAGACTTCAAATTTGATAGTATCAGGAGCCACTAAAATAGCACGAGCTACGATGGATGAATGCATGGAATCATAATCATGAATTACAATACCACTAGTTCCTAGAGGTAGGTTAACTCTTTGTATAGTTGCTTTAGATTTATACGCATTTGTGATAGTTGTAGAAGTGGCAGCAAATGCTGTAAAAACTATCAAAAGAAGAGTTACAAGCTTTTTCAATAGAGCTCCTTCGAAATTTTTTTTAATGATACCAAAGTTTCGATAAATTAGCTCCATAAAATGCTAGAAAAGTAGCAATGATTTAAGTAATTTTTAGGTAAAATTTATCCCTTTTAAAAACAAAAATTCATCAAGGTAGTAAGGGCAATGCGAAAGATACTTTTACTTTCTCTTTTTGTAGTGCTTCTCTTTGCTGGCAAAATCCGCTATGAACACTGGAAGCAGGGGCAGACTCTTTTAGGATTTTTAGATGCTCATGGGATCAACGCAAAGCTGTATTACAATCTAGATGGAGAAGACAAAGAGCTTGCCAGCGAAATCCGTGCCGGTGTCAAGTTTATTGCTGATTATAATGGGACGCAACTCTTACAAGCGCTCATTCCTATCAATGAAGAACTGCAGATCCATATCTTTCGTAAAAATGGAGGGTACGCCCTAGATCTCATACCTATACACTACCAAAAAATTCATGATAAGTTTGGGTTAGCAATTCATTCTAGTCCCTATAATGCAATAGTGCATAACACAAAAAATTTGCGCTTAGCACATGAGTTTGTAGCAGCATTTAAACATACTGTTGATTTTACGAGGCTGCACAAAGGCGACAAAATTGCTGCAATATATGATCAAAAAGTGCGCTTAGGCGACTTTTTTGGGATGCCAACACTCTATGCAGCAATGGTGCAACGTGACAAGAGGCGCTATTTTGTATTCAATTTTGAAGAGAGATTTTATGACGAGAAGGGACAAGAACTTGAGAGATTCCTTCTTGTGCGGCCAATTCCTGGAGCGCGAATAACTTCTAGATTTACTCTCAAGCGATGGCATCCAGTCTTGCATCGCTATAGAGCGCATTTAGGGGTCGATTTTGGAGCAAGACGAGGGACTCCCATACGTGCATCAGGAAATGGGCGTGTGGTGTTTTGTGGGCGTAAAGGGGGATATGGAAACTGTATCATCATCGATCATGGGCAAGGCTATAAAACTCTCTATGCACACATGTCGCGATTTCGCCATGGAATGCGAAGAGGCAAACATGTCAAACAGGGACAAATTATAGGCTATGTAGGTAGCACAGGTCTTAGTACTGGGCCGCATCTGCATTTTGGTCTATATAAAAACAATCGTGCAATCAATCCTTTGCGCGTAGTGAGGATTGCCAAGAGCCGTTTGAGTGGAAAGAAGCTGAGAAAATTTAAAAAAATCGTAGCAAAGTATAAAAAAGAGCTCATTGAGTGCGCCAAGAGAGAATGCAAACCTATCGTAATAGAAAAAGTTGAGCAAAGCAGCTGCCAATTGCAAGGAGGGGAAAATGCAAAAGGATGAGGTCTTAAAAATACGCCATGTATTAGAGAGTGAAATAAAGAGTGGGGATATATCGCTTCATCCAACAGAGATCGCAACGTATTTGAAATATCTCTATAACAATGACAAGTTTGAGTTTTACGAGACACTCAAAAAGCTGCCAGAAGATGTTTTGGGTGAAGTGCTTTTGGAACTCCCAGAAAACATCAAAGATGATGCTATTGAGCATCTCTCAGCCCAAAAGCTTGCAAAGGCGATAGAAGAGCTCGATAGTGATGATGCAGTGGATCTTGTCAAGGATATCGAGGATGTTGATGAAGAGCTTGAGCAAGAGGTCCTTGATAACCTTGACAAAGAGTACAAAGAGGAGATCGAAGAGCTTAGTAGTTATGATGAGGCGCATGCTGGTGCATACATGCAAACAGAGGTCTTCAAAGCTTATGAAGATGAGACTATCAAAGATGCACTAGAGCGCTTACGTCAACTCAAATCTCAAGGCGAGCTCTCAAATGTCCATCAGGTCTATGTTGTAGATAGCGATGAAAAACTCAAAGCCATTATTCCTCTTGATGATTTGATTCTATACGATTTTGATACGAAACTCGCTGATATTATCAAAGATAAAAAGTATGAGCCAATTGCAGTGAGAGTTGATGAACCAATATCTGATCTTATTAAAAAATTTGAAGACTATGATCTTTCTGTAGTAGCTGTCGTCGATGATCAAGGAAGACTTCTTGGTCGTATTACATCAGATGATGTTATCGACCTCGTAGAAGACCAGGCAACTGAACAGATCTATAACTTGGCTGGTGTTGAAGATGAGGTTGAAGAAGAGGGCGATATCAAAGAGGTTACAAAAAAGCGTGCATGGTGGTTGCTTATAAACCTTGGTACCGCGATTTTAGCCTCTTTTGTTATTGGTCTTTTTGATGAGACGATTCAAAAGTACGTAGCTCTCGCAGTGCTCATGCCAATAGTTGCATCTATGGGTGGCAATGCAGGTACACAGACACTTACTGTTGTGGTACGTAAACTTGCTCTTGGAGAGATCGATTGGCAAAATGCAAAAAAAGCTCTCTTTCAAGAGACTTTCATATCATTGGCGAATGGCCTCATCTTTGCAGTGATAATGGGTGCGATAGCTTGGATATGGTTTGATGATAAGATGTTGGGAGTTGTCATTGCACTTGCTATGATTATTAACTTATTGGCAGCGGGATTTTTTGGGGCTATAATTCCACTCTTTTTGAAAAAAATCGGTCAAGACCCGGCAGTAGGAAGTAGTGTGCTTTTGACCACAGTAACTGATGTGGTAGGCTTTTTTGCATTTTTGGGTCTTGCAAAACTCATGTTGGTGCATTAAGATGATCAAAACAATACAGCCTTTAAAACATCCACATTTTATCAAACCTGTTGAGATCATCTACGAGCAAAACGGGAAAGAGAAACGCTGGGAAGCAGTGCAGGCACACGATAGCGTAGCTGTGCTGCTTTTTCATCCACAAAAAGATGCTTTTGTGCTTGTCAAGCAGTTTCGCCCAGCTCTCGCTATGCAGCACGGTTTTGCGTTTAGTTATGAGTTGTGTGCTGGTATTGTGGATAAAGATAAAAGCTTGGAGCAAATAGCTATCGAAGAGGTAGAAGAAGAGACTGGCTACAGGGTAGAAAAAATTGAAAAGATTACTTCATTTTTTACTTCCGTTGGCTTTGCTGGATCGAAGCAGACTCTTTTTTATGCCGAAGTATCAAAACAGGTAGCTCCAGGTGGTGGTATAGATGATGAGGTGATCGAGGTAGTACATCTCCCAGTTGCAAAAGCAAAAGAGTTTATGTATGATGAGAGTAAGCCCAAGACTCCCGGGCTTTTGTTTGCTCTATGTTGGTGGTTTGAGCAAAACTCTCAATAAGTTTTAGATGTATTGAGACGATTTACCATCAATTTCGAAAAATTATCCACATAATCCCAAAATGCTTGCTTGAGCTCTTGTGGAATATCTAACTCTTCTAACGTCTCCATCATGGTCCCAAGCCACTCAATCCGTGCTCTCTCGTCGATAGAAAACTTTTCGTGAAACTCAATCATATATTCGTTTAGATCTTGGCTTCCTATGTCATAGAGTTTCGGTCCTCCGCAAATAGCTATGAAAAAGAGTGTGTTTTTCTCCTTGACTTTTGCAAATTCTTCTTCATCCTGTGGGAAAAAATGGGCAATTTCACTCTCATAAATCTTATCATAGAAACTATACATAAATTCTCTCATACCATCTACTCCACCTACAGCTTCAAAAAATTCAATAGGTGGGTTTGTAAATGTTATTTTCTCATTCTTCTTTATTGGACTTATTTTCAATTCTACTCCTTTGACAAAATCTTTGCATGAGACATCCATAGGCATCGATCCTGCGATCACGTAAAAATGGCCAGATGTCTCTTACTTCTTTTGTGCGTTTCATATCTATTTCACAGGTTATTACTTGTTCACTTTTACTATCAGCTTGTATGAGAATCTCTCCTTGTGGTCCACATGCAAAGCTATTGCCCCAAAACCTAATGCCTTTGAGACATTCACTATCGTCTTTTTCAAATCCTACCCTATTGACACTGATAAGTGGCAAGCCATTTGCAATGGCATGGGAGCGTTGGATTGTGATCCATGCATCCAGTTGACGAGATTTTTCATCTTCACTATCTTCATCAAACCATCCGATTGCTGTAGGATAGACGAGAATTTCTGCACCTTTGAGCGCCATAATGCGTGCGGCTTCAGGAAACCACTGATCCCAGCACACAAGCACACCAAGTCTTCCTATCGATGTATCGACTGGTTCAAAACCAAGATCACCTGGAGTAAAATAGAATTTCTCATAAAATCCTGGGTCATCTGGAATATGCATCTTCCGATACATCCCTGCTATTTTACCTTTGTCAAAAACAACTGCCGTATTATGATAAAGTCCCGGTGCCCTCTGTTCAAAGAGACTCGCAACAAGCACAATGTCTTTTGTCTTACTGAGTTTTTGCCAAAAGGCGACATCTTCTTCAAAAGTAGCAGCAAGCTTGAAATATGAAGTATCTTCACTTTGGCAAAAATAGGGTCCTTGATGAAGCTCTTGAAGTACGACCAGATCAATCCCTTTGGCTTTATCGATTAGTTCGAGAGTTTTTGTTATTGTGGCCTCTTTGGAACCATGATATTTTTGTTGTATCAAAGCTACTTTCATTTTCTATCCTTTATAATGCTCAATCCAAAAAAGAGTGCAGCTACAAGAATGATCGAGGCAGTGGCTGAAATATCAAAAGTATTGGCGATAAAAAGACCAACAATTTGAACGATGAGACCTAATATGCCACTTACTATTATCATGGAAGCGAAATTTTTGGTGAATTTTTGTGCGATAAATGGCGGGATACTAAGAAGGGCTATAACAAGTATGAGTCCTATTGAACGTATACTCATAACAACTGTAAAAGCGATGAGAATGAGTGTAAGAGTATGCAAAAATCCAACAGGCAAACCTCTTGTCTTTGCAAACTCCTTATCATAAGCGATAGCAAGAATATGATGATAGAACATCAGTATATAAATGATAAGAATCACATCTACAAAAAACATATAGTATAAGTCGCTTTGAGGTACAAGCAAAATATCACCAAAAAGGTAAGCCAAAAGGTCTGGATGGTAGCCGGGAGTCAGGTCATTAAAAATAATACCTATACTCATACCTACCGCCCACAAAATACTTATATAGACATCCACATGGCGATGGGACTTATATGTGAGATAGGCAAAAATGAGAGCAAGGATGAGGGCAAAAATCGTAGCACCAAAAAGTATGGAGATTCCAAAGTAGAGTGCCATCCCTACGCCCCCATAACTTCCATGGGCGATACTAGCTGCAAGGTAGTTGTAGCGGTTAATAAGCATCACAGAGCCAATAATGGCAATAGCGATACTTAAAAGCAGGGAAGCAGTAATGGAGTTGGAAAAGAGATGGATAAACTTAAACATTGCATCCCTTTTGTAGCTCTTCAAAGAGATCCATTTCACAAAAATGCTCATCTGCAGAATGAATATGGATATTAGGTTTGTCGTGAATAAAGAGTTTTCTATTTATATAGAAAACTCTGTCTACACCTTTGAGAATGATATTGATATCGTGACTTACAACAAGACGTGTGATAGAGAGCTCTTGCAATATGTGATAGATCTGCCTTTGTGCTTGTAGGTCTACTGATGCAGTTGGCTCATCGAGGATAAGAATTTTTGGATCAGTGACAAGAGCCCGGGCAAGGAGCACTCTTTGTCGTTGTCCTCCTGAGAGATCGCTGATCTTTCTTTCTAAAATCTCTTCTATTGCAAGTTTTGCTGCAATCTCTTCAAGTTTTTTATAGTCTTTTTGATTGAAGCGAAATTTTTTGGGATTGAGCCTTCCTTGGAGTATTATATCTTTTGCCTGCAAGGGCATATCGAGATTGAAATTGACATTTTGAGGAAGATATCCTATGAATTTTTGTGCTTCTTGCGGAGATTTTCCATAGATAGTGATGCTCCCTTTAGTAGGTTGGAGTAGTCCTGCTAAAAGACGCAAGAATGTAGTCTTGCCTCCACCATTGGGACCAATGATTGCAATATACTCTTTGTCAAAGATCTGTGCAGTGATATCTTCAAGCACATACTCTTTATCGTAGCGAAACCAGAGATTGCGAATATCAATCGCCAAAGATCGCACGGGCAACCTTCACAATATTTTCATCCCACTCATATGCCAAAGGGTCAATGACGACTACTTTTGCACCGATGCGCTGAGCTAGAAACTTAGCACTCTTGCGTGGAAATTGTGGCTCTATAAAGATTGTTTTGATACCCTCTTTTTTTGCTATTTTTATAATTTTTAGAAGGTCTTGGGATTTTGGCTCTTTGCCTTCATGTTCGATTGCTATTTGTCGAAGATGGTAGACTTTTGCAAAATAGCCAAAAGATGGGTGGTACACAAGGAAGCTATGGATTGAAGAGTGCAGGCGCATCTGGAAGATCTTTTGGTCTATCGTGCCAATTTTTGCTATCAATTTTTGCATATTAGATATATAAATATCAGCATTTTTAGGGTCTCGAAAGCTAAGCTCCTCAGCGATTTTGCGCACTATCTGCACAGCATAATTTGGAGCAAGCCAGATATGTGGATCTGGGTGGGTGGCTCCATCGTGAGTAAGAGGGAAGCGTTTTGTATACTCTCCGCAGTCGATGATTTTGAGTTTGGGATTTGCACTTTGGATGCGATCAAGCCACATCCTCTCAAACGGCACTCCGATAGTGAAATAGACTGAAGCTTTTTTAATCGCTTTCAAATCTGAGGGTTTGAGCGAATAGGTGGCAGGTGAAGCACCTTTAGGGACAAGCGCTTTGACTTCGACTTTGTCATTGGCAATCTGTTCGACGAAATATTTTTGTGGCAGGATCGCGACAAGTATCAGCTCTTTGGCAAAAAGAGGTAGTGTAAAAAGTAGCAAAAAGAGTAAACGCATCACTATCCTTTAAAAAGATTCATACAGCTACAGTGAATCGAGCCATGCTGGCGAATGAGTACTGAGGCATCAAGCCCAATGATATCACGAGTTGGAAAAAGTTTTTTAAATATTTTTAGAGCCTCTTCATCATTTGGATCTTTGTATGTTGGCATTATTACCGCACCGTTTATTATAACAAAGTTGGCGTAGCTTGCTGGGAGTCGCTCTCCATCAAAAATTTTTGGAGATATAAAAGGCAATGGCACTAAGTCATATCCAAAGCTTTGCAGCTCTTTCTCCATTTTTTTAAGTGCATTATAATGCATATCCTCTCTATCATCACATGTTATATAAGTGATTGTGTGGGGGTTGACAAAACGTGCTAACATATCGATATGACTATCAGTATCATCTCCTTCCAAAAAGCCGTGATTTAGCCACAAAACCTTTTTGAGTCCAAAGAAGGTTTTGAGTTGCTTTTCAATTTCATCTTTTGATAGATAGGGATTTCTATTAGCTTCCAAAAGGCATTTTGAGGTAGTAAGTAAAACTCCATCTCCATTGCTATCGATACTGCCCCCTTCTAATACAAAACCAATCTTTTTTGTATAAAAAAGCTTTCTATTAACAAGGTTGTCATAGTTTGCTGGAAATTTCAGACCCCAGCCATTGAATGTAAAATCAAGAAGTTTTGGTGTGTTGTTGTTAAAAACAGTAATGGGTCCGTAGTCTCGTACCCATGTATCGTTTGTTTGGGCTTTGAGGATTTTTATATTATGTTTAGTTGGGGGAAAGGTGAGATTTTCCTGTGTGATTAAATAGACATCTTGATAGTGAGCTACAATGGAGATAAACTCTTTGTAAAACTCTCTTACTTCATCCAAATATGGCAGCCAATCGCTCTTTTTGTGAGGATATGCAAGCAAAAGCGCCTTTTGCTCTTCCCACTCTGCAGGGAGTCTCATTTGAATAGACACATATTTAACTTATGAAAAATTGTTGTTATTTATTTTTTTCTTCCAGTTCTTTTTTTAATGAATCGTCTGCATACTGTAAAGCATCTTTACTATCTTTCACAGCAGCCAGAACTACATCTTTATCTTTTTTCAATGAATCATCCGCAAATTGTAAAGCATAGCCATTGCTTTTTACAGCAGCCAACATAAAATCTTTATCTTTTTTCAATGACTCATCTGCATATTTCAGAGAGGCGCCAAAGTTTTTCACAGCAGCCAGAACTACATCTTTATCTTTTTTCAGTGAATTATCTGCATATTGCAAAGCATTGCCATTGCTTTTCACAATAGCCAGGACTACATCTTTATCTTTTTTCAATGAATTATCCGCATATTGCAAAGCTTCGCCATTACATTCCACAGCAGCCAGGACTACATCTTTATCCTTTTTCAGTGAATCATCTGCATATTGCAATACATAGCCATTATGTTTCACAGCAATCAGAACTACGACTTTATCCTTTTTCAGTGAGTCATCCGCATATTCCAATGCAGAGCCAGCATTTATATGAGAATTAAGTGCAATTAAGACTACATCTTTATCTTTTTTCAGTGAATTATCTGCATATTGCAAAGCATCGCCATTATTTTTCACAGCAGCCAGGACTACATCTTTATCTTTTTTCAGTGAATTATCTGCATATTGCAAAGCATCGCCATTATTTTTCACAGCAGCCAGGACTATATCTTTATCTTTTTTCAGTGAATTATCTGCATATTGCAAAGCATCGCCATTATTTTTCACAGCAGCCAGGACTACATCTTTATCTTTTTTCAGTGAATTATCTGCATATTGCAAAGCATCGCCATTATTTTTCACAGCAGCCAGGACTACATCTTTATCTTTTTTCAGTGAATTATCCGCATATATCAAAGAAAATGCATCACTTTTCACGGCGTTAAGCATAAAATTTTTATCTTTTTTCAATGAATTATCTGCATATTCTAAAAAAATAGAATTATGTTTCACAGCAGCCAGGACTACATCTTTATCTTTTTTCAGTGAGTCATCCGCATATTTCAAAGCATCGCCATAGTTTTTCACAGCAGCCAGGACTACATCTTTATCTTTTTTTAGTGAATCATCTGCATATTGCAAAGCATAGCTATAATTTTTTACAATATTTA
Organism: Nitratiruptor sp. YY09-18; assembly: GCF_016593235.1. Taxonomy (NCBI): domain Bacteria; kingdom Pseudomonadati; phylum Campylobacterota; class Epsilonproteobacteria; order Nautiliales; family Nitratiruptoraceae; genus Nitratiruptor; species Nitratiruptor sp. YY09-18. The sequence goes on from NZ_AP023065.1 coordinate 318,788, forward strand.
AAAAAATATTTTTGTTGGTTTGTAGATCTTTACATATTTTTATTTTATAATCAACAAAACCATTTTGATTTTGTTTCTTTTTTTCTAGTGCTTCTATAAAGCTTTCCTTATCACAAACATCTATGTTTTTATCGAATTTTATTGAAAGTATTCCTACAATTATAATTATTACTGCTAATAAGCCTATGAAGGTTTTAAAAATGATTTTTAAAAATTTCAAAATTAAATTCATTTCATACTCCTTGATATTTATAGTAATCTCATAATTTGTTATAATTTGAAACTAAATTATACAGGATATTCTATGCAATATCAAATATAATAAGTATGTCATGTTAAATAATGTTTATTATAAAATGAAAATTGCTAAAAAAATTGATTTTTTAAAATTAATATATTTTCTGCTTCTTTTCACTTCAATTGATGCTTATTCACAAAAGGAATATTCCATATTCACAGCATCGTCTAATGGCGATTATTATTCACTTGTCATCAAGGCAAATAAAAAGTGTAATTTACATTTAAAGCCAGTTGAAACAAGAGGTAGTTTGGATAATATTAAAAAATTAATACATTCTAAGTATCCTACTTATGCAATTGTACAAGGAGATGTATTAGATTTTGTTAAAAAAATATCAAATTCTGATATTAAAAATAAAATAAAATATGTAAAAAAATTACAAAATTATACAGAAGCAATTTATGTAATTAGAAATAAAACTGATAAATCATATCATAAATTAACAAAATTAAATAACAATATTAAAAAAATAAAGAATATAAAACCAATTTCTATAGGTCGTTTTGGTTCTGGTAGCAGTATAACAGGGTATAATTTACTTACGCCATTAGAATTAAACCCCAATATAGTTTATATGGAAAAAGATGAAGCTTTGAATTCATTATTAAATAAAAAAATATTAATGATTGTATATGTAGCAAAATATAATAAAAAAAATAACAAAATCGCAAAATGGGTAAGTAATATAATTGCACAATTTCCCCAATATCTTGAATTAATGGAGATTGATCCTTTGTCATATGGAAAAAACTTTTATCAACAGACAGTCTCTTATAAAAATACAAAATTAATACTTATACCTACATATTTTATATCTACAGATTCTGACTCTAAAAAAAATATGGAAATATATCAATGTTTAAATTATTAATTTTGTTATTAATAACAATATCTGTTTATGCTGATGAATATAAAAAGGTTTTAGTTATAACCAATTACAACCCTTTTAGAGCAGACACAGAAGCATTTAAAAAAGGACTTGATGATGTAAAAAAAGAAATTGAACGTAAATATCCAAAAATAAAAGTAGTTTATACAAATATTTTTATAGATAGAAAAAATAAAAAATTAATAGAAAAAGATATTAATAAACTTGAAAAAATATTAAATGATAAATTTCTTTTTATTGTTGCTCCTGGTATATCGAAAGCTTTTGGAACAGTTGCACCTTGCTTACCTAAAGACACACCGATTATAACTGCATCTTCTGCTATTGATGAATTACAAAAATTTAAAGGTAATATTTTTTCAACTAGCGACCTTCCAAGGTATTCTAAAGCCAAAGATATTTATAAATTAAAAAAAATAATTAAATATAAAAGAATTATTAATGTTTATGATAAACAACCAGGAAGCTATCCTATTTATATTTTGAAAGCCTTTGCTAAAGATAATCCCGATATAAAAATAATAAATATAAATCTTACCAGTATTAACAAAGGGTTTTTGGACAAATATGGTAATGATGCATTATTTTATATATCTGCAAACGGAACAAAATCTTGTAAGATTATTTTTGATAGATTAAATTTTATTATAAAGAATTTAGAATTTTTATATAACAAAAAATATAATATTAGCTACTATTTGTCCTATTTTTCTACTATTTATTCTTATAAAAATGATAAAAAAGTTTTTTCTAGTTCATCAATTACAAGTAATAAAAAAAATATATTTGAATATGAATATTTAAGACCATTAAAATATAAAAATGAAAAGCTTATAAAAAGATATGATCAAGCATTTAGATGGTATTATCCAAAAATACTATTAGGATTAAGAGGGTTAGAAAACTTTGATTTAGATATTAACGTTTTACATAGAATTATAATTGACAATCTTAAGAAGACAAATATTTATAATCCATTTGTAGATAAAAGAACTAGATATATTTATGCTTTTGAAAAAAAAGATTACAATGGAAGAGAAATATATTTTAATGCCATAAGAAAATATAATATTTTAAAAAACTATCTTTATATATTGAGTTCTGGGCAAAAATTATTAAATCCAATCCAAATTTTTAATGATTTTAAGTATCATACCATCTATGTCACTCCTCAAATTAAAAAACTAAAAATTCTAACTTTAGATGCTACAAAAGCAAAAGTTGATTTAGTAATTAGAGCAGCAAGTATCAATAAAAATTTTGAATTTGGCAAAAGTATATTAATGAAATCGGCAAAAAAAGATGATTTCGATATTAAACTTTTAAGTTCTAGTAAAATAACATTTTTAAATACGCCATTATATTATAAAGTTTATAATATACATTTAATGATCAATATCAATAGTGATTTATTTAAATTTCCATATGATAAACAGATAATTAATATTCCTTTCTATCCGAATAATTTTTCTAAAGATCACTATGTAATTCAAATGATAAATGATAAAAACCAATATGACGCAACAATCTCAGATAACTGGTTTATAGATAAACATTTTCCAACTTATTCAAGACAAATATATAAAGTTGAAAATGGATTAGATAAAAAGCTAAAAGTTTTACTTACGGATATAAATTATTTTACACTTCAAATTAAACGTAAAGATCCTTTGCAAATTATATTGAAATATTTTTTACCAGCAATAATATTACTTTTTATGGCTATATTTATAGGATACTTCATCTTTAAAAAATATAGTCAAAATCATATTGCCATAATAAGTGATGTTCTTTTGGGAATAATTTCTATCTATTTCATATATAGTTTATTGATACAAATTGAAACTTTAATAATTATGGATTTAGTTTTTTATGTAATTATATTTATGGTAATATTATTAATAATTTCAATTTTTATACTAGAAAAATTAGGATATATCAATAAATAATAAAGAAAATCATGTGTAAAAAAATTTTCTATATTTTAATTTCAATGATTATTATTTGCATAGCTGGTTTTTTCTCATTTAGTGATGAAATATTAACAGAATATGCGAAATTTTTTACCGTCAATAACGCAACTAAAAAAGCAGATTTGATTTTTATACTTGGTGGAAATCCAAAAACTAGACCAGCAAAAGCTGTTGAGCTCGTTAAACAAGGCTTTTCTAATAAGGTTGTTATGACTCATATCAAAGATAAAGCTTTAAAATATCAAAACTTTTTTATTAAAGAAGAAAAACTGACAGAAGCAATATTAAAAAGTGAATCTATTCCATTTAAAATAATACCTTGCATAAAAAAAGATGGAGCCACAAGTACTTTTGATGAAGCATATTCATTAGCTGAGTATGTAAAAAATAACAATTTAAAACATGTTATTATTGTTACTGATGCCTTCCATACAAAAAGAGCCTTGTATGCATTCAAAAAAATTTTTAGGCTTGAAAAACTCAATACCAAAGTTGAAGTAGCAGCCGCTTATAATGGTGTTTATAGGGAAAACAATTGGTGGAAAACTGAAAAAGGTTTAAGATCTTACATCATAGAACCTATAAAGTTTTTATTTTATATATTTAATTCCAAAAACTTAAACACTATAAATAATTAATTAAATTTATAATTTAGTTATTAATAAAATTAATATAAAATGGAATTGTATCACTAATGCATGAACTTATTAGTCATGTAGAAATATTAAACATCTCCTAGGTCATAGAATAAATGTTAATGTTAAAAAAGGTTGAAATATAGTATTTTTTTGCTAAAAAGATCTCCTCAAGTCGCTAAATTACTTAGTAAATATAAAATTAGGTATATTAGAATTATCTCATTAAAAATGAGCAAACAAGAATTAGAGTAATTATTGTTAGGATAAATATGAAGAGGCATATTACAAAGATTAAAATCATTGATATATATTGAGAAATCGCCAGAATATATATAATAAGTATTTATATAATTAAATTTTATATTTTTGGGACTAGTAAACCTTTTAATATATAAATGGCACAAGTGATATAAACAATAACTCTAAATATTTTTGAGATTTTATCTACTATTTTCAAACCTAAATATATTTAATATACCTCGCTGTTTTAGAGATATAAACTTATCAGCCTTTAAGGTATTTATACCAGGTCCTTTTATTGGAAAAATATCTATATTGTTATAAGCTTTTGAGCGAACATAATGTGTTACATACGGTATACCATCTTTTTCAATATAAGATACTACACCAATATGCCCAAAAATTTTTCCATTTGGTAAATTTTTAGCATCCTTGATTCCGCTAGGCCAAATTACTATATCCCCAATTTTTAAGTTTTTAATATCAAAGCTATTTAAAGAATTATTTTTCGATACATAAATTAAATGGAAATTTTTATCATATAGTAATTTTTTATAAAGTGAAAATGTATTAAAACGTTTTAAATAAGAGTTGAAACCTAAATAATACATAATTCCATGAATAAATCCTGTACAGTCAAATCCCTTTTTAAAATTTTTGATGTCGCCACCCCAATTGTATGGCAACCTGTAATTTTTTTCTAATTTATTCATCTCATAAGCAACTGTACCAATATTAATAATATCTTTATTATTTGTTAGATTTGAAATTGCTTCTTTTATATATAAATTTTTTTTTGCAATTGAAGTGTGGTTTATTAAAGATATTCTTCTTTGCGAAGAAAAAATTTTTCGAGTATTTTTATAATCTAAATTGTCATCTTCTAAAAAGATTATTATTGCAAATGGAAATATCACTATGATTAAAAAAAATAGTTTGTAATTCATAGTTATGGTCGAATTATTGAACTCACCACCCAAGCACATGCGATAATAAGGGATGCAAGAACTATGGCAACCGAAATATTATTTTCTTTTATTTCTTTCCACTCACTTACTTCACCAGTAAATTTATCAAACATCCATAACGTAATAATTATACCCAAGCCAATACTAATTGAACCAACAATAGCCCATCCAAATGTAACAACATAATCGAGCAAAATTTGTTTTATCAAGATCAATCCTTTTCTTATATATCAAAAAGGTCTCTTCTGATTTTATCAAAAAGCTCATACTCTTTATTTTGTATGCCATCACTAATAATTATTTCATTAATATACATCATCAACCTTGTTTTTTGCATAGGTAATTTTGCCAAAAATTCTTTAATGATTAATATATCGTCACTAATATCATCTTGTCGAAGTGCTTGTTCAAATAGATCATTTATTCTACTTTGATTTAATTGAAATTCTCTTTCAAAAAAATTAAAAAATTTCTTTTTTTCTCGTTCAGATACAGTACCATCCATATTAATCATCTTACCCAAAATATTTGCATAAGCTTTAGAAAGTCTAGTTGTATCTATCATATTTTCCATTGTAGTCCTTTCTTTAATTTTTTTATCATTGAATCATGAGAACATCCAATTGGGCAAACGCTTATAATCCTTTGCAGTTTCTAATTGTGTAAGCAAAACCTTCACCATAATAAGGTGAAAATAAAATATATGAAGGGTGAAGTGCTTTTACATTGACCTTACCGTTTTTGTATTTACATAAACCCTTTTGTAAGCTTTTCAAAACTTTTTTATTGTCACTTGTATTTTTAGGTTTTAGTTCTTCAAAACGTTTAATATTTACCTGGTACAAAAACACAGCCTTGGGATGACTTGTAAAAATGCCGAACAACCTATTTATGTCTTTATTTTGACCGATAGTGCTGTTTTTTACATTTTTTATAGTTGTCTCAGTTGCTTCAAATTTCGTTTTACAACCAAACGGAAAAGGCAAAACGGCAATTTTGTCTATATCTCTTCCTTTTTTCAGATTATAGTGATAAAATATATAAATGGGCTTTGATGCATTGAAGCTTTTTCGCTTTTTTGGCGATGAACAGTTTTCTTCAAGAATTTTCTCGTAATTTGTCTTTAGTTTATTTTTATCTGTTGGCACTCTGAAGGACATAAGTACATATACCTTTTTTCCGTTTGCCGTTGTCATCATAATGCTTCCTGCTCTTACTTGTTTTACTTTCTCTACTGTATTTTCTTGAGTATTTGCCAAAAGAATAGTACTTGATAATGCAATGGCGAATCCCGATGAAATTATTTTTTTTATCATAATGCACTCCTTTATTTTTACAGGAATCTATACCATAATCGACAGTTAGTTTAAGTTCTAGAGAATAATGCATATTTATTATAACTAATAAAAGCTGGCTTCACTATATCAATAACGATAAATTTCTTGCCGAAGAATTCTCATTACAGTTTCATCCAATTTTTTTATTTTAGGATTGGTATCTTTCATAATCCATACTATCATTTTTACCTTTGATTAACCATCAGCAGATATAAAAGTACCAAGTAGTGTAAAAGTTGTTGCAATTTTGATAGACAGAAGCTTTTTTATTCATGTTGTTTCCTCTTTAATGCATTTATCCCAACACATCACCCAAAGGTTGCATAAGTTCATTCACATATGGCACTCAGCAAAGGAGAGTAAGAAGTGTAGATTAGAGATAAGTGGTATGGAATTAAAAGAGTAAAAAGATTAGAGCAAAATTACTACAATAGCCTTATGATACATAATGAGACAAAAAGAAGAAAAAAGATATTGAAGTTTTTTGGGAAATATGGATTAGATGCTTGTATCGGTGCATTTGGAGTAAGCAGAAGAACACTCTTTCGATGGAAAAAAAGCATACAATGATGCAAATAGCGGTATTAAAGCCTTAAATCCAAAATCACATAGACCAAAAAGAGTAAGAGAATCAAAAGTACCAAGAGAGATTGTTAATGAGATAAAACGATGAAGAGAAGAGTATCCCTATATCGGCAAAGCAAAACTCTACCATCTACTGAAACCCTTTTGTGAAGAAAAAGGTTTTAAAACTCCATCAGAGTCCACTATAGGAAGAATTATCGCAAAAGCTCCAGATAAAATGAGACTCTTTCCTTACAGAGTAGACTCCAAAGGAAGAGTCAAACCTAAAAAAGAGAGTGGTAAAAATCCTAAACCAAAAAACCTTAAATCCAAACCCTTTGAACTTTGGGCAGTCAATACTATCCAAATAGTCTCCAATGGTATAAAACGCTATATCCTTACTATGATTAACCCACTCACACGTATTGCATTTACAGTAGCAATACCTTCTAAAAGGCAAAACATACAGCATACGCCCTTGAAACTCTCATCGATGGAATAATCTCCATCAAACATAAACGTAAACTTGAAATTCTCTTAGATAATGGAAGTGAATTAAAAAAAAGAGTTTGATGCTTTGCTTGAACAAAAAGGTTTTATCCACTAATGGACATACTCAAGAAGCCCTAAAATGAATGCTCATAATGAGAGATTTAATAGAACATCCAAGAACAATTCATCGATTACTATGAAGAGCTGCTTTTTTACAGACTTACAAGAATTCAATAAAAAATTAGCAAAATGGCTCATCGATTACAATACTTTAATCCCCCACTATTCACTTAATCTCAAATCTCCAGTACAATACTTCTTGAAAATCATAATGAGTGCTATATATATTGGACTTATACAAGAGATCCCAATATTGTCATTACTATGTTAAAATCTAGATAGCTTTGAGTGGCGCTAATAAATTTTTGATACAAGGCAATGGCTATGGCGTTGTCACTGCCTTGAAACTATCAGGTCTCAATTTTAAAGGAACAGATATAGTTGTGTTGTTAGCTTGTGAAACTGGAGTAGTCGATACAAAATCATCCGAAAATGTCAGTAGGCTTGCGAAAGCTTTTATTCAAGCAGGTGCCGAAGATGTCGTTATGAGTTTAAGGAAAGTGAGTGACAGTGCTACACAAGATTTAATGAGTGCTTTTTATAAGGAGCTTCACAAAAGACAATATTACTCCAAAACCTCAAAAGATGCCAAACTTAAAATGATCTCTCAAAACAAAAACTACTCCTACTGGACTCCTTTCAAAGTCTTAGGTAACTAGAATGAATGAAAAATATTCTGTATGTTGTATAAATAAGCTATTGTTGGGATTATTAATCTATGGATTTTTCATTATTGCTTTTTATTTATACAAGGAGTATAGAAATCCTATTGTTTCGCTTTCTATTACTGATTCGCCAGAATCGATTGTTAAATTTGATATGAGTAATAAATCGTTATTTCAAAAACTGCAAGATGTGATAGAGGAAGATTTGAAAAAGATAGAACTTAAAAATAAAAATTATCAAATGGTTATTGAAAAAAATAGGAACAATTTACATTTTATAAGCGATAGTGATTTATATTTTGTAAGTAATGATAGAAAAATACTTTTTAGTAATTTTAATGGCTTCAAAGAAAGGACTTTAATAAATACTATCTATATTAGTAAGAAATGGCTTGTGGATGTAGCTATCGATAATAGATATTTTACAAAACAGATACTTTTATTCAAATTGAAAAAATATGATTTATGGTATGGAACACTCTTTCATAGAGACTATTTATTAAATATTGAAGCGGATGATTTTAAATTGGAAGGAGATAAGTTTTTTATTCATTCAAAAGATAAATGGATTAAAATAGACCTTAATGCAAAAGAGGTGATAGATTGATATTAAAGCTATTTTTAATAATTCTCGTTAGCTTAAATATATTTGCAGATTTTTTGATTTACGATAAAGCACACTCCTCTTATATAACAGATATGATCTATCACAACGGCCAGATTATTACAGTATCAAGAGATGGAACACTTAGAATTTGGGATAAAGACTCTTTTGATGAAACTATTTACTATGCCAATAAAGAGTTAGGATATGGGAATTTTTATGCAGTTGCAGCAACTGATAATTATGTTTTGGCTTCAGGGAGTTTGTATCAGCCTATTCCTATTTATATTTTTAAAAGTAATATTTTTACACTTGAACATATAAAAACCATTCCTCAACATTCAGACACCATCAATGCAATAGATATAAGTAAAGATAATACAAAATTTATAACAGCTACAGTTGATTCTTTATATATTTACTCTTTAAAAGATTTTACATTAGTTAAACGTATACCAATTTATAAAATATTGCCTGATAATGATATTTACGATGTAAAATTTTTAGACAACAGCCGCATTGTATTTGTAACAAGAAATTTAATAGGGGGGAAAGTTGTCATCTTTGATATAGATAAAGGAAAAATCATTGCTCAAAAAGAGCTCGGATATCATTTGTGGAGTATAGATGTAATAGGTGATAAAATTTTTACTGCAGGATATAATAAAGATTGGAATTTAGAAGAGTTTGATTTTAAACTAAACAAAATAACCAAATTTAACACACATGATGATGGCATTTTTAAACTTAATCACAACGGTAATTATCTCCTTGCTAGTGGTAATAGAGCTGTTTATCTTTACCATATTGTAAGTGGATATCTTTTGAACCTTGTAAAGAAAATAGAAGTTAAAGATAGATCGATGGCAAATACATTTTTAGATAAGAGTATCGATGGCAAGGTAAAATTTGCTTATGCAGATGGAAATGTTTTAAAGATAAATAATAAACCGTATCTATATGTCGAATCAAATATATTTAAACCTTATTATATTGGCATTGAAAAAGATGGTATTGATATAGGCTATTTTTTACAATTTAATATAAAAAAGTTTACGATTGAACAATCGATCAATAAAGTAAAGCATAACTCTTACCAAAATAAAGATTTTCTTTTTAAAATTGATACATCTTATAATAGTCGTGATACAATTGTTATATATAAAAACAGTAAAGTTTACTCCAAAATTATCAGAAATTTTCTTCAAGGTTACTACCATATAGATGCAAAATGGTATAAAGATTATATAGCAAGCATTGGTGAATATGGTCGCTTTTATATCTATAAAAAATCGGGAGAGATTGCGGTTGAGCTTCTTGGAAGTTCCACAAAGTTAGTTGATTTTGATATAAAAGATGATTTGGCAGTAGCAGTTGATATAACTGGAGTTATCTATTTCTGGGATTTATCTGGAATAGATATTCAAAATTGTAACAAAAAAGAGATTTTATATTTTACAAAAATGGTAATAGATAAAAATAGAAATTTTGCTATTTTTGATGATAAACATTTTTACGCTACTTCTAATAAACTTCTCTTGACTGGAACTCTAAAAGATGGTTTGTATCACAATATTAAACCAGTAAATTTAAAAAAGAGTGATTTACAATATTTTAAAAAGCTTTTTCATAAGAAAAATAATTATGAGATTTTTCATGTTAAAGAAGAATATCCTTTAAATATTAAAGATGAACTCTTTTCCGTGTTTATATTAAAAGATAAAAAACATCTTTTAATATCTGATGATTCAAATTTGATAAAAATATTTGATGTAGAAAATGAAAAAGTTACAGATTTTATAAAAATACCAAAATATGAAAGAATTTATAGTTTTTACCAAGAAGATAAAGATTCCCCAATTTTTTTGGGAACAGACCATAGTAGAATATTAAAAATAGATAATAAAGAGTTTAAAGTTCTTCAAATAGATCTTTTACCTGACAAAATGAAAGTTAAACATATCAATATTGTTGGAGATCTCATTTTTGCAACATTAGAGCGTATATATCCTCAAAAATATTTTATACAAATTTATGACAAAGTTAATTTTTCAAAAATAACAAAGTTTCCAATAGAGTTTGATCAAAAAATCTATTCTAAGATCGAGATGTATCATAGCAAACTCTATTTTAGCTCACTTGAAAATATTTATGAAGTGGATCTAAAAAATAAAAGAGTTAAAAAATTTGCAAAAGGTTATTTAGTTGGAAGATATAAAAACTATCTATTAAGTAATACTTTTGGAGAAATAGTCAGAATTAATTTAGAAAACAGTAAACAAAAGCATTTAAAAATAGATGGAGATATTAAGCTTTTTAAAGATAAAATTTATGTAAAAAGTGACGATAAGGTTCAAATATTTGATATAAAAACTCTAAAACTTTTAGCTACTATTCCTCTTAAATATGATGATTACTATTTTACTGCTTTAGATAATTTGATAGTAACTTATAAAAACGAAAGAATTGATATCTATCAAAATAAAAAGCTAAAACAGATACCCGTTGGAAAAGCTGGTGTTGAAAATATTGTCAAATATAAAAACCGCTTTTTAGTTGTCAAAACTTCTGAAATTGACATTTATAATAAAAACCTAAAACTTCTCTATTCATTTGAAAAGAGTAAATTTAACGATTTTATAGATTTTTATAATAATAAAATTTTGATGCTTGAGGGAAAAAATATTGTTTTTAGAGATTTGAAAGGCAAAATAGTAAAAAAAATAACGTTAAATAATAGCATTTTTAATACTTTATCCACAAGTCTAATACAAAACAATCTCTTATATCTTGCAACGTTTAATAATCTTTATATTGTAGATTTAAAAAAAGAGAAGGTTTTGCAAAGTTTTAATAAGAAAATAAAACTTATATTTTTAACAAAAAAGCTTCATCATATATACCTCATTTCAAGAGATAATGTTTTGTATAAATTGGAAAAATTACAAAACAATTATAAACTAAAAAAAGTTCTGAATAACATAAAAGTTTCATTAGTCAATACATATAAAAATTACACTATTTGGATAAATAGTAATATAATTAAAATAGTTAAAAATTCAAAGGTTGTATACAAAGAAAAATTTAATGATGATATTATAAAAGTTATTGCAAATGATGCTTATATAGTAGCAACATCAAAAGATAAACTCTATATTTTTAAAAATGACAAATTACAAAAAATTGTAAAAATAGTTCCTTCGATAAATTCTATAAAGAGTATATCGTTTTATGATAAAAACTCTGTTTTAGTTGCTATGGAAACGGGTAATATTGAAATAATAAAAATGAAACAATTTTAATAGTAAAGAATAAATTGTGTATTATGAAAGCTTTAACAACATAATATGATGCTATCAAACATAAAAAAAATAGATTCAGATTCAATATTATTAAGCTTAATTGTTCTATCTACTCTTTTTTGGTTATTTGGTATATTCATAGGTCTTGATGAGAATTTGTTGTCAAAATTTCTTTTATCATCAATATCTTTTTCAGTTATATTATTAAATATTGAAGTTATTCAATATAAGCATAAATTAAATAGTGATATTGATGAAAAATTCCTCATCCAAGGCAGTATAAAAATATTTAAAAACTATTTTATATATTTAAATAAAAAAATTGGATATAACGAGATTGTTGATATTCAAATAAAAGATATAAAATATTATCGAAGTAAATTTAAAAATTTTGAAATATTACTAAAACTTAAAAATGGAGAACGAGTATTTGATAATGGTAGATACTTAAGTGGAAATATAACTAATGAAAAAAGATTAAAGTGGGAATTTTTAATATTTTATCTTAAAAACAAAAATCATAGATGTAACAAAATTTCAAATTTTAAAAAAAATATCGTAAAGTATTTATTAATAATCCATATAATAATTTATTTTGCCTTTTTGATTAATAGTGTATTGTTTCCAGTATTGTTAATTGAGATTGCCATAAACATACTTATTAGTTATTACATACTAGAAAGTTTTCACAAAATAAAAAGATGTTTTTATTTACAAAAAATGTTAAATTTATTGAATAAAAAATAAAAATTGAAAACTTAATATAAATTTTCTCATTATCTCTTATTATTTTATTCGTTGATACCATATATTTGCTGATATTATATTAATTTATTTGAAACTATATAAAATTTGTAAGAATATAGCGATTCCCCGCCTAACTGCATAGGTGATAATACGTTCATACAAGGCAGAAAAGAGTTAGTGATGGATAAGCAGTATAGTTTATTAAATAATGTAAATGTTTTCGTCTGTATATTTGCTACAATTCCCTCATGGGTTATATAAAACTATCAAAAAGTGCATTTTTTCATAATTTAGGGCTTATCATCAAAAGAGCGGGCTGTAAAGATAAAGTAGCTATCGTTTTAAAAGACAATGCCTATGGCCATGGGCTTTTGGAGATTGCTAAATTAGCAAATGAATATGGCATTAAAAGAGCAGTAGTGAGGAATACCGCTGAAGCTAAAGAAATAGAAAATCTTTTTGATTACATTCTCATTTTAGCTGATGCTCCACAGCAAAAAGTGAAGTTCCACTATACAATCAATAGCTTAGAAGATCTCAAAAAATTTCCCACTGGCTCCAATATTGAGCTTAAAGTTGATACAGGAATGCATAGAAATGGCATTGTGCCAGATGAATTGGAAGAGGCTTTTACACTTATCAAAAAAAGAGGTCTTAATCTCAAAGGTATTTTTACTCACTTTCGCAGTGCAGATGAGTTAAGTAGCGAGCTTTTTTGGCAAGAAAGAATCTTTGATGAAGTAAAAAGGAGAAGTTTAGAGCTTGTTAAAAGGTATGGACTACTTCAGCCTCTTTTTCACTCTTGCAACTCAGCAGCGCTTTTTCGCAAGCAAAAGTTAGATGATGATTTTGCAAGAGTTGGCATCGCAGCCTATGGGTATTTAGAGAGTGATGAGATTTTTGATCTGCCTCCTTTGCAGTCAGTTCTCTCCCTTTGGGCAAAGAAGCTCTCCACAAGATCATTACAAAAAGGGCAGCGAGTAGGATATGGAGGCGTGTTTGAGGCTGATCGGGATATGGTAGTCTCTGCCTATGATATTGGCTATGGAGATGGGATTTTCCGTGCGCAAAAAAGCATAGTTAATGGAAAGATACTTGGTCGCGTGAGCATGGATAGTATCATTGTAGAGGGCGAGCAGGATGAGATCTGTATTTTTGATGATGCGAAAAAGGTAGCTAAAGAGATAGGTACAATTAGCTATGAAGTGCTTGTAAAACTCAGTCAGAGTCTACCTCGTATAGTTTGTGAGTAGTACTCCATCGATCCCTGCTTCAATTACCTTTTCAATGAGTCTCTCATCGATTTTGGCTATCACTTTCGCATCGAAAAGATAATTTTCAGCTACTTTTTGTACCTCTTTTGCCAAAGAGAGGTTACAGAGTAAGAATTTTGCTTCCAGAGCATTTGCATAGACTGCCTCAGTGATGGAAGATATCCATGCTGCACAAGTGATGTTGTTTTCTTGGCAGTAGCGCAAAAGCTCAAAGTCAAAATCAAATGCCACAATCGCACTGGCTGGTGTTTGTGCGATTTCTTCTTTGCTTTTTACAAACATAATTGATGGATTTGGAATATGTGGATGGCCAAAAATTATCATGTTTTGACTCCTGCACATTTTTTTGAGCAGTAGTATTTGCCATTTTTGATAATTGCTTCTTTGCTACTTACAAATGTACCACATTGATCACATTCGACCATAATGTCTGTCTCTTTATCTTCCAGAGGTTTTTTCTTAATAAAGAAATAGTATATCCCGCCAATGACTACAGCAAGGAGGAGTATTTTAAAAAGCATCTTTTCCCTTTATAAATACGTAGTTGCGTTTGCCATGTTGTATCATTTTAAAATTTTCAATACCTTCAAGTTCATTTGGTGCTTCTTGCCCTTTATAAAAGACTATAATTGTATCATCTTTGATAAATGGATGAGCGAGAGCCAAGAGATCTTTTGTTTTGGTAACTGCTCGAGAGGTGATGAGGTCGGCTTTGAAAGGCTCAATCTTTTCTACTCTCTTATCTGCTACTGTGACATTTTCAAGATCTAAAAGTGTCTTGATATAGTGCAAGAAGCTTGCGCGTTTTTTACGAGGTTCAGCCAGAGTCCAATGGGTCTGGGGCATGGCGATGGCAAGAATGAGACCCGGAAAGCCAGCACCAGTACCAATATCCAGTGCCTTTTCTACATTTTGAGGGATATGTGGCAAAATGGCTACAGAATCTTCAATATTTTTTTGAATTTCTTGCTCACTCTTTGCTCCGGTGAGATTATGAATTTTGTTCCATTCAAGCAGTTTTTGTGTAAAGGTGCGAAGTTTCTCTTCCAAATGATTCCTTTAGAGAAGATGTCCCATTTTCTCTTTTTTTATTTTGAGATAGTTTTCATTGTGAGGATTTGGTTCCACTTTAATAGGGATACGCTCCACAATTGCTACATCTTTGATACTCTCTATTTTTTTGGGGTTGTTGGTGAGAAGTTTAATTTTTTTGATACCGTAAAAATCGAGAATAAATTCAACTATTTCGTAAGTGCGCTCATCTGCACTAAATCCTAGCTGATGATTTGCTTCAATTGTATCATAGCCTTTATCTTGTAGAGCATAGGCGTTAACTTTGTTAAGCAGTCCTATATTACGGCCTTCTTGACGCAGATATATTACCATGCCGCCGTGGTTTGCGATATAATTGAGAGCAAACTCTAGCTGTTCTCCACAATCGCACTTCTTACTGCCTAGAGTGTCTCCTGTGAGGCATTCAGAATGTACGCGGACAGCTGGAATTTTTGGAAGCTCTTTTGACATAATGACAAGATGCTCTTTGCAGCCCTCGGCAAAACATTGAATGAGAAAATCCCCATATTTTGTAGGTAGATTGGCTACTTCACTAACCTTTATCTCCATTTTTCTCTTTCTTTTGGTAAAATGTAAATAGATTATATCAAACAATTATATATAAAGGATTATGATGTTCAAACGCTTTCGTAGACTCAGACTCAATCCCGTCCTTCGAAATCTTGTCCAAGAAACTAGACTTGATATCCATGATTTTATTTATCCGTTATTTGTCAGAAGTGGTGAAGGGATCAAGAACGAAGTAGCTTCAATGCCAGGTGTCTATCAGATGAGTATTGATAATATTCTCAAAGAGTGTGAAGAGCTTAAAGCTTTGGGTCTCAAAGCAATTATTCTTTTTGGGATTCCAGATACCAAAGATAGTGTTGGGAGTGAAGCTCTCTGTGAGCATGGGATTATAGCCAGAGCTGTGCGAGCTATCAAGCAAGCTCATCCTGACATGTTTGTCGTTACCGATCTTTGCTTTTGTGAGTATACCGACCATGGTCATTGTGGAGTACTCGATCCAAAACTCCAAACAGTTGATAATGATGCAACACTGACTCTCCTTGCAGAGCAAGCAATTATTCACGCAAAAGCGGGAGCCGATATGATCGCTCCAAGTGGTATGATGGATGGTATGATTAGTGCGATTCGTGCTGGACTTGATGAGGCTGGATTTAGTCATATTCCTATTATGAGCTATTCGACAAAATTTGCAAGTGCTTACTATGGACCATTCCGTGATGTGGCTGAATCTGCTCCAAGTTTTGGAGATAGACGTAGTTACCAGATGAATCCGGCGAATAGACGAGAGGCAATTTTGGAGAGTATCGAGGATGAGACTGAAGGTGCAGATATCCTCATGGTCAAGCCTGCGCTGGCCTATCTTGATATTGTACGTGATATTCGCGAGGCAAGCATGCTTCCCCTCGCAGTTTATAATGTTAGCGGTGAATACTCTATGCTCAAAATGGCTGCAAAAGCTGGTGTGATTGATTATGAGCGTGTGATGATGGAAACTCTCATCGGATTTAAGCGAGCAGGTGCGGATATAATTATCACTTATCATGCCAAAGAGGCTGCAAAGCTGCTATAATAAGCTTTTAATTCGCAAAAAGGAACTATAAATTGAGGCACTTTTTGACACTCAAAGATTATACAAAAGATGAAATTTTAGAGATTATTGATCTAGCTATTCAAATCAAAGAAGAGACTAAACGCAAAGAGTTTGTGCCGTATCTTGAGCACCAGACTCTAGCAATGATATTTGAAAAGAGCTCCACAAGGACACGAGTAAGCTTTGAAGTTGGAATCTACCAGTTGGGTGGTATAGGACTTTTTTTGAGTAAAAATGATATCCAGCTGGGACGTGGAGAGCCTATGAAAGATACAGCACGTGTGGTGAGCCGCATGTGTGATATGGTGATGATTCGCACCTTTGAACAAGCTAAACTTGAAGAGTTTGCACGCTATAGCAAAGTACCTGTTATTAATGGACTTACTAATGAGTATCATCCTGTGCAACTTATGGCTGATTATCTAACGATGATAGAGTTTGGCAAAGCCGACAATCCGATAGTTGCCTATATAGGTGATGGTAACAATATGGCACATTCATGGCTCATGCTTGCTAGCAAACTAGGATTTACACTGCGAATTGCAACGCCAAAAGGATATGAACCAAATGAGCATATTTTTGTAGAAGCTTTGAAATTTGCTAAGGAGAGTGGAGCGACAATAGAGCTGACTCACGATCCCAAAGAAGCTGTCAAAGATGCTGATGTTGTGACGACTGATACATGGATAAGTATGGGACAAGAGGAAGAAAAAGAGAAGCGAATTCAAGATTTTAAGGGATTTGAAGTTACAAAAGAGCTAATGAAGTTAGCAAAGGATGATGCAATCTTTTTGCATTGTCTGCCTGCATACCGTGGTTATGAGGTAAGTGAAGATGTTTTTGAAGAGCATGCAGAAGAGATATTTACAGAAGCTGAAAACAGACTCCATGCACAAAAAGGTATTATGGTTTGGCTCGATAGAAAAAGGAGTAGCTAAGTGGAACCTATCAAAATAACTGGACAGAACTTGCTTTCTCACATTAACAAAATGGCTACAGAACTTGGCATTGAAAATCCAGCTAATGTGACTGTAGTACGTTTAGGAGATACTGAAGACCCTAATAAAAAGACTTTGGAGCTTGTACAAGGCAGTTGGGAAAACAGTGCTCCATGGTTTGTGATAGGTAAAGATGACAAAGTCTATGTACTCTCAAGTCTCGAATCAATTTTGCAACTGATAAAATCGCTCAATGATACTCGTTATGAGAATTTTAATCTCAAACTTGAAAAAGCGATACTAGAAAATCTTCCGGTTGATTTTAATGATGTTTGGGTAGTGGCAATGAATGAGATTCAAAAACGTTTAGCTGAGAGCAAAAACAAAAATCTTCTCGATATTGATATTAAAAAGCTTGTTAAAGATATCAAAAAAAATCACCCAAATCTTTTTATGCGACTCAAAGATTTCCAATTCCCACCTATGCAGGGGGAGTAGATGATAGATTTTGAAAAATTTGTAAAATATTCTCGACCAGGCCCTCGTTATACGAGTTATCCAACAGCGGTAGAATTTAATGAGGATTTTACATATGGTGAATATATAGAGAAACTGCAAAATCAAGATAGCTCCAAACCTCTCTCACTCTATTTTCACCTTCCGTTTTGCCGCAGTGCGTGCTACTTTTGTGGATGTAACGTAGTCTTTACATCAAAAGAGGATAAAAAAGAGCGCTACATAAACTATCTCAAACGTGAGCTTGACATTCTTTCAAGCTATCTCGATACTTCTCGCAGTGTAATTCAGCTCCACTTTGGTGGAGGTACTCCTACATTTTTCTCACCTGAACAGCTTGATGTTATTATAAAAGAGATTAAGAAGGTTTTCCCAAACTGGAGCAATGAAGCAGAGGTAAGCTGTGAGATAGATCCAAGATTTTTGAGCGAAGAACATATGCAGGTGTTAGCCAAGGGAGGTTTTAACAGGGTAAGTTTTGGTGTGCAAGATTTCAATGAACAGGTACAAAAAGCCGTCCATCGAATTCAAAGTTTTGAAATCACCAAAAATGCCGTAGATCTTGCACGAAAATATAGAATGCAAAGTGTCAATATCGATCTTATCTATGGCTTGCCTTATCAGACGTTGCAAAGTTTTCAAGAGACTCTTGACCTTACACTCAAACTCGATCCTGATCGTCTTGCAGTCTTCAACTATGCCCATGTACCATGGCTTAAAAAGACAATGCGCAAAATTGATGAGACTACTCTCCCAACACCTGATGTAAAATTGGCCATTTTAAAATATACTATTGACTTTTTTACAACACATGGCTATAAAATGATAGGGATGGATCATTTTGCAAAACCTGAAGATGAGCTTTTTCGTGCCATTGAGAAAGGAGAACTTCACCGAAATTTCCAAGGATATACTACCAAAGGTGGTGCAGACTTAATAGGTATAGGACTCACGAGTATTGGTGAGGGAGAAGATTACTATGCCCAAAACTATAAAGAGATGCACCTTTATGAAGAGGCAATAGATTGCGGAAAGCTCCCCTTTCACAGAGGTGTGAAACTTTCATTTGATGATAGAGTACGAAAAGCTGTCATTATGGAGCTTATGGCTAACTTCAAGCTCGATATTCCAAGGATAGAAAAGGAGTTTGGCATCAACTTCAAAGAGTACTTTGCAGATGCTTTGCAAGCACTTAAAGAGTTTGAAGAGCAGGACCTTGTAAAGCTGAGTGATCATGCAATTGAGGTAAGTCCTACGGGAACTCTTCTCATTCGCAATATCGTCATGCCTTTTGATGCGTATATGAAAAAGCATGGTGAAGGTAAAAAGGTATTTAGCAAAACGGTATGAAACTTCTTGTCTTTACTACCCAAAGAGAGCTGCGCCAATTTGCAGCCTCCCATCCCCAAAAACTCCTCCCCAAACTCCTTACAATTGGTGATTTTTTAGATAGAGCAATTCTTAGCGACTATGCATTTGTGGATGAGGAGCTGCGCAACTACTATTTTTATCAAGCCTGCAAAAGTGTTGATTTGGCAAAACTCGGAATTGATGAGAACTTTGAAAAGTTTTTGCAAGCGAGCGAAACACTCTACAGTTTTTTAAAAGAGATGTTTTTGGAGCGAGTCGATTTTGCAACGCTCATGATGAGTGATACCTATGCAGAGTATAGCGAGCATATTGCAATTCTTCAAGAGATTCGTCAAAACTACAAAAAGCTACTTCATGCTAAAGGATTTACTGATATTATCGTATTGGATGAGTATCAAATTAATCATAAATATTTTGACCAGTTTGAGGATATTACTATTAAACTTGCAGGATATTTGACCAAATTTGATAGGGAGATTATTGAACAGATAAAGGTGCCTTTAGCAATAGATTTTTGGGCGAGTAGATTCAATCTTCCTCTTGCAAGGAAAATGTTTGGTATAGAAGAGCCTGGGCACTACATCATTAAAAATGGCAAGGTTGAAAAAGTCCAGGATGATAACCCTATATTACAAACTCTTGCATACAAATCCTTTCCCAAACGTATAGAACAGTGTAACTATATTTTTGCCAAGATTGAAGAGTTTGTCCAAAATGGAATCGATCCACAAAACATAGTAGTGATTGTACCTCAAGCTGATTTCAAGGAGTATCTAGAGAGTTTTGATAGACTTAATAATCTTAATTTCAGTATGGGAGAGAGTTTTATCTATTCGCCTTTATATCGCAAATTGGAGGCTCTTTATAAATATCTCTATCTCCAAGAAGAGGAGTTTGCAAAAAAACTTCGCCAAGAAGAGGTAGAGGAGTTTCGCAATATTACAAATTGGCATGATCTCAAAGAGTTTATATTTGCCCATGCAAATGACAAGGAAAAGCGCCTTATTGAAGAAGATCTCTTTCGTTTTGAGAGGATGCTTGATCATATTGATCTCTCTTTTGAAGCGATTTTGCATCTGCTGCTAAGAAGACTACAAAATTTACGTTTTGATGATATTCGTGGCGGTAAAGTAACAGTAATGGAGGTGCTGGAAAGTAGGGGAACACAATTTGATGGGGTGATCATTGCTGATTTTAATGAAGGGGTAGTGCCAAAACTTTCGCAAGAGGATACCTTTTTGAATAGTACCACAAGAAGGCATGCAAAATTACCAACGACCGCAGAGAAAAAGTCGCTTCAAAAGCATTACTACTATACACTTCTTGCTACAGCTAAAAGAGCAGTAGTGAGTTTTGTAAAAAATGAAGAGAGCGATGCAAGCCGCTTTTTGTGGGAGTTGCCATTTGAAAAAAGGGAAGAGAAGCTAAGTTACAGCAGTGTGCTTTATAGATTTTCTAAAGCTCCGCATGTTTATGAAAAAATAGAGACATTTCCAAAGCCAGTAAAGCTTTCACCAACAATGCTTGAGATTTTACTTAAATGCCCTCTGCGTTATTATCTGAGCTATCATCAAGGAATTCGGGATAACGAGAAAGGTTATCAAGGTATAGCAATCCATAGAGCTATTGAGGAAGCTATCAAGAGAACTCCCAGATCTGAAGAGGAGTATTTTACTTTTATTTGGGAAGCATTATTAAAAGGTACTTCACGCCAGGAGCGCTATAATCTCAGTGTAGATTGGTATCAAAGGCTCAAAAAATTTGCTACTGCAGATTTTCGCAATTTACGCGGGAAAATCCGTACTGAAGTAAAAGCAAGTCGCGAGCTGGATGGTATTGTACTTGAAGCGCGTGTAGACCGCTTGATAGAACATAATGGCAAGATATTTATATACGATTATAAAACAAATAATACTAGGAACTATCTTAATCACTACCTCAAAGACACTGCAAAACTTCAAGCTGAATTTTATAGCTATATTTGGCAGAGTGATGAGGTCTATTTTTGGGATCTGCGCAATACAAAACTGCAAAAAGTGGATACTAAAGAAAGTCGAAGTCTCTTGAAAGAGGCTTTGGAAAGAGTAGAGTGTATTACAAGAAAGAGTGATGATATAGCATATTGTCGTTATTGTCAATTTAAATTCGGCTGTAGAGGTGAAGTGTGAGAGAGATGTTAGCACTCAAAGCAAGTGCAGGTACAGGTAAAACCTATGCATTGGCTTTGCGTTATCTTGCCAAACTCTTCATGGAAGCAACACCTTATGATGTACTCGCTATTACCTTTACCAACAAAGCAGCCAATGAGATGCGAGAGCGTATAGGAGAGTTTTTGCAAAAACTTGAAAGAGACAAAGAATTAGCACAAAACCTCTCACATATCACAGGACTTACTCTTGATGAGATTAATCAGCGCAAAGAGAAAGTTTTTGCAAAATTTTTACGTGATGATTTACTTATTATGACAATAGATTCTTTTGTACAAAGAATTTTACGGAAGTTTTCTTATTATGGTGGAGTTGCAAGCGATTTTGAAATCGGTGAATGTGAAATTTTTGAGCAATTTTTAGAAGAGTTGAATGAGAGAGAATATCACGAATTTATCTCATTTGCATTATGGTATGGTGCAAAAGTGGAGGAGTTTTTTACTACTCTTTATGAAAAAGATAAAGAACTTCCTCCGCCTCCAGATCCTTTGCAAGATAATACGCAAAAAATCATCGATCTTTATAATAAAATAGTAGCCCATGTGCAGATATATGGCAGTGATGCAAAGAAAAAAGAGTATCATGAAACTGATGATATAGATAAAATTCTCTATACATCAAATGGGATTAGAGCATATCTCAAAAAAGAAAATTGTAAAATACCAGGTGTAAAAAGATGTGAAGTGATAGAGCAGGAATTCCAAGAACTCAAACGGGAAATAACATACTATTTTGCATATCGTGAATCGGTATTTCTCTCACTGTTATACAAGTTTTATTCTCGCTACAAAGAACTTAAACTCGCTTTCATTACAAAGCAAAATCTTCTTTCTTTTACAGATATCAAGCATATCACATATGATCTTTTACAGCACTCAATTGCTAAAGATTTTCTCTATTTTCGTCTCGATAGTAAACTGGCTCACATAATGATCGATGAGTTTCAGGATACTTCGGTGGAAGATTGGAAAATATTTGAACCTTTAGTTGATGAGATAGCAGCTGGAAGTGGAAGCAGAGATTTTCGCAGTTTCTTCTATGTAGGAGATATTAAGCAGTCGATTTATGGCTTTCGTGGAGGAAAGCCTGAACTCTTTGATTATGTAGCAAACCGTTATAACATGCAAATTGAGGAGCTTGATATCAATTATCGCTCCAGAGAAAACATTGTGGCATATGTAAATGAGGAGTTTGATTTAGAGCAAAAAAGTGTAAAAGAGGGAGGATATGTAGAAGTAGTAGAAAGTGATGAAACTCTGCTAGCTCTAGAAGAGAAACTGCATATGCTGCTTGAAGCTGGTGTAGCAAGTAAAGATATCGCAATTCTTGTACCTCGCAATGATGATGTATTAAAAGTTGCAGAATTTTTGGAAGAGAAGTTTAGTCTCAAAGCCTCTACGAGCATTTCAAAGCTTGTGATCCATCAGCCCTTTGCAAGAGCAGTAATAGAAGCTATTAAATATCTCAAAGATAATACCAATACATTGGCACTTTTTCACTTTTGCTCAATTACAGGCGAAGAGAATATTGAAGATTTTGAACTTGAAAAACCTGTACAGTTGATCCGCAAAATCTGTGACAGATATGAGCTGTGGGATGAGTCTACACTCACACTCATGCAAGAAGCGGTAGCATATAAAGATATCGAGGAGTTTTTGCTTTATATCGAAGAGCTTCCTACTCAAATGCCAAGTAGTATGCAACATATTGAAGTGCTTACAATTCATAAATCAAAAGGTCTCGCTTTCAAGCATACTATAGTCCTTGATGTTTTAGGACTAGATAAGCCAAAATATCCAAAAGTAATTTTTGACTATGATGATATTACTTTGCAAAAACTAATATTGCGCCAAAAGGGTAGAGAAGAATTTGATGTACGATATAAAGAAATTTTACAAAAGGCTGAACAAAAAGAGCAAAAAGAGTTGCACAATGTAGCTTATGTAGCTCTTACAAGAGCGATCGATTCCCTTATAGTTATCAAAAAGCCAAAAAGCAGGAGATTTGGTTTTTTGCACACTACCAAAAGAGGAGTAATTTCTCCCCAGAATGACTCCTCTTCTTATGAAGAGTTGCAAGATTTCTCTTTGCCTCTTCGCTACTATGGTAAACAGGAGTTTATAGAAGAGCAGGAGTATAAACCTAATGAGTATGCTGCAATTTACAAAGGTGAGGCTATCCATAAAGGTTTTGAAATTGGAGTTGACTATGTCAAATCTCGTTATAAAGTCTTTGTGGATGTTGATGATATCGACCAGATTATACAAAGTGTACAAGATGATATTGAAAAGCACTTTAAAGGAGAGTTTTACAAAGAGATTCCCTTTGTGCACAAACAGCGCCTCGGTATAATTGACTTGCTTATTCGTACCGACAGTGGTTATGTGGTGATTGACTACAAGAGTGTACGGCCTGCAGATGAGAGTGGATATATAAGGCAGGTAAGTTTTTATAAAGAGGCAATAAAGATGATTACAGGACAGCCATGCCAGGGGTATCTTTATTATATAGATCAAAAACTAATGAAAAAGGTCTAAAGTGTTTGAATATACCAAAGTAAGCGATGCATGTATCAAATGTGGTAAATGTATCCCTACATGTACAATTCATCAAATAAATCCAGATGAAACAACAAGTCCTAGAGGGTTTATAGAGCTTTTGGGAGATTATCAAAAGGGTGAACTCGATCTCGATAAAACAGCAAAAGATATTTTTGAGAGCTGTTTTTTGTGTACCAATTGTGTAGATGTATGTCCTAACTCTCTCCCTACTGATATGATAATTGAAGAAGTACGTGCAGATATTGCTCAAAAATATGGAATCGCTTGGTATAAGAGGGCATTTTTTTGGTTACTGCGTCATCGCAAGATGATGGATATTTTTAGTAAACTTGGTTTTGTCTTTAAAAGCTGTGCTCTATCTCCTGATCCAAAAGGGCGGGGGCTACTAGCTAAATTTAATCTTCCGATGCTCAAAAAAGGGCGATTGCTCCCATCTATGAAGAGTGTGAGCTTTCTCAATAAATATCCAGAGCATCTCAATGAAGGAAAACAGAAAAAGGTCGCTATATTTATCGGATGTTTGGCAAACTACAACTACACCGAAATTGGTGATAGCCTCGTAGATATTCTCAAAGCTCTCGAATATGAAATCTATATTCCTAAAAAGCAGCTATGTTGTGGGGCTCCAGCCTATTTCACAGGAGATTTTGATACTGTTGCATATCTTACAAAAAGAAACATAGAGTATTTTGAGAGTTTTATCGATGAGGTTGAGGCGATTATAGTACCAGAGGCTACATGTAGTGCGATGATCAAGCATGATTGGGAGGTCTTTTTCCGCAATCGAGGTGAAGAAGAGTGGGCAAAAAGAGCTGCTAAGTTAAATGAGAAGATTTTCATAGCTACACAATGGCTCTACGAAAAGACACCGCTTTTGAAAATTTTGCAAGAGCAAGGTAAGAAGTTGCCAACAAGTGTGACATACCATGATCCATGCCACGCGCGTAAAGTGCAAGGGGTTTGGAGAGAGCCAAGAGCGCTCCTGGCGCAAAATTTTACAATCAAAGAGATGGAAGATCCCAACCGCTGCTGTGGGTTTGGAGGAGTGACTATACAGACTGAAAAGTATCATCTCGCTGAAGCTGCAGGTAAGCCAAAGGCCGCCATGATTGAGCAAAGTGGTGCAGAGGTGGTGGCAGCAGAGTGTAGCGCCTGTAGGGTGCAGATTAGCAATGCTTTGGTGCAAGCAAAGAGCAATGTGGTGTTTAAAAACCCGTTGGAACTAATAGCCGATGCATTAAAAGACGATTAATCATTTAGTTTATATAATTAAAACAAAAAAGGTAGACTATGAGAAAAATTATCATAATGGCAGGATTGGCTTCTGGACTCCTCTTTGCAGGAGTGACTGGTGCAGGACACCATGCAGAGCATAAGCACTGGAGCTATAAAGGCAGTGAAGGGCCTATACATTGGGGTGAGATAGATCCAAAGTTTCGTATGTGTAAACTTGGTGTCAATCAGTCTCCTATTAATATGAACAGATTTATCGACGCAAAACTTCCAGATTTACAAATCACCTATGCTGGTATTAGCAAAGAGGTGGTCAATAATGGTCATACTATTAAAGTAACAGCAAGTGGTAAAAATGAAGTAGTGGTAGATGGCATACCATTTGAGCTCATGCAATACCACTTCCACACTCCTAGCGAGAATACTCTCAATGGCAAACACTTCCCAATGGAAGGGCACTTTGTTCACAAAAGTAAAGATGGAGAGTATCTTGTTATTGCTTTGATGTTTAAAGAGGGAAAGAAAAATAGTGCCCTCGAAAAGGTTTTGACATATTTGGACCCAAAAGTAGGAAACAAGAAAAATCTCAAAGAGATGTTTAATCCCGGAGACTTTTTTCCAAAAAAACTAGACTACTACCGCTATGATGGATCTTTTACTACTCCTCCATGTACTGAAGGTGTTCGTTGGATAGTGCTCAAAAATCCTGTTGAGGCTTCCAAAGAGCAGATTGCAAAGATGCATGCAATGATGGGTAATAATAATCGCCCAACA
Source organism: Nitratiruptor sp. YY09-18 (assembly GCF_016593235.1). Classification (NCBI taxonomy): domain Bacteria; kingdom Pseudomonadati; phylum Campylobacterota; class Epsilonproteobacteria; order Nautiliales; family Nitratiruptoraceae; genus Nitratiruptor; species Nitratiruptor sp. YY09-18. The sequence goes on from NZ_AP023065.1 coordinate 345,176, forward strand.
CAACCTCTCCATGCAAGGGTAATTTTAAAATAAAAATACTCTTTGCATCTAAATAATTGTCCCAGCCTTTCGATAATAGATAAAAACAAAAGAGGCTGGGCAATGGCAAAAATATCATCTTTGCAAAAGATACAATATGCAAACATTCTCTCCATTGTATTGTTTTCAATTTCGTTAGGCTATGAAGTATATAAAAATGGTTTCAACGGTATTTTTGTCATCAATATATTCAACTTTATTTGTGCTATTGTGATCTTCTTGAGTGTAATGGATATTCGGAAATCTCTCAATGCAATCTCCTATGTCTTGCAAAAAGCAAAAGGTGGAGTTTTTAAATATGATGTGAAGATAAATGATACAGGAACTCTCAAGGAGATGTTTGACAACCTCATGGGGTTTATGGAGCAGGTAGAGGGATTTTTGACTGATGTCAATATCGTGCTCAAAAGCCTCGAAGAGAAGAACTTCACAAAACTCAACGAAAAAAAATACAAAGGAATTTTTAAAAATATTGCTGAATCAATCAATGCCTCTGTCGATAATATGATGGTCAAAGAGAAGTTTGTAGAAAGAGAAAAGCTTAACTCAAAAGTGGGACAACTTGGAGGAGGTGTTGCAGGTGGTCTTGCTATTATTAAGCGAGATCTTATGGAGTCGATCAACAAAGTCAAAGATATTGTAGACAATAGCAACAAAATCTCATCAAATTCCAAAGAAGTCTCCCAAACTCTCGATGAGATCGTAAGTAAACTCAATAGTCTCATAGACATTGTCAAAGAGTCACATCTTGTGATAGAAAAGCTCAACAGAAAGACTGAAAATGTTAACAACATCATCAAACTTATCGATGATATAGCAGACCAGACGAATCTTTTGGCACTCAATGCTGCCATAGAGGCTGCGAGAGCGGGTGAGATGGGTAAAGGTTTTACAGTGGTGGCTGAAGAGGTAAGAAAACTAGCAGAAAAGACACAGCAATCTACTGATGATGTAAGAGAGGTTCTCAAAGAGCTCCAGGTGGAGAGCGAAAACAGCATAAATAACTCTACAAAAATGGAGCAGATTGCTAATGAATCAGCAGTGGTATTGAGTAAGTTCCGTGCATCTATTGATGCATTTACAGACAATGCGCAAAAGACTACCACTCTAGCAAATCTTATCCAAAATATAATCATCATTACCAAATTCAAACTCGACCATATTATCTATAAAAATCGTGTAGTGTATAGAAACTTCTTCAGTGGTAAAATAGAGACGCAGTATACAGATGAGAAGCATTGTGATTTTGGCAAATGGTACTATGGAGAGGGTAAGAAACTCTATGGCATGCTTGAAGCGTATAACCAAATAGAAA